>CAIOJL010000114.1 GCA_903858595.1 uncultured Spartobacteria bacterium | reverse complement strand
GACGCAGGCGGCGCTGGCCGAGCAGGCCGGAGTCGCCAAGAGGACACTCGAGCGACTGGAGTCGGGTGAGGTGGCGGCTCAGCTCTCCGCGTTTCTCCGTGTCTGCCGGGTGCTTGGTCTGCTCGATCGCCTCGACGCCCTGATCCCGGAAGCCAAGCCCGGACCGATGGAGTTGCTGCAAATGAAAGGGAAAATCCGGCGACGGGCTTCGAGTCGGAAGTCACAGGAGGCTAAGCGAAACAGACCTTGGACTTGGGGAGTGCAGTGACATTCCTCAGGAGTCTTTGTATGTTTCAAGAGTGGCTCGCTTGTTTGACACGATTCCCTAAATCATGAGCTATCTCCTTTTCCTCGACGAAAGCGGTCACGATCACCGGAATCTTCCATATGAAGTGCATGGAGGGTTCGCTCTTCATGCCAGAAAGCTATGGCCTTTTGTGAAGGCGCTTTCGACGCTGGAGCAGGCGTCGTTCGGAGATCATCTGCACCGCTTCAAGAAGGAGATCAAGGGATGTCGCCTTCTAGATAAGGATCGATTCAAGTTCGCGGCCCAAGCGCCGGAAATGGAAGATGCCGAGCGTCGAAAGCATTGTCTGGTCTTCCTTAGCAAGGGGCTACGCAAACAGCAGCCCACCCGTGATGAATTCACGGCCTATGGACAGGCATGTCTGACGATGGTGAGGGGAGTTTTTGATCTGCTGGATCAGCACGAGGCCAGTATCTTTGCATCGATTATTCCCCGCGGTCTGAGGCCTCCGAAAGACACACCATCACATCTTTCCCCTGAAGACGTCCTCAGGAAGGATCTGATTTTCATGCTCGAGCGCTATTTCTACATGCTGGAATACCAGAATGAGACAGGGCTGCTGGTGATGGATGAATCCGAGAAGATGCAGGATCGTCGATTCGTGCGACGGATGGAATGGTACTTCAAGGAAACCTCCAAGGGGCGCTACCGGAGCACAAGGATCGTTCCCTCTCCTTTCTTTGTGGCATCAGATATGGCCTATCCGGTTCAGGTAGCCGATATGCTTATCTACGCGATCAATGTGGGGTTACGTCTGCCAGGAATGTCTGAGAAGGTAGCCCGACCCGAAGTGGCTGAGGAATTCGCTCCGTTTTTGGATCGCCTACAATGGCGAGGAGATGGCTATCGGGATGGAGTAGCTTTCAAAACCCAAGGAATCGTCTATGTGCCCGATCCCTACACAGCCCGGAAATAAAAAGGAGATAAAGCGTTTGAGACTGGGGGGACCGAAGTCCCTGCAATCTCTTAGCCGAATCTCCGAGATCAATCTCGTTAGATACACGCACTCCGTCAATTAAGAATTTCTCATGTCCTTGAACGAATCCCATCTCGAGGAGGCTACGCTGGAGTGGCTGGCTGAGCTGGGCTATGCCGTCGAGCATGGTCCCAATATGGCTCCGGGGGAGTCTGCCTCGGAGCGGGATTCCTTCTCCGATGTGGTGCTGAAGGGACGTCTCCGGGAGGCAATCCATCGGCTGAATCCAGCGATCCCTGAGGAGGCACGGGAGGAGGCTCTGAGGAAGGTCCTGCGTCACGAGACGACCTCCCTGATCGGAAACAACCGCTCATTCCACCATCATCTGCGCGACGGAGTGCCGGTGGAGTACAAGCGACCCGATGGATCGGTCGCCGGCGATCGGGTACGGCTCGTGGATTTCGCCGATCCGACCGCGAATGACTGGGTGGCGGTGAATCAGTTCACCGTGATCGAGGGGCAGCATAACCGCCGTCCCGATGTGATTCTCTTCCTGAACGGTCTGCCGCTCGCCGTAATCGAGCTGAAGAATGCCGCTGACGAGGAGGCGACGATCTGGAGCGCCTTCTCCCAGCTCCAGACATATAAAGCGGAGATTCCCTCCCTGATGAGCTATAACGAGATCCTCGTGGTCTCCGATGGTCTGCAGGCCCGGATCGGATCGCTAACGGCGAATCAGGAATGGTTCAAAGTCTGGCGAACGATCGAGGGAGATGGGGATGCCCCGAAGAGCGCACTGGAGCTAGAGGTACTGATCCGCGGAGTCTTTGACCGGAAGCGCTTCCTGGGACTGCTGGAGCATTTTGTGACCTACGAGGAGGATCCGGACAACGGGTCAGTCCACAAGATCATCGCTGGGTATCATCAGTTCCACGCGGTGAATGCCGCCGTCGAGGAGACGATCCGTGCTAGCGGAATGGGCGACGAGAACCGAGCCAAGGAGGGCGACGGTGCCTACTGGTCGGGTCGCATGGAGGAGGGGGCCCCGGGTGATCGACGGGCCGGGGTGGTCTGGCACACGCAGGGAAGCGGCAAGAGCTTCTCGATGCTCTTCTACGCGGGACGGATGGCGCGACATTCTGCGATGCAGAATCCAACTCTCGTGGTGCTGACCGATCGGAATGATCTCGATGACCAGCTCTTTGGACAGTTTCAGCGCTGCCATGAGACGCTGGGACAGATGCCCGTGCAGGCAAGCAGCCGGGAGCATCTCCGGGAACTCCTGAATCGTGCCAGCGGTGGGGTCATCTTCACGACGATTCACAAATTCGCAGCCGAGAGGGACGCGACCAACAAAGCCCTCTCCGAGCGACGCAATATCGTCGTC
>CAIOJL010000113.1 GCA_903858595.1 uncultured Spartobacteria bacterium | reverse complement strand
ATCTCTCCACGCAGGTTGAGTCCAAGAAAGGCGCTCAAAAAAGCAAACCCTTGAAGAAAAAACCGGTGAAAGATTTTTTATCGGCACCCAGTCCTTCCCGAATTGTAACATCACCCGCCTCCCTAAGAGCAAAAAAAAGTGGGAAGCAGACCAGAAAGTCCAAGTCATGAACTCAAAACTCTCTCCCTCAGGACCTATCGATAAGGGAGTTGATTGGTATCCTGTGCCAGTCGTGTGCCAGTACGGGGGGCATAAGGTGGCACATATTGGCAACTCATGGCAATTTGGCCAGTGTTGCAAAAAAGAGGGCAACCACCTCTAGAGCCTCTTTCTACCTTATTGAAAGAGGTGGTGGGCAGGAGTGGATTCGAACCACTGAAGGCAGAGCCAGCGGATTTACAGTCCGCCCCGTTTGGCCACTTCGGTACCTACCCGTTTCCTTCTCCATCCGAAGATGAAGGGTTGCAAAGGATGCAACCTCTCCCCCCGATCGTCCACCAGAAAGTGATGAAAAGGGTCTGATGAAGATTAGTAATTATCGATCTTTGGTAAGCTGAAGAGATGGAATCCCTTTTTCTTGGGCGTCGGGCTTGGTGTGGGCTCCAGCTTCTCTTTGATGTTCTTTGCCCGTTTTCCGAGTTCGCTATTCGCTCCTTCCTCTGCGCTGGCCTTCTCCATGGATTCGTTGGAATCGACGACGATCGGTTGAATCATAATCACAAGCTCGCTGCGTGTGCGGTTCTTTTTACTGTTACCCCCCAGCAAGGGTCCGATGATCGGGATCTTGTAGAGGCCTGGAATACCGGAGAGATCGGTGGTCTTGTCGTCGGTGATGAGTCCGCCCAGAATAATGGTGGAGCCATTGGGAACGCGCACCGTCGTGGTCAGTTCCTGGGTCTCAATAGTCGGAACGGAGTTGCCTCCGATGTTACTGTAAGCTCCCAGCTTGTCATTGTGCTGGGCGATCGTCAGGTTCACCTCCTTGTCGGAGTTGATAAGGGGGATGACCTCGAGCTTTAGCACAACAGGTTGATACTGGATGGTGGAAGTGACATTATTCAAGGCACTGGAACCCACCGCTCCAACCGTATTGTAAGTGCTGGTTCCTGGAATTGGTACGTTCTGTCCGGAGAAGATCGTGGCCTTCTTGTTGTTTACCGTATAAACGACCGGCCTGGAGATGGTTCGGAATTTTCCCGTGCTTTCCAAGGCATGGGCATAGGTGGCGATACCCTGGGCGATCGTTCCGTAGACCGTAAGTCCGGTGAGGCTGGATGGGAAGGAGTTGACGGCATTCGTCAACGAGGAGGTGACCAGGTTGGAGAGGACGCCAGCAATGGTGCCGTTCACGCCAGCTCCGACCAGTCCATTGCTGGTGCCAGTGTTGATCTTGGCGAACCATGAAGCCCCGTATTCCTGACCCTCCGTAAGCTGAAGCTGTCCGATGACGGCGGCGAGATAGACTTGCTTGGGACGCTGATCCAAGAGATTAATGATCTGGGCGGCCTTCGCTTTGCTCTCGGGCGGACCGTAGACAATGATGCTGTTGCCCGATGCGTCAGCAATGACACTCGTGGAGCCAATCGTGGCCGACTGGGGCGGATTCTGGGCGACCGCTTCACCGAGTTTATCTGGTGTGTTGGCAACTGTTCCGCTGGCACCTTGAGTTCCGCCTGGTCCACCTGCCCCTGTTGAAGGGTTCTGATTTTGCCTGGAGTTGGCTTGTGAACCGGTTGAACTGCTTGCCTTGGCATTGGTTTCGTCCTTCCCTTTTAGCATGTCGACAAGAACGGGAAAGAGATCGTCGACGGAGAGATAGTTTAACGGCCGGACGAGGGGTTCGGCCGACTCCACGGCTTGATCCAATTTCTCGATGAGTTCCCGGAGGTATTTGTAATTCTCGGCCTTCACGATCATGAGGATTCTGTTTGTCCTCTTGTCCGCGATGAACTGGGCCTTCCCGCTCAGAAGATGAGCCTCCCCACCTGCGGGGACAATGCCTCCCTGGCCTCCGGGAGGTGCTGCAGGACCACCTCCAGAGCCCCCGCTGAACATCTTGGTAAGCGTCTCGACGATCTTCTCGGCTTCAGCTCGCTGAAGGGGAACGAACTCCGTGATGATCTGGCTCGGTTCATGATCCACGACCGCCAGAATGTCCATCGCCTTGCGGATAACGGGTGTCTTGTCTGTGATGATAATCGCGCTTGCGTTGGGGATCGGAACAATCGTGCCGTAGGCGTTTTTTGTGACGACACCATCGATGATGGATGTCGCCTCGGCAGGGGATAGGAACTTTAAGGGTTTGTAAAGGCTGACGATCCTGTCTCCATCCTGAGGCAACTGGGATTCTTCCAAATAGAGGGGGATTCCCTCGGTGCGGGGGGCGTGGCTGGGGCCCAGGATTTTCACGCTTTTCTCATCGCTGGGAACGATCATGTAGCCGTTCAACAGAAGGGAAGTCTCGATCATCGTGATGGCCTCTTTTTTAGGGATGGGATCGGGCGCGTTGATGGAGAGCTCGGGACCTTGTAGGTTGGAGTCACGGATCAAGCGCTTGCCAGTGAGTTTCTCGTAGACCGTGAGCACTTCGGCAACAGAGGTGTGGGGAAATTGGATGGATACTGTTTCTTCCGGGTTTGTCACTGTTTGTTGCGATGTCATCACAGGGGATGGTCCAGATATGGGCGAAGGCTGTGCCAGGGGGGATGTTGCAGTCGATGGTGCTACTGTCTGCAGGAGCGGTGGGGTGGTGGGCGTGCCGATGAGTGAAGGGAGGGTGTCCTCTGCTTGCAGGATGACGCAAGTGAGTGCAAAAAATGCTACCTCTAAAATATAAGGAAGCCTGAGGAGGCGATGTGTGGAGGTTTTTACGGGGATCATGGTTTGGCGGTTGGGACTAGGGCGAGTTCGGACTAGGGTGCGTTGACAGGGGCTCTGCGAATGATACGCCGGTTAGGTGGCGGTGCTGAGGATAGTTGGGGAAGAGGGGGGAGCGCGGGCATGCCTGCAACGGAGCCTCCGAGAGTTGATGAGACGGAGGCTTTCGTTTGGTGGTCGGGATTTGTCTGCACTGCTTCCATGAATCCGATCGTGCCGGTTTCCGTGCCGACACGGATGCTTGCCTTGGTGGGGTTGCTTACCCCTTCCCGCACAAGCGAGACCAAGGAGATGTTTTTGGAATTCGGTTTTTTGGTGATCAGTTCACGGCTTTGATCCGTACGGTCGAAGAGGAAGATCTGCTCCTCACCATCGATGGTGAGGATGCCAGTCATGGCATAGCGATCGGCCAGAGGTGAGCTCTCTTCCGCCGTCGGCAGGGAAAATGGGGATTGCTTCAGAAGTTGCTGGAAGGAGGAGATATCGCGGGGTCTCTCCCAAGGTGCGAGTGAAGAAGAGAAGGGGGGGGTGCCGGCAGTCGTCTCGGCAAGCAGTGGGGGAATCATGCCAGAGGAGAGAATAAGGACCGTCAGGGAAACGATCCGCACGGAAGGAGCTCCATGTCTTGAGATGTTCCTGATTCGCATCATGGGGTGGGAGCTTTGACTGTCGATCCAGCGGCTGTTGTCGGTTCGAAATACTGATGCAACTCCAGTTCAGCGACGACATTGGGGGGCTGGGCATCACTCTTCAATGCCAATTTCTCCATGGTGCGCCAGGATGTAGGGGACTGCAGGGCGAAGAGCATCCTAATCACTCCCTCGAAGGGTCCTGTGAGCTTTACGAAAACGATAACCGTATAACCGTATGGTGTATTCCCAGAGGGAAGAATATTCTCCTCGATGACTTTCAGCCCCGCCTTTTCGGCCTCATCACGTTCTGTCTTGAGGAGTTGGGCGCTCGCTTCATCGGGTGTCAGTCGGGGCATCGGGTGGGCGTTGATCCACGCATCGGCGGGATTCAGGGCCTTTCCCTGTTCTACCCAGCTCTTGTCGGAGGCAAGCGCGGACCTGGCCTTGACGATCGCCTTCTCCATGCCTGTTCTGGCCTGGAGAAAGGCATGAAGTCCCATCATGTTCACGGCAACGAACAGTGCCCCGAAGAGTAGCAGGAGGAGAATCTTTTCGTTGGAAGCGAGGGGTCTCATGGGACGTTTTGGGGTGGGGTATGACGAGTCCCATCCATATCGAATTTAACGCTGTTTTTCCCTGCTATTTGGGGTCCGCCCGACGTCCAGTCGTACTCCTGGAGCGATGTGTTTTTCTTAAGCTGCTCGATAAAGGCGTAAGCCTGCACAACATCGGTCGCCTCACCCGAGACTTGGAGATGACCAAGCTCCAGGTTAAAGTTAATGAGGCGAACCTTGCCTCCTTCGGTCGGAGATGCCGCGGCGGCCAGGAGATCGAGCGGGTAGGTGGTCGGATCGATCGCGGGGCGAAGGAGGTTCCAACGCTCGGAGGCCTTCTGCGAACGCTTGGCGGCGGGATCAATAATGGAGATGCCGTCCTTCAATTTGGCAAGGGCGTGGTGGTGGATCATGTAATCCCCAGCCATCCAAAGAAGGAGCAGGAGATAAACCATTGCTCCGACTCCCGATAGCTTGAGCATTCGTTCGCGTTGACGATTGCTGGAGCGGTGCATGCGCGCCTCCGCGGGGGGAATGTCGAAGGGTTCCGCCATGAGATGGGGCGGCTCGGGAACGGAAGCTCGTCTTCGCTTGCGGGGAAAACGCCGTTCACCGTTCCACCAGGGGGCCGGAGGAACGAGAACGCGTTCGATCTCCGCGTCGGGAAAGATCGTTGCCAATTCGGCGGCAAGGGTCGCGGTGACTTGAGGGTTCATCCCCTCGATGCGGATCTTCGCAGGAAGGTGCTCCAGGATCCGTTCGGACACAAGACGGAGGGCCATTCTCCGGAGAAGAATAAGTCCCTCCTCACGCATCCCGCAGAACCAGAGCAGCTTTCCGCCATGGTAAAACGCCGCCTGGATCGAGCCCCACTCCCTCCAAAGGATCAAGTCACTTCCTGACGCACCAGCGTGAAGTCGGGCTGGTATTTCAAAACGGTCCGCAGCCTTCCAGTCCGGAGGCATGATTTCGGTGGGGAGGGGTTCCTCTGTGGCCACAGTCAGGACCAGTCGGCGCTCGCCAAGTTCAAGAATAGGAATGGCAATTAATCCCTCATCCATGCCGCGTTTGAGGAGATGCCTGCCTGCCAACTCCATCTTGACGAGATCACGGCTATCCCCCTCTGAAGCTATCCAGAGTGGCCACGCAAACAGGTAAGAGGAGGGGAGAGCCGTCACCCGTGTCGTCTGGGAGGGAAGCTGGGCCTCTTTGGCAAGAAGTTCCGGCTCACCCTCCGGAGGCAGGTACCATCTCTCCCACTCTCCATCCTCGGTGCTTGGCCGCTCGAGTACAGTTCCTCCCTTTACTTTCTTTGCCGGGGCTGAGTCGTCAAGGGGGAGGGCTCCAGCGTTGGCCGGCTCACTATCGGTGATAGGGTTTTCCATGACGATGCTCATTTCTCGGACCACCCTAGCACGGATCCGCCAGTCGGAACAGTAACGGTGATCTTGCATTTCATGCCGTTGCAGAAGCCGGTGCCTTCAATACGACGCAGGCTTCCCCAAGAAGCGACAGTTAACAAAGGATTGAGGTTTTGAGGGGAATTTTTGGCAGGGCTGCTTTTCAAAATGCTGAAATTGCTAGGGCTATCTCCCTCTATGCTGCGCAGGTTTGGAGGTAAAATTCCGGGCCAAAGTTTGAGAGCGCTCTCAAGATCAGAAGGAACCTTCCCATTAAAATCATCTGCCGTGCCCTCAACACCATCTGGCCCGTTACGCTGATTGATCCAATTATCCGCTTGGGAGGGGGTTAAACCCAGAAAGTCGGTGAGGATGCTTTTTGGAGCATAGAGAATATTTATACCCGCCCCGGCGGGCGTGTAGGTTGTGAAGTAGCTGATCCAGTCCGGCTTTGCCTGCATCACGGGATCGAAACCAATCACGAGTGACATTTCCTCAGGCGACACAAAGGGTGCTCCAGGGGGAAGCCCCGAGAGACCGGCGGCTTTGTACTCCTCTTTTTTTGCCCCGTGAAGGGATCGGAAGGGGCTTGGGCTCTGCCAGTCGAAGAGCCCGTCGGCTGCGGTATCGCTCGTGTTTTTATCCAGACCCCATGCAGTGAAAAGGCGTCCAAAGAGATCCCTGTGATCAGGTGTGAGCCAGGCATTTGGGTTAATGAGCCCCGACTCATCCTTGATCACGACCTGATATCCATCGCTCCCGTCTTTTGAGAGCTTATTGAGCAGGGGGTCTCCCGGTAACACGCCGGGGTTCATAGCGATGGCTACACCGGATAAGGCCTGTTGGCGCGCCTGGAAGAGTTTTCCGGAATGTGTCTCCTCGGTGATCCATCCCTCGATGATTCCGGCCAAAAGCAGGACGATACCCGTGAGCAATGCGATGCTCCAGAGCACCATCGGCAGGGCCATGCCTGATTGATGAAAGCGGGATTTCCTACTCATTTGATTGGCGGAACATAAAAAATCGCCTCAACTGAATCGGGTATCTCATCGATGTCGAGCTGCAGACGTACCAGAAGGGGGCGAGGACTTCCTGAAGGCCACTCCTCCTTCCAGGCAGGTGTCCCGTCCCCGTTGGCTCCCGCCAAGAATGACCAACGGGGTTTTCGGACCTTGGGCAGAAGCGGCACACCCGGTGCATTCATGGCCGCTTCCAGTTCGCGATCTGTGGAATTGGCTGGGATCCGTAACATCGTTATTGTTCTGGTGCCGTCGGAGCGGGCCCTCGCCGTCAGGACCAAGGAGCCTCCACCAAGGCTTGGAATGCCGAAGAGTCCCTGGACCTTGCCAAGTACCAGCTGCGGTTCGGCTTCGCCACCCGAACCTTTGGCCATCTGGAGTGAAACAGTTCCTTTTCCGGGTAGATTCAGGAAGGCGCTTCTTGTGACCCGCAGGAAGGCATCCAGTCGGCGAAGGACAAGTTGTTGGTCCATCGATAGACGTGCCGCCGTGATGGACGAGCTGGTGATGGCATAGACCGAGGCGGCGAGCAGGGCCATGATTCCCATGGAAAGGATCACCTCAAGTAGGGTGAACCCTTCCTTTCCGGGAACTTTGAGGTGAGTGCGGCGTATCATCTTTGTCAGTTTGTGATGATCTCGGCGCTGTTTGTCTGATTCCCGGACTGGGTCTTGATCGTCAATTTCTTGAGCCCCTGGACATCGAGTCCTTTTCCGTTTTTCAACGGCCAGGGAATCAGGAATTCCTCGACCTTCACCCCGTGGTTTTTCGAGGCTTCCAGGACTCTGGTGCTTCCAACCGGAGGAGGGACTGCCTGGCAAAATGCGAGTCGTGATTCCAGTTCTGCCCGGCAAAACGAGCGCTGCCTAACCTCCAGGGCCACCTGGAGTGCTGTGTTCAGAGCGACGGCCAGGCCGGTCACTGCCAGCATGAAGACGGCGAGCGCGATCAGTACCTCGAACAAGGTGAAACCCTGGGTACAGCCGGTTGCTCTTTTCTTAAGATCCAGGTTACTCATCATCATGGGCCGGTTGTGCTGTCAGTGCGTCGAAGGAGAGCAGGATCTCCCGATCTTTGTTTATCAGGCGGAGCGAGAGCGGTTCGCAGATACCGGCGGCATTGAATTCCCACGACTGGTTGCGTGCCGGCGCATGGAATTTCGCGTCGTTGAGCCCTTTGACTTCGAGAGTCCATCCGTTCGGAAGAGGCATGTCTTTGATGCCGCTGGAGGTCAGGATGATTCTCTGACGTTCTCCAGATTCCATGGACTTGGAGCGGATCTCCTGAGCTCT
The DNA here is from genome assembly GCA_903858595.1 of uncultured Spartobacteria bacterium. Lineage (GTDB taxonomy): Bacteria > Verrucomicrobiota > Verrucomicrobiia > Chthoniobacterales > UBA6821 > UBA6821. The sequence goes on along the minus strand of CAIOJL010000113.1, from coordinate 18,083 downwards.
TTTTGTGATGGCGTCCGCCGCGCGGTCTCCGGCTGCAGCGGCAAAGGAGTCGAAGAGATAGGGAAGTGAGGCCGAGATGAGGATCGCCACTAGCGAGAGGGCAATGATGATCTCCAGCAGCGTAAAAGCGCGGAAACTTTTTCTCCGCGCCTTCTGATTATTTTCCGATGTTGCCGTCACCCTCGACCCCCTTCGGCCCGAATGAGTAGAGATCAAAGCCGTCGGTCTTGAACTTTCCCGGATTGTTGTAGATGTACTCATTACCCCACGGATCGAGCGGGACACTATCCATCAGCTTCTTCCAGGACTTCGGCTTCGGATCCGAAGAAGGCATCTGGACCAGAGCCTTGAGGCCCTGCTCGGTGGTTGGCTTGCGGTAATTGAGCATCTCGTAAGTCCGGAGCTGCATGGAGATGGCCTGAATGTCGCTCTGCACGCGCTGTTCCTTGGCCACGTCAATGTTGCCGGAGAGCATGTAGATGGCAGAACCAACCAGCACGGCGATGATGCCCAGCACGAGCATGATCTCGAAGAGGGTATAGCCTGAATCTCCGCGGAGGGAGGCACGGCGGTTGTGGCGAGAGGGATTGTTCATGGATGGCATGGTTGTTAGGATGGTTGAAGAAAGGTATAATTTAGGGAATCGTCGGTTCCTTTATCTCATCTAAGAAGCGAATGGCGTCAAGATCGGTCGGAGAGGTCAAGGAAGGCTGCCTGTGGGAAGGGGAGTCGGTGACGAGGCATGAAAAAGCGATGGCGAAGGATTTCCGTAAAGGGATCCGGTAGAGAGGGTTTCAGGGTATCCCGTCGCCCGTGATGCCGTGCTAGTGCTGGGGAATAGAAGATCGGCTCGGACCCTCCTTAGATAGACAGGAGCGCCTGCATCGCCCGGAGCTCGGTGCAGGGAGAGGACAATCGAGTTGTCACCCGTAGTCCAGAGTCGGGAAGGAATGAAGATCGAGGCGTTCCGCCAACCCGCTACTTGAAGATGGGCATTGGGGGGAGGAATGACCACGGTAGGGTCATTCAGCGAAAAAGGCGCAGGGGCGAGGATGCCGCGCGACTCGCCATTGACACTCACCTCGATCCAAGATTCAGGATCTAGTCCTCCCGTTTCGGCCTGGATAAGGCTTCCCACCGGCTTGTCCGAGAGAGGGATCACGAATTCCGTCACGTTTCCCGATCCTGGGAGATCGAGACGCAGGGGAGAGGCTGCCAGATCCGCATGAATAACATAACCATCGGTTCGGTCACCGGACTGCGGATGAATATCGGCTCCGGAAACCTCCTCCTCGGAAAGAACCTGTCGATCATTTCCAATAAGGGCGGGTTTGAAGTCGTCGCCAAGTGCCGCCACACCGAGTTCCCTTGCCGGACGAAGGGAGGTCAAGATAAGGCGGGAAAACCTTCCGGCAAAGGAGACCCTGACGGTACCCCCGTCCAGGGTCAGTGACTGGGGGAGCAGGAGTGTGCGAGCATTCAATCCCAGCGCCACCCCATTCTCCCCCAAGCCTGCGCTCAGGAGGGTGAGATCCCCTTGGTTCGATCTCCACTCCACAACGGGACCTCCATCCCCGTTGTCTTGGAACACCACGGTGAGAGCGAAGCACCCGATCTCCTCCTGTGAGGAGAGGGATGGGACGGGAATGTCAACGGAATCAGACACGGGATGAATGGAGGGAACGTTATTGGTTCCAGTCTCCCAAATGGGAATTGAGCCGATGGAGAGTTTGGGCTGAAGGGTCGTGGTCAGGGGATCGAATGTCCCGGCGCTGAAGAGGGATGAGGTACCTAGGAACAGGCAGATCAACGATGGCAAGCTACTCCGTCTAGAAAACATGGGAGGACAGAGGTCGTTCACGGGCTTTTAACTAGCTGCCGGAAAGAGTTGTGTGAAGATTAAAAAAAGAGAAATCTCGTCCTGTGATTGGGATCATTCATCGCGGGACCGGTGCGGACGCGAAAGTCCTTTTTTTCTGGTTTATGGAGACCTCTGGGAATGCGTAGCCTGTTGATATGAATGGGAAACAAATCGAACCGCTTCCGTCCACACTTCCTGTCATGGTGCTCCCGGGGGTAACGCTCTTTCCCAACGCCCTGTTGCCCCTCTACATCTTTGAGCCACGTTACCGGGAGATGCTGGAGGAGGCACTCTCCGCTGGTCGCATGGTTGCGATGGCGATGCCTCGCAACGAGGAGGAGAGCGAAGTCGAAATGATTGCCGGAGCCGGATTGGTTCGGGCCTGTATCCGAAATGATGATGGAACCTCAAATCTGATCCTTCAGGGGGTCTGCCGCGTGCGCTTCATCGGTTGGAATCAGGCAAGCCCCTATCGCATCGCGCGGGTCGAGGAACTTCGTAGCCAGGAAGGGGAGCATGATGATCTGGAATCGAAGGTCATTCAGCTGCACGCCCTGTGTGCACGCTTCAAAGAGCAGGGTATCGAACTGCCATCCCAGTTCGAAGCTTATTTGAACCAGATCACCAATATCGGCGTCATCACGGATCTGGTGGCTTCGACGCTGATTGCCGATCCCCGTGTGCGCCAGATGCTGTTGGAAGCGGTTGAGATCCCGAGGCGCCTCGAGAAGTTGCTTGCAGGGCTACGTTCCCAGCTCTCCTGACCATGGCGCGACACTCAAGCCAGGAAGAAGGTGAGGGGGAGTTGCAGTTGGGATTTGACATGGCCCCAGTCCTCCCGCGAAGCCGTAAAGTTGCCGAGCCTGCTGCCCCGACTTCTCGTAAATCTCCCAAAGAGTTGCCTTCGCTATCATCCGTCTCCAAAGATTCGAAGGATTCCAAGGATCCTGAAGTGTTCTCCGTAGCCCAGTTGACTCGTCGGATCACCGGACTCCTCGAAGAGGGTATCGGGATGGTCTGGGTTGAGGGAGAGATTTCCAACCTTCGCCGCCAAGTCTCCGGCCATTGCTACTTCACGCTTAAGGACGAGGAATCGCAGCTCTCTTGTGTCCTCTTTGCCCGCTTGGCCTCGGGTCAGAAGGTCGAGTTGCGCGACGGCCTCCAAGTGCAGCTTTACGGACCGGTGAGCGTTTACCAGGCACGCGGTCAGTACCAGCTGATGGTGCGACTGGTTCAGGCCAAGGGGGAGGGGATGCTTCAGGCCCGGTTTGAGGAGCTCAAGCGACGCCTTGCGGCCGAGGGGCTTTTCGACGTGCAGAGGAAGCGCCCGATCCCCCGTTTTCCGCGCCGGATCGGCGTGGTCACTTCCCCCACGGGAGCCGCGATCCAGGATTTCTTGCAGGTGCTTCACCGTCGGCATCCGGGGCTTCGGGTGGTCATTTATCCTGTGCGGGTTCAGGGCAAGGGAGCGGCCGCCGAAATTGCTGCCGCCATTTCAGAACTCTCCGAGGGAAATCCTTCGATCGGTCCTGTCGATGTCATTGTCGTCACACGCGGCGGTGGGAGTCTCGAGGATCTCTGGGAATTCAATGAAGAGGTCGTCGCGCATGCCATCGCCGAGTCCCGGGTGCCTGTCGTGAGCGCCGTGGGTCATGAGATCGATTTCTCGATCGCGGATTTCATCGCTGATCTCCGGGCTCCCACCCCGAGTGCCGCAGCGGAACTGCTTGCCGCCGAAGGATCAGAACTCTTGGATCGATGCCGTTCCTTAGCGGCTAGGATTGCACGCGAGGCCGATGCGCTGATCGGGCTTCATCGTGCAGCAGAGCATCGATTGGCTTCCTCGGCACTATTCCGGGAACCCTACCGCCGGACAGAGGGGGCCCGTCAGACCGTGGACCGTCTCGAGGAGACCTTTTCCGGGCTGTTGGATCGGCGCATGGAGCAACTGGGTGGCACGCTAGCCAGAATGTCAGCGCAGATTGCATCGGTCCATCCGGGTTATCGTCTGGTTCATGCCGAACAGAGGCTCTCCTCGCTGGGAGATCAGCTAGGCGTGATCCTTCGCCACCGGTTCGAGCGTGAGAAGGGCAGGATGAGTCGGGTTGGCTCGGCCCTCTCCGCGCTCAGTCCACAGGCAACCCTCCGGCGGGGTTTCAGCATCACGCGTGCGAAAGACGGCAAGGTCATCGTCTCAGTCCACCAGGTCAAGCCGGGCGAGAGGATGCTGACCCAATTCGCCGACGGGGAGATCGGATCGGAGGTTGAAGGTGGAGACCTAAAACCTGAGACCTGAGACGGGAAAAGTCACAGAGTCAGCAGGCTGTTACTTCAAGTTTGCTGGCCCGGCCGGTGCTTCGCATCCGGTACGGCAAGTTTCAGCTATCAGGTTTCGTTGGCCCGTAGGGCTCAAGATCACAAAATCTTGCCCAGCAGGAAGGGCAGGAGCTCTGCGATCGGGATGCGGCGCTGTTCCATCGAGTCCCGCTCGCGCAGCGTCACTGTATCCTTGAACTCCGGCTTCTCCTCACCGAGCGTCTCGAAATCGATGGTAACTCCGAAGGGCGTTCCCACTTCGTCTTGTCGTCGATAGCGGCGGCCGATTGCGGCTGTCTCGTCGTAGAAGACGCTCATGTGGGGGCGCAGCAGGGCGACGATCTCGCGGGCCTTGGAGACGAGTTCCGGCTTGTTCTTGAGCAGCGGGAAGACGCCGACCTTGATCGGGGCGATCCGGGGGTGGAAGTGAAGCACCGTGCGGGTCTCAGTCTTTCCCTTGTCATCGGTGACCTCCTCCTCGTCGAAGGCATTCGTAAGAATGGCCAGGGCTAGACGGTCGAGTCCCGCAGAGGGTTCGATCACATGCGGGATGTAAAGGCCCTTGAAGAGCTTCTCGCAGGTGGCCGTGATTTCTTCGCAGGTGATCGCGGGATTCGGGCGGGAGGCATGGGTTTCCTCGATGAAGGCAGTCCTCTGCTCCGGACTCATTGCCTCGCAGGCGGCCTTCAACTCCTCGTCAAAATATTCGAGCTGCTTGCCCGAGTGGGTCTGATGCTGAGTGAGATCAAAGGATCCGCGCGCGGCGATTCCTTCGAGTTCGTCTGTGCCGAAAGGAAACTTGTAGAGGATGTCGACGCAGGCGCGGGCGTAGTGAGCAAGATCGGCTTTGGACTGCGAGTGGTAGGAAAGGACATCCATGCCGAGGCCGATCGAGGCATAGTAGGACGTTCGCTGCGCGACCCAGTAGCAGTGCCACATTTCCCAGCCCCAATCGGGCTTCGGCTCACTCAGGTCGGCCCCTTCATGCCATGCCGCCACGGAACCATGGATGAGGCGGACGGCTTCATCGGGCTTGATGAAGAACTCGAGTTCCATCTGCTCGAATTCACGGGAGCGGAAGGTGAAGTTTTTCGGAGTCACCTCGTTACGGAAGGCCTTCCCGATCTGGCCGATGCCGAAGGGAACCTTCACGCGTGAGGAGTCGCAGACATTCTTGAATTGGGCGAAGATTGCCTGGGCCGTTTCCGGCCTGAGGTAGGCGACATCATTCTCAGTAGCCGTGGGCCCGACATAGGTGCGGAGCATCAAATTAAACGGTCTGGCTTCGTTGAGTATGCCGCCGGTCTCGGGATGGAAATCCACCGAACCCTCGATCACATCGATCTTCTCCTCGCCGAGGAGTTCAATCTCTTCAGGCTTTCCGGCAGCAGTTCCTGCATTCTGCGCGACAAGCAGGCGGACCCGCTTGCGGAAGCTCTCGATGTGCTCACCCTGCTTCATCAGGACAATGATGGTTCTGTCGAGGTGCCAGTTTCCGGGGGCGGGTGCCTTGGCTCCGGCAAATCGGATCACCGACCCTCTTTGCGGTTCGACATGGTCTGCGCGGACCCGCTTATTGGAGACGGTGCACTCGCGCATCATGTCGGCGAAGGTATCGACATGACCGCTGGCCTTCCAGATCGCTGGGTGCATGATAATCGTGGCGTCGAGACCGACGACATCTTCTCGCTCCCGGGTCATGGCGCGCCACCAGGTATCGCGGAGATTGCGCTTCAGTTCCGCTCCCAACGGGCCGTAATCCCAGAAGCCCCCGATGCCGCCGTAGATCTCCGAGGACTGGTAGATAAAGCCGCGCCTCTTGCAGAGACTGACTATCTTCTCCATGCGGGTTTCTGTAGTAGCTGATTTGGACATTTTAAAGGATTTTAGGCTGAAAGTTTCTAGGCTATTCGGGCGGAAACGATTTGGATCGAAATAGTCAAAATGATAGAAATGGATTCTAAGACTAACAGCCTAAAAGTCTTCAGTCTATCGACCTTGCCGGGCTTTTGCTCGGCTTCAGAACGTCTCCCCATTCAGGGTCACGTTGCCGTTCTTGGTCCAGATGATGCTGCCGGGGATCGCTTCAAGCTTACCCTTGCGCTCGGCCACGGTGTCGAAGGGGGCGAGGAGCGTGCCTGCTTTCAAACCGCTCCGGATGGCGGATCTTAGCTTGTAGGAGTCGAGCATGCGGGTCGACTCGTCGAGTTGAAGTTCGCTCAGGCGGATGCGTTCTGCGCCGATGCCGCCGGGAGTGGGAGCGCTGGGAGCCAGTAACTCATAATGGCAAAGGAGATATTTTTCAGCCCCTCTTACACCACTGCCATCGAGTGACTTGAGAACCAGAATCGAAAATCCGTCCACCCGGCTGATCCAGCCGTCAAACTCCTGAGTGCTGCTGCCGGGCCTTGAGAAGGTCACACGGTAATGATCCGAGGCGCTTGTCGGAGCCACGACTACGGAATACGAATGCCCGGCTTTCGACTTGGTCTGCCACTGTCCGACTAGCCATGTGTCGATGCTTCGGGATGGGCCTGAGGGAGGATTGTCGTAGAGGCATCCTGTCAGCAGCAGGAGAATACCAAGCAGTGGAAGATTTCTAAGGATTCTTTTCATGGAAAGTTTGGAACGGAAAATCTTCAGATGCGGGTTCCTGTAGGAATGACCGCGTTCTTTGGGATCACGACGATGCCGTCCCGGATATAGTATCCCTCGCCGTCGGAGTTATCTTCCTTGTCGTGCGGCGTGATCACCACCCCGTCACCGATCCGTGCGTTCTTGTCGATGATCGCATCCTCGATGATGCAATCCCTGCCGATGCCTATCGAAACCTCACCGGCCGGCGTTCCTCCCTTATCGGATTCGTAGAAGTCGGCGCCCATCACGATGGTATTCTTCAGGCGTGATCCGGGGCTAATCAGGCTGCGGATTCCGAGAATGCAACGTTCCAGACGTGCTGAGCGGATCTGGCACCCATCCGAGATGATGGCCCGGTTGACGACCGTTTCCTCGATCACGCTGGCAGGCAGGAATCGTGACTGCGTGTAGATCGGCGCGCCGGGGGCGTAAAAATTGTACACAGGGGAGGGATCGCAGAGATTGAGGTTGGCGTCGAAGAAGGAGCGGATCGTTCCGATATCCTCCCAATAGCCGCGAAAGACATAGGCCTGGACATTCCTTGAGCCGATTGTTCCCGGGATGATGTTCTTCCCGAAATCATCCATCGTGTTGTCGAGGCACTCAGCCAGTACCTGGCGGTTGAAGACATAGATCCCCATGTTGGCGAGATAGAGATCCTGATTCTCGGGTTCATGGAGTTCCCAGAAGACCTGAGGCTTCATCCTGAGCTCTTCCAGGATCACAGGATCCGTCGGCTTCTCCACAAAGCGGTTGATTCGTTGGGTCGAATCGGTCTCCATGATGCCGAACCCCATAGCTGCCTCACGGTTTACCGGAATGCAGGCGATCGTGAGATCCGCCCCGCCTGCGATGTGCTGCTGGATGATGTCACGGTAATCCATGCGGTAAAGCTGATCCCCTGAGAGAATGATGAAGTAGTCGTAATTCCCCTCCATGAAGGTGCGGAGATTCTGGCGGACCGCATCAGCCGTCCCTTGGTACCAGGTCGATCCCTCGGGAGTCTGCTGTGCTGCGAGGATCTCGACAAAGCTTGGGGAGAAATTATCGAACTTGTAGCTTGCGTTGATGTGGCGGTGGAGAGACGTGCTGTTGAACTGAGTCAGGACATAGATGCCGCGGATTCCCGAATTCAGGCAATTGCTGATCGGCACATCGACAAGACGGTATTTCCCGCCGATCGGCACGGCCGGTTTGGCCCGATCCTTGGTGAGCGGGAAGAGTCGTGTTCCGGCTCCTCCACCCATGATGATGGCCAGGGTGCGGGTCGCCGGGGATATGACATGCTTGGCTTGCATATTCTTGCGGATGGGTGGATAGGGGAAGACGGAAGCATCTTGCGAAGACTTCCTCTGTTTGTCATTCTCTTAAATTAATCGATATTCGTCAGAACGAAGGTAACGGCCATCAAATCAAAATCTTATGTGCGGAATCGTAGGCTATGTCGGTCGCGCGGAGGCGGTCCCCATTCTTCTGGAAGGGCTTCGTCGCTTGGAGTACCGAGGCTACGACTCCGCAGGTGTGGCTACCCTTGAGGAGGGGGTGATTTCCGTCCGGAAGGAGGTGGGTCGTATCGACGATTTGCGCAAGGCCATCGCCCAGAAGCCCATCGGCGGCTCCACCGGAATCAGTCACACCCGCTGGGCCACCCATGGCAAGGTCACCCGCGAGAATGCCCACCCGCACCTTGATCGCTCGGACAGGCTGGCCCTTGTCCACAACGGCGTCATCGAGAACTACGCCGCTCTACGTGCCCAGCTTGAGGAGGAGGGGCATCAATTTCAGTCCCAGACCGACACCGAGGTTCTAGCTCATCTTGTCGGTCGTGCCTTCGACCGCTCCGCAGAGCGTAACCAGGGAGCCCTTGTTTCCGCGCTTCGGGAGGCCCTTGGTCAGGTTGCCGGCACCTATGGGATCGCCATCGTGCATGCGGATCTTCCCGGAGTCCTCATCGGGGCCCGCCGGGGTAGCCCGCTGGTTCTTGGTATCGGCAAGGGGGAGCACTTCCTGGCCAGCGACGTCAGCGCCATTGTCGGTCACACCAGCGATGTCGTCTATCTGAACGACTACGAGATAGCCGTCCTTACCGGTGAAGGATTCAACCTCTCCACCGTCCAGGGGAATGGTGCCGACTATCATGTCACGAAGGTCGAGATGGCCGACCAGGATATGGGCAAGGGAGACTACCCTCATTTCATGATCAAGGAGATTCACGAGCAGGTCCGCACCGTTACGGACGCCATGCGTGGGCGCCTTTCCCATGAAGAGGCCACCGCCAAGCTGGGAGGTCTCAATATGTCCAATGCCGAACTCCGCTCGATCGAGCGGATCGTGCTTAGCGGCTGTGGCACCGCCCTGCATGCCGCCATGGTCGGAGAATACCTTATCGAGAGTCTGGCCCAGATTCCGACCGAGTGCGAGTACGCCAGCGAGTTGCGATACCGTAACCTGCCCATGACCAAGGACACACTGGTCTTTGTCTTAAGTCAGAGCGGTGAGACCGCGGACACCCTGGCCGCCCTCCGTGAGAGCAAGCGCAAGGGCCACCGAACTCTCGGCATCTGCAACAATGTGGCAAGCACCGTCGCCCGGGAGAGTGACGGCGGCGTCTATATGCATGCCGGTCCGGAGATCGGCGTGGCCGCCACCAAGTCCTTCACCTCGCAGGTCACGATCCTGATCCTTATCGCCCTTCTGCTCGGTCGTATCCGCAACCTCTCCAGCTCCGCCGGCATCTGCATCATTTCCGAACTTGAGGCTCTTCCCGGTCAGATCCAGAAAGTTCTCAAGCTCGAGCCTGAGATCGCCAAGATCGCCAAACGGTACGCCAAGGCCAAGGTCATGCTCTTCATGGGGCGTCAGTTTAATTACCCCGTGGCTCTCGAGGGAGCCCTGAAGCTCAAGGAGATCAGCTACATCGCCGCCATGGGTTACCCCAGCGCGGAGCTGAAGCACGGCGTCATCGCCTTAGTCAACCCCGAGACTCCTTCCGTGGTGATAGCCCCTCATGATGCCGTCTTTCAGAAGAACTTGAGCAACATTGAGGAGGTCAAGGCCCGTGGCGGTCCCGTCATCGCCATCGGAACCGAGGGTAAGGGAGATCAACTCTCACTCATCTGCGACGACGTCATCCTCATCCCCGATGCCCCTGAGATCCTGACTCCGATCCTGACATCGATCGTCCTTCAGTTGTTTGCCTACCACATCGCCGTGGAGATTGGGTGTGATGTGGATAAGCCCAGAAATTTAGCCAAAAGCGTCACTGTCGAATAGGCGGCTTGGGATATCGGCGGATAGCAGCGTTGTTGTTCACTCGCGGTAGAACTACTACCGCTTCGCTCTTACGCCTTGCTCTCCATCCGATCTCCCAAGCCTTAATGAATTGGTCGCCTAACGTCCAAGATCACCGGCACCCGACCGCAGGAGCTACAGATACAGGCGAGGAACGAACCTTAGCATCTGGCGTGACGGCGGGTAGGTGGAAGCCTTGTTGGGAAATTACTTTTTGAACAAGTCACTGTGGGTGCCGCTTCTTTCAAGATAGAGCGAATCTTCATCCTTCCGGTAGATGAGCAACCAGTCTGGCTCAGCATGACAATCTCTCGACCCTCCACGTGAGCCAATCAATGCATGGTCGCGATGTCTTGTATCAAGCATCTCTCCGATCGCAATCTGCCGGACGACTTCTTTCAGCTTTTGAATATCTTTGCCTCTCTTTTTTAGTTTTTTGAGGTCTTTCCTGAACTGACTGGTCTCAAAAATGGTTTTCACTTATCCCAGCTTTCAAAAAGCTTCTCTACGCTGTCGAACAATGTGAGATTGATTCCCTTTTCGGAATCCTCAAGAGCCTTCCGGGTGGTGGCGTTTGGAATAGCGACTTCGAACGGAAGCCCTTGTTTTAAGGTGATCTGCGTGTAAAAAATACGGATCGCCTCGGTCGGGCTTAACCCCAGGCGATGGAGAATATTTTCTGCCTGTTCTTTGATTTCTGGCTGAATTCTGCTGTGGACTGCGGCGGTTTTCATCTCTGGTATATGTTGCAAATGCCACACATCATCAAGTTTCTTTTTCCCAACGTATAAGATCAGCGACGACCGAAGGGCGTTCGCTGCATCGCTTGGTTAGGCGACTTGGTCATACTCGGGAAAGGCGTTAATGAAAGGTCCGAAATCGACGCTTGCAACAGCCGGAATGAATAAAACATTGCCGGCGTCGATATGAAATACCCTATAGCCAGTATCACGAAGGCGCCGCACTAGATCGGTGTTTGAAGTCTCCACGATAAGAAGCGGTTTGTTTTCGGTGAGGCAAGACCCCGAACCCGCCAGAACGAGGTGCTCTGCTCCCTCGACGTCGATCTTCATTAGCTTAGGCGTAGGTAGGCCGTCGGCAATCAAGCTGTCGACCGTGGCTGTTGCGCATGTAATAGTTTCGGTCATCTGGTAAGCGTGGTGCAGGCTGTATTTGCTTTCTCGGTGCGAGGTAGCTTCGAGCGAGCCGGTAGCGCCACTGGCGCGATCTAGCAAAAATGTCGTTTCCCCGCACCGGTCAGATAAAGCGACATTCATGGTGCGACAGTTGAGAATGGAGTTCTTGCGGATTGTGCTGGTGATAAGAGCAAAGTTCGTTGGGTCAGGCTCGAACATGACCACCTGTTGCACCGACGGATGCTGCCTGACGAGCCAAGAGTAAAACCCAATATTGGCACCGATGTCCCAGAAGACCGACGGCCTCAATAGATCCAAGACAAGCGCGAACGCAGACCGTATCTCAGGCTCAAGGCTTGTTGGGCTGGCAATCCAACTTGCATCGCGCAGAAACTTAACTGCAACGCGAATGCCCGTTTCTGGAATGCGGGTATATACGGTGCAATCGAATCTCTGCTGAAACCACCGATACGCAGAGAGCTGTCGAAGACGCCAAAGAGGATGCCAACGGTCTCGGATAAATTTGATTAGTCGTGTGATCATCGAAAGTCGCCTAACGGCTCGAACTGAGGGACGCGTATGATGGTGGTCGCATCCAATATCGAAGAACGCCTAGCGTTCGCTCCAGTGATTGGTTAGGCATCTTTGATTGGGTAATTATTTGATTATTGGTGTTAAAAACAATGTTGAAAGATCCACCTTTTTCTTTACTGGGTTATCAAAATCAATTCCATTTGGGCCAGATTCACCAATTCTAAATACGATGCTGTGAGGAGGGGGTCTTCCTGCCCGATGGCGTGGCCCTGAAGTATCCATCCGCCAGAAAGGAGTGGGGGTGGTTCTGGGTCTTCCCTTCGGACTCTGAGTCACAGGATCCGCGCTCGAGCGCCCTCCGGAGGCATCATCTTCATGAAAGCGGCATCCAGCAGCTTGTGAGGCGCGCGGCCTTGAGGGCTGCGCTGGTGAAGCCGGTTTCCCCGCACACACTACGTCATTCCTTTGCGACCCACTTGCTGGAGAATGGCTACGATATCCGGACGGTGCAGGAACTCCTCGGTCACGCCGATGTTTCCACGACGATGATTTATACCCATGTCCTCAATAAGCCGGGACTCGCGGTGAGGAGTCCGTTGGATTAGAAGATGTGGTAATTTCTGATTCCTTCAGATCTCTGCGCCATAGCGCCTCAGCGGGAGTCATTCTCTGCTCTGACCTAACAGTCTAAAAGCCTTCAGCCTAAACTGCTAAAACCTCGCTCCGCTATCAGCGGAGCGTCTTCGTGAGTGTGAGAACATTCTTTCCATTCTTGTACTCATAGCTCTGGGTGTCGGTGAGTTTCTTGATGAAGTGGATTCCGAGGCCTCCGATCTCGCGTTCTTCGATCGGTTTATCAGTGTCAACTTCGTCCCGGGCAAGCGAGTTGAACGGATTGCCCCAGTCGCTGAAGCGGATTGTGATTTGGTTCCCTTCGCGCATGAGTTCGATGAGGCAGCACTCTTGCCCTGCATCAACGCCGCCGTATTTGATGACATTGGTTACGAGTTCCTCGAGGATGACCTCGAAGTCGAAGACCTGCTCCATCGGGGTTCCCTCGTGCTCACAGTAAGAGGTTAGAAAGGGATGCAGGCGTGCTAGTTCGCTCAGATCGGCCTTCAATTTCAGGACTCCATGGGACGGGAGTTGGTTATCCGAGAAACGGAACTCTACCAGCGAGAAGTCATCCGCGAAGGCTTCCTTTGCCTGCTGGCGACGCACCTCCGCGACAACATCTTCCAGCTTGGAAGTTCCAGTGACACTAGGATCTCTGAGGATGTTGGAGAACTCGTCGTGGGTCATCATTATGGAGTTTGGTCGGTCGATTTCGTAGGTGCCATCGCTGAAGAGATAGAGTCTGGAGCCTGGTACAACAGTCGCTGAAGCCGTCTCGTAGGTGGGCTTGGGGAAAGCTCCCACAACCGCGCCCTTGGCAGAGAGATGACGAACTGAACCATCAGGCGAGATCAATACGGCGGGGGGGTGACCACCGCATGCAAAGCTGAGGATGTTCGTAGAGCGAGAGTAGACACCATACCATGCGGTGAAATACATATCATTATGCTGCTCCATTGGGAAAGCGGCATTCAGGATGCCCAGGACATGAGCTGGATCACGAAAGTTCGTGTCGGCAAGGGAGGAGGTGCGCAGCACGTTCACCACGCTAATGGAAAGTAATGCAGCTCCGACGCCGTGTCCGCAAACGTCGAGCAGATAAAGGGAAAGAGTGTCATCATCAAGCCAGTGATAGCCGAAGGAATCCCCCCCGAGTTGGGAGGAGGAGATGAACACCCAGTCAGTGGAGACCGGATGTGTGAGTTTCCCGGGCAGAACGGCGCGGGAATAGGTGGCCGCTTCGGCAAGTTCCGCCTCAATGGCGGCATTGACCTTCTCGACTTTCTCCATTGCTGTGGCGAGGGCCGCCGTACGGTCTTTTACCGTCTGCTCAAGGTTGGCATTCCATTCCGAGAGCCGCTCTTCCCTGAGGCGGATTTCCTGCGCCATGGCGGAGAAGCTCTTGGCAAAGCGGCCTAGCTCGTCGGAACGTTTTTCGATCCGCTCCAGGATCCCCGTACCCCCGTCATAGCTTCCTTTTTCAAAAGAGGTGGCCACGGTCTGAAGCGCGGTGATCGGTTGGGAAATCTTGCGTGCGGTGAAAAAGACAACGCCCATAAGTAGGAAAAGCCCCGCCCCGCTGATGATCGCAGACTGTTCGGCCAATTTTCTGGCCGGAGCCACGATGAGTTCGTAAGGCACTTCCAGCACCAGTTTCCATCCGGTGGTCCTACCCTTGGCCCAGTAGATCACCTTGTTGCTTCCATCTTTGAGGTGCACCCATCCGCTATCAGAGGCAAGGATCTTCTGGATGCCGGGAACGCTGGTGACAAGTCCGTTGCTGAGCAGCTCTTCCAATGCCTTAGCCTGATCCTGTTCACTAGGCTTTGGTACTGGTTTGTCCTGCGAGGCCTCGGGGCTCACGATGATCGCTCCGCTTTGGGAGACCAGATACGCCGTTTCACGGGGTTCCTGCGGACCTGCAACCGGACTCTTCGGGGACGATGTGACCTTTCCCTCCTCAGCTCCCAGAGTAAAATCGCTCTCATAACTCCTGATGTGGATCTTCCGGACGATCTTCCTCATTTCATCCAGAGCCACATCCACTCCCGCCACCCCCAGGAAAGTGCCCTGGGCCGAGTACACGGGTTTGGTGATGCTGACCATGTTGATGTCGGAGCCACCCATGTCGAAATAGGGCTGTGTCACATAAAGGCCTTTTGCCTTCTTGGCCCCTTGGTACCAGTCCTGACTCGGATCATGGAAGTCGTATTTCAGGTGGGCCGCATTGGGCCAGATCTTGCGGTCGACCCAGGGATTGGAGTTCGGATCGCGCCAGTCTCGGCATTCCCTGGCCATATAGAGCCCGTAGATGGCTGGCATCGGGGAGTGCTTCAGCAGTGAGGCAAGCCAGGAAACCTTGACACCCTCGTTATTCGCCCCGGTCAGCTCGGTGGCAGCAATGATTTCGGGATACATCGCCATCTTCTCGACCAGATCATCCATTGTGTTGATCTCATCGTTCACCGCACGGAGTGCCTCCTGGGAGGTTTGCCGGAGTAGAAGTTCCCTGCCGCTGATATAGTTGGCCACTGCCAAAACGATCAGGATCACGCCAGCTCCCGTCCCGATGGTCAGGGCGAACCGCTGCCCGATCGATCGGGGCGACAGGTAATGTTTTAGGGAAGGCATGGGTGACCGAGTCCTCTGCAAGCGATAGTTCATCCTTGGAGTAATGCCAAGAGGATGAGGATGAGGATGCCTTGCTTGCCACGTCCTGTGGATATGTTGTGAGAATGGGACTTGACGGGCATCCCCCGAAGCATTTTGAGTTGGTTGAAAGTCATGGACATCCAATTCGAAAAAGCCGGCCCTATTCTCGTTGTGATACTCACGGGGCGCCTCGATGCAACGGAGCAGAATATGATTAAGGATTCTGTTTCGAGCGAGATCGAATCTAGCGGTTCCAAAGACGTCGTGTTCGACCTCGCCGGCCTTGAGTACGTGAGCAGCGCAGGATTCCGTGAGTTCTTCCTGCTAGGGCGTCAGTTGCAGCGTGTCGGCGGTGGCTTGGCCGTCTGCGCCCTTCAGCCTGCCGTGCAAAGAATCTTCGATATCGCCCAGTTTCAGACTGCTTATCCCGTCTGCGTCACGCGAGACGAGGCGCTCGTCGCGATCGGGTCCTCAGTTGCCTAGGTGTGGTAGGGAAGGGAGTTCCTCGGTTCGGGTCGTTTCTCAGGGTAGACTTCCATAAAGCGCCCTTTCTTGCAGGGCGTCAATCCAAAGGATAGTCTCCGCAGATGTCCGCAGCATCGCCATTGATCATTGCCTGCCGCGAATTCTCATCGCGCCTTTTTCTCGGAACCGGAAAGTTTTCCTCCGGATCCACCATGAGTGCGGCTTTGGCCGCAAGCGGCACCCAGATTGTCACCGTGGCGCTCCGCCGTGCCGACCTCTCCGGCAAGAGTGATCCTTTCGCCAATATCCTGGAGTTCATTGATCCGGATAAGTATCTTCTGCTTCCCAACACCAGCGGTGCCAACACCGCCGAGGAGGCGCTTCGTCTGGCCCGTCTCTCCGCCGCCGCAGGTCTGCCGAAGTGGGTGAAGCTCGAGATCCATCCGGACCCCCGTCACCTGCTTCCCGATCCCATCGAGACCCTGAAGGCGACCGAGATGCTGGTGGCCGAAGGGTTCACAGTTCTTCCCTATATCAATGCCGATCCGGTCTTGGCAAAACGACTTCAGGAAGCGGGTGCCGCGACGGTCATGCCGCTCGGTTCGCCGATCGGGAGCAACCGCGGCCTCGAGACGCGCCATCAACTCTCCATTATCATCGAGCAGGCGATTGTGCCTGTCATCGTCGATGCGGGGATCGGCGCTCCCAGCCATGCCGCCGAGGCCTTGGAGCTCGGGGCTGATGCCGTGCTGGTGAATACCGCGATCGCTGTCGCAGGCGATCCCGTCCGCATGGCCCGCGCCTTCCGGTTGGCGGTCGAGGGTGCTGCCGAGGCGGTGGCTGCCGGCTTGCCTCTGGCCGCCGAGCACGCCATCCCGACCAGTCCTCTGACAGCTTTCCTTAACTCCTAGTCATAGGATTATTCCCTACAGATTCCCCGCTAACAGCCTTCAGTCTTCAGCCTAATCACCTAACTTATGGCCGCTGAGGGAACGCCGATGATGAAGCAGTATCACGCCCTGCGGCGCGACCTGCCGCCGGGCACATTTCTGCTTTTCCGTCTCGGCGATTTTTACGAGATGTTCTTCGACGATGCCAAGGAGGCCTCGCCGATCCTGAATGTCGCCCTCACCAAGCGGGGCGACGTGCCGATGTGCGGCGTCCCGTACCATGCAGCACGCGGTTACATGGAGAAGTTGCTTGCTGCCGGTCGTCGTGTCGCTTTCTGCGAGCAGGTAGGAGAGGTTCAACCTGGGAAGCTGGTTCGCCGCGAGATCACTCGGATACTGAGTCCCGGCACTCTGGAAGATGCCGGCCTTGAGGAGAAAAGCCACAATTTCACTGCTGCCATCCTACCGCCGGCCAAGGAGGGCGGTGTCTTCGGCCTTGCCTGCGCGGACCTAAGTACGGGTGAGTTTCGTATCACAGAGCTTTCTTCCGCCGAGGCAGTGCTCGACGAAGTGGTCCGCATGGCCCCCGCCGAGATCTTGGTTCCTGAGGGAAGAAAAGAGTTGTTTCGGGATTTGCAGAACGGTCTGCCTTTTGGTTTTCCCGAGCCTGAGGAGGTGGGGGCTTATCTCTTCGATCCAATGGCCTCCAAGGAGCTGCTGCTTTCCCATTTCAAGGTCCATTCGCTCGATGGCTTCGGGGTGAATGATGTGCCCATCGGAGTCGCTGCCGCCGGCGCTCTGCTTCACTACCTCACGCGCACGCTTCGCCGCGATGCCGGGCATCTCCGTTCACTCAGTGCCTATCGGCAGGCCGAGCATCTGCTGCTAGATGCCTCCACACAGGGACATCTGGAGTTGGTCTCCTCTAGGGCCGGACGAGGGATGACCCTTCTCGGAGCCCTAGACAGGACAATCACCCCCATGGGAGCCCGTACTCTGCGGGACTGGGTCCTGCGCCCGCTGATCGCTCCGGCAGCAATCAACGAGAGGCAAGATGCGATAGGATTCCTGATCTCCGCACCGATGAAGTTGGGAGACCTGCGCGACCGCCTCGGTGGCATCCGTGATATTGAGCGCTCTATCTCCCGTCTCAGCCAGAACTCGGGTAATGCCCGCGACCTGGCGACTCTTTCCTCCTCACTGGGGTCATTACCCGCCCTCAGGGAAACGCTTGCCTCTTGCGGAGGTGGGCTGCTTAGCCAACTCAGTGAGAATCTGCATCCGCTTCCGGAGCTTACCGCTCTCCTTGAATCCGCGATTGTCGATGAACCTCCTCCGACCCTCAGGGAAGGAGGAATGATCCGTTCCGGATTCGACGCAGGACTGGATGAACTTCGGAATGCTTCCACCGAGGGTAAGGACTGGATCGCCGCGTTGCAGGAAACGGAGATTCAGCGCACCGGGATCAAATCGTTGAAAGTGCGGTTCAACGCCGTCTTTGGCTACTTCATCGAGATCACCACGGCGAATCTAGGCAGTGTCCCCGATGACTACACCCGTAAGCAGACCACCGCTGGCGGGGAACGATTCATCACCCCCGCGCTCAAGGAAATGGAGGGTAAGATTCTTGGTGCTGAAGAACGGTCGAAGGCCCTCGAGATCGAAATCTTCCAACGCCTCCGCTCT
>CAIOJL010000112.1 GCA_903858595.1 uncultured Spartobacteria bacterium | reverse complement strand
TGGGACAGCACCCATCTCAACTGCTCGCCCAGCACTTCAACCCCAGAAATTCTAAAACCACTTCTAACCAAAATCACCCTTCCTACCCCTTCAATACTTAATCAGCACTCAGTCTTTATGCCCCTGTGGGATGGCTGTGAACATATTCATCGAATTACCAAACCAGAGAGAATCATGAACATCTGCGAAACCGAAGGTGCCCGCCGCCCATCCCTGCTGTTTACCACCAAGCGCTTGGATCGGCTGCGCAAGCGCATTGTTGAGGATCCCCAAACTGCTGCCCACTGGGAGCAATTGCGCGCGAAAGCGGATCAAATGCTGGCCGTTGAATGGATCGACGAAATGGTGGCGGAGGGGGGTGCTGACCCTCAGCACGGGGATTACATCAAAGCGTCGCGCGAACTGGCCGATGTCGTTCTGACTCTCAGCCTAGTCCATTCGATGAAGCCGGACGAACGTTTCGCGGCTAAGATCAGATCAGGTCTTCTTCATTATGCGGAATACAGTCATTGGTCTGGTCCGGGACTCCTTGATCGCAATCCGCCGTGGCGCTCCGAGCTGGCTACCGCGACTTTCTGTTTCTCCTGCGCCCTCGGCTTCGACGTTCTTCATCGTGCTTTGTCTGCGGAAGAGCGCTCGCAGATCGTCGATGCTCTTGTTGACAAAGGAGTGCTCCCGATTTTGAAGGACTGGCTCCTGCCCGGAACACGAATCCATTCGCTGGATTCGATGGGGCACAACTGGTGGGTTGTCTGCCTCTCGATGGCGGGTTTTGGGGCGATTTCCCTTCTAGGGGATCGACCGGAAGCCGGGGAGTGGGTCGATGCAATCGAGCAAAGTATGCCGGAGTGGTTTGGTTACTCGGGCAATCTCCTTCAAAACAAGGTGGCTAACTTCGATGCCGCTGGCGCCTTTTACGAGGGAGTGGGCTATGCCAACTATGCGCTCATGGAGTATCTGATGTATCGGCTTGCATTGACCGAAGCCTTCCCAGAGAGGACGCAGATGGATTGTCCGCAACTCCGTCAGGCCGAGCAATTCTTCCTTCATACCTTCTATCCCGCAAGCGACGGATATTTCAACGTGAACTTCGGCGATGCAAAGATCCGTGAAGACGCGACGCGCTCAATGCGGTTGCTTCTGGCGAATGGTTTCGGATCCGGTGCGGGAAAGTGGTATGTCGAGCGCGCAACCGACTGCGGGGATCACCCGCTTGCCTTGCTGCTGGATGACGGCACACAGGGGGAACCGCCGCAGGGACTCCCCACGTCGATCCTGTTCCCTGAATCAAGCTGGGTGGTGATGAGATCGAGCTGGGAGGACGATGCGACCCTGCTTGCCGCGCGCGCTGGCACCTACTGGAACCATGCTCACGCCGATGCCGGTTCTTTCATCCTCTTTCATCAGGGCCGTCCCTTGATCGAGGATCCGGGCTATTGCCCCTACGTGAGGCCGGAGTATGTCGGGTATTATGTCACCTCGCAGGCTCACAATGTGGTGCTGTTGGATGGCCGTGGAGCGCCACAGGAGGATTTTCAGCGCGGGTCAAAATTTCCCGGAAAACTGCACAGCCTGCTTGACGATGAGGGGCTCAAGTATGTCTATGCCGACACTGCGGGACCGATGGCCCATTTGCTTGCCCGGCATTACCGCCATTGGTTGTGGGTTGATGGGGCGGTCATTATCTTCGATGACTTACTGGCCCACCAGTCATCCCGTTTCAGTTGGCTGCTGCACCATGCCGGAACTGCCGGACTGAGTGAACAGTCAGTGACAATTCGCAACGCTCCGGCGGAGGCGCGGGTAGATTTTCTTTACCCGGGAGAACTTGATGTTTCTCGATGTCCCGCTCCCGCGCCGTATGATGCTGATAAACAAGTCACCTATCTGGAGTTCACAACCCGCGAGGCTGCGCTCCGGCAGAATTTCATTGTCGCCATTATTCCCTCCTGTCCCGAGGGGGAGCCACGGGTCCGGCTCATCGAAGGAAAGAATTATCTTGGCGTGCGAATCGAAGGATCGGAAACCACGACGGACCTGTTTTTCAACCCGCTTTCTGGAAAGCGCAGTCATGAGAATACCAACAGCGTGTTCGAGGGATGGGAGACCGATGCGAATCTGCTGGCAGTTAGCAGAAGGAATGCAGCGATGCCGGAGGATCCCCGGCAGGCATCCCGTATTCTGATGATAGACGGCAGTTACCTCAGCTTCGGTGATGAGAGCGTGATCAATTCGCTCTCGAAAGTTGATGCACTCGTGATCCCTGGGCCGAAGCGTCCCAGAATCACGATGCGAGGTCAGCCCGGAGTTCGGGTTGAGCTTGGACAAACAGAAGAGCCCGATGAGGTCTTGGTTAATGGATTGCCGGCTTGCTTTGACTATTTGCCGGCAACACGCAGAATCCGCTTCAACTATGAAGTCCCGAATTGACGACCGACTATGAGGGGATCCATTACGGGCTACGGCGACGCCTTATAAGAGCGGTTTGCTTCCTTAGGGAATCGCTGATTAATCCCATGAGGGTCGCCAGCTCTCCGTTGGATTGCGCGAGCGCCTTGACTCAGGGCTTACGTCGATGAAGATGCATGAATGAGCACAACCCGGTCCGGACTTGATCTCCTGCGCAGGATGCGGCGAAACCGAGGTACGCCCTCCGTGCGTTCGCTGGTCCGAGAGACCGTTCTGCGTCCCGAGGATCTAATTCAACCTCTTTTTGTCCGTGCAGGTGAAGGAGTTCCCGAGCCTGTCGAGTCGATGCCCGGTGTGGTCCGGCATACGCTCGCTTCCTTGGTCTTGGAGTGCAGGAGAGTGGCTGGACTCGGCATGCCTGCGGTCGCCCTTTTTCCATGCATCGAGTCCTCGCTGAAGGATGCACTCAGTACACACGCCACCGACCCCTCCAATATCCTTTTTGCCGCGATCCGTGCCGTCAAAGAGGAATGCCCCGACTTGGCCATCATTGCCGATGTGGCGCTCGATCCCTACACGAGCCATGGACATGACGGTTTGATTGATGATCGCGGCAACGTGGAGAATGACTCCACAGTCGAGACCCTCCAGCGACTTGCCGTGGCCGAGGCGGAAGCCGGCGCCGATATCGTGGCTCCTTCCGACATGATGGATGGTCGCGTGAAGGCGATCCGCACGGCACTCGATGCCGCAGGTTTCCCAAGGACGGGCATTCTGGCTTATGCCGCCAAATATGCATCCGCTTACTATGGTCCCTTTCGGGATGCGGTGCAAAGCAGCTCTGGACAACCCCTTGATAAGCGCGGCTACCAGATGGATCCCGGCAATGTTCGCGAGGCGCTGCATGAGGTGCATCTCGACGAGGAGGAAGGAGCCGACATAGTCATGGTGAAGCCAGCGGGTCCCTACCTCGATGTCATCCGTGCAGTGCGTGGTCACACCCTCCTTCCGGTCGCAGCTTATCAGGTCTCCGGCGAGTACGCCCAGATCCATGCCGCGGCTCGCCTCGGATGGCTCGACTACGAAGCGACACGCGATGAATCCTTGCTTGCGATCAAGCGAGCTGGAGCTGACATGATCCTGACCTATTTTGCGGCCGAGGTTGCCGCATCGCTACAAGCATGATAAGAGTCCTGCGCTTCACATCGTTCCCGGCGGCACTCTTGGCGGCATTGTTCTTTCTCTCCGGTTGCGCTGACACCCATCACCGCCTGATATTGAGTATTCCGGATCAGAAGATGCTAGTGCTCACCGATGGGCGGCCGGTTGCCCTCTATAAGGTCTCTACCTCCAAATACGGGACCGGTGACCGCGAGGGAAGCTATACCACGCCACTCGGGCATCTTTGTATCCGGAAGAAGATCGGTGAGGGCTCTCCGCTGGGGACTGTCTTTCATTCGCGCAAGCCGACGGGGGAGGTGCTCCCTCCTGATTCCCCGGGACGTGATCCTATTGTGACACGGATTCTTTGGCTGAATGGCCTCGAGGAGCACAACCGCAATGCCTTCAGCCGCTGCATTTACATCCACGGAACACCTCAGGAATCACTCCTCGGAACGCCGGTCAGCTATGGCTGTATCCGGATGCGTTCCGCTGATGTAAAACAACTTTACGATCTTCTTGGGCTCGGAGCCCGAGTGGAGATAACGCAGAAGTCGCTTGTTCCATCCGGAGAGTGATCCTATCTGCGGAGCGGGATTATTTAGAAAGAGGGGGCTTCACGAAAGGCGCTCCAATTTTGTGACGCGCCCGCCCGTAATCCATTCAACAATATAGATATTGCCGTGCGGGTCGGTTGTTGCCGAATGGGGGCTATTGAAAGCTCCCTCCGCGACCCATTTACGATTGTTTGGCCATCCCTCGAGGCTGGCAACCTGCGGATTGACTCCCAGCGAAGCCACGGGCTCATCTGTGGAATTAAGGATGGTGATCCCCGCCTTGAGTTCCGGGATGATCAGATGATCCCCGAGAGTTGTGCTGATGTCGGGGGAGTCCAAGAATCCCTCACCAAAAGTACGGCGGTAGGTGCCGTCGATCCCGTAAACCTGAAAGCGGCGGTTGCCCCGATCGGCGATGTAGAATTCAGGTTCCCGACCCCGCGTGTCGAGGGCGAGTCCATGCGGGCAGTCGAAGCGGCCGCCTCCCTCCTTCCCATCTAGAGTGGAAAGATAGTTTCCAGACCTGTCAAAGCGATGCACCAGAGAGGCGCCGTAACCGTCAGCCACCCATATATCACCGTTTCCCCCGAAACGGTCCTCAGCCACGGCTGCCCATGTGGGCACGTAGTTGCACGTGCTGTAGGCCTCATGATCAGGTTTTTTCAGGCTCAGCAGGATGCGACCGTCGAGGGTTGCCTTGACAACCTCTCCGATGTCCTGATCGACAAGCCACAGCAATTCTTCTCCTTCCTCTTCAATGAGGGTCAGTCCGTGCGCCCCGGGATAATTACCCCAAGCTTTCAGGAGTATTCCCCCGGAAGAATAATGGAGCAAGGCCGGATCGGCTTGGTGAAAAACTACAATCTCCCCGTTCTTCAACGCAGCGATGCCATGGGTTCGGCCGTTCATTTTTCCGAGAGGGGATTCCGGAATCGTTATCCAGTTTTCAATCCATTTGTATTTTCCCAGCAGGGTTTCGAGTGTCATGGGTTCGGCGGCAGGTGATTTTTGTTTTTCGGAGAAGAGTCTTTGCGGTGTGATTTGAGTCAAGTTGCATCTGGAAGGAGGGCTTCGTACTGGTAAGTCGGATCCGTCCTCTGCCTGCGCACCGTCTCATCAATCTCCTTCCAAGTGGCGATAAGACCATGGGGAGTAGGAGGGAGTTCGTGTTTGATCAGTTTGTGGAGTTTTCCGAGGTTATAGCACGGAACGGCTGCGTACATGTGGTGTTCGATATGGTAGTTCATCTGCCAGTAAAGGAAGCTGATGATCGGATGAATGGTGAAGGTGCGGCAGCAGAGGCGGAAGTCATCAACATTGTCCTTGAGGCCAGTATGCTGTGTGTTGTTACAGAGGAAAAAGAGCCATTGTCCGATGCTGCCGGCAGAGCAGCAGAGAATGGGGATGATCCATTGTCCGGCAGTAAGCGCCGCCACCAAGATCAAGGCATGCCCGGCAAGCGTGATGCGCGCCCAGCGGACCGGCGCCTTGCGGCTTTTGGGGTCTGATTCAGGATAGAGGGTGAGTTCCCATTCACCCCGGAACTCTCCGCGTGCATAGCGGAGTGTTTGCAAAAATATAAATTTGAAATGCAGGGGGAAGAAAAACCCCCACTTTAGGACATCTCGAAAAAGAAAACCCGAGGGAAGAACGACTTCCAGGTCGTCCGGTGGATGGAGAGTGTAGCGGTGGTGACGGATGTGGCTGTACTGGAAGGTCTCGTGATTGTGCCATCCGAGGAAGGCTAAGAGATGGCAGAAGAAGGAGTTGAGCCATCTGGTCTTGAAGACTGTTCCGTGGCCGAGTTCGTGCACCCCGTTGATCGTGAAAGCGCCGACCATTCCATAGAGAAACACGATTCCGACCGTCGCCCACCAGGGCCAGTGATTGAAGGAGAACCATGCCGCGACACCCGCCCCGATCAGGATGGCTAGGAAGCCAAACGTTTGGATGGCTCCCTTGAGGTCACTTTTCTGATGCACTTCCTTGATCTGCTCCTTGGTGAGTTTTGTACGATACCAGGTGATGGCGATATTTTTGCGGACATCCTCGGTGAATTCTTTTAGTGGCGGTTCCTGCTTCAGGATCGGATCGGTTTGTGTGCTCATAAAAACAACTCAACACCATTTGGTTTGATTTTGCTTTCGAGAAGAAACCGCAATACTTTCTCAAACATAACTCCTGGGAAATTTCTCCGTTTATGACTCGAATCATCAGTGATCTTCGGCGCTGTGGAATCCGATCCATCGCAGCATTGGGGAGGTATGATTATGCTAGGGCTAACACAGGTCTGAGTGAGCACCGGCACCCCGGAGCCGTAGAGATCTGCTATCTCGCCCGAGGAAGACAGACCTATTGTGTCGGTGAGGAGAGCTTTCACCTCCGTGGCGGGGATGTTTTCATGACCCTGCCGAACGAGGAGCACGGCACCGGCGGGGCTCCCCAGGAAAAAGGGCTTCTCTACTGGGTTAACCTGCTGAATCCCGCAGCAACCGGCAATTCACTGCTCGGTTTGGCACCGGATTTAAGCCGCGCCCTTTGGCGCTCACTCACACGATCTCAACGACGACATTTTCCGGGAGCCACCGAGATGCAACGCCATCTCGACGCTGTCATCCGAATCATGCAAAACGTTTCCACCCCCCTCTCCCGCATCGAGATATGCAACCGTTTGACTGCCTTTCTTCTCGCCGTGGTGGCCATGCGCGACGAGGCACTCAACCGGGATGAAAATGGTCGTTTCTGCGGGGTGTTGGATCATCTGAAAAATAACCTTCAGGAGCCTGAGAAAATAACCGTTGGGAAGTTGGCCATGGTCGCTGGACTCTCTTTGTCGCGCTTCAAGGCGAGCTTCAAGCAGGAAACCGGCATCCCGCCTGCGGAGTATGTCCTCAGAGAGCGCATCTCAGAGGCCCGCCGCCGCCTTTCTAGAACAGGAGTGACGGTCACCGAGGTCGCCTTCGATCTCGGTTTTTCCTCCTCCCAGTATTTTGCATCTGTCTTCAAACGCTTCACTAACAGGACACCGCGCGAGGTCCTGAGAAGGGACTGAGCCCCGGAGTCATCAGGGAGCATCTCAAGAAGAGACTGCTCTCTAAAAACCACCGGACCGGGTTGACGAATTGGATCTCTAAGTGCAGGGTCTTAGTTTGAGGCATATTTGTCATCTGCTAGCCCTTTTTTCACTGATCGGATCCCTTCATGCGGAAAGGATTGAGTCTGCGGTGCCCGCTGCTTCTGATGATCCACATCATGAGATCATTGTTAGCGTGAAGGATCAGCGGTTGCTACTGAAGACCGATGGCAAAACGCAGGCCATCTATCCCGTCTCAACCTCGCGGTTCGGGATCGGCGACCGTCTGGGCAGCTACACCACGCCCCTCGGAAAGTTTCTTGTCAGGATGAAAATCGGCATGGGTCAACCGCTCGGTGAGGTCTTCCATTCCAGAAAGCCGACTGGCGAAGTCCTCAAGCCGAATGCCCCCGGCCGCGACCCAATTGTGACGCGCATTCTCTGGCTGGAGGGGATGGAACCCGGCAATAGGAATGCTTTCAACCGAGGCATCTACATTCATGGCACACCGCAGGAAAATCTGCTCGGACATCCCGCCAGCTTCGGCTGTATCCGGATGCGCTCTACCGATGTGGCTGCTCTCTGTGACAGGATATCGACCGGGGCCTCCGTGCGGATTACTCCGGACCACCTTCCTGTGCATGAGTCCTTCCTAGGAGATCTATTAAATCCCCACGGCCTCGTAGCGTCGCACACCCGCATTCCAGAGCGCGCGGGCAAGCAGGTAACACAGTAGCACCCAGGTCGCCTGAATGATCAGTCCCTGCAGGAGCTGTGGGCCGTGGATCTTCTCCATCAGGACGGCTACGGGAAAGTAGAGCTCATAAGGGAATGGTAGGAGTCGCAGGATCGTCCCAGCAATTCCCGGCACTGTATCGAGAGGGAAGAGTTTGCCACTCAGGAAATACTCGAAGGAGTAGAGGATGAAGACCACTGTTGATATCTCCAGAATCCAGAAGGCCAGCATCGCCAGGGCATAGGCGATCAGGAACTGGATGGCTCCCGCCATGACAAGGCTCACAACAAAAAATCCCCAGGTGGAGGCATGTTCAGGCCAGTGCAGGTATTGACGGTACCACCATAAGACACCGACCATGGGAAGCAGCATAACGGTCGTGTAGAGAAGACGGGAACCGACAAAGATGCAGAAGCGGTAGGCTAGGAAGTCGAACGGCTTCAGCAGGAAGGAGCTGAGCTGTCCCTCTCGGATCTCGGCAGCGATCTGCCACTCGTCCTCCGTTGGTGTGATCAGATTGTCCACCAGAAGGATGATCAGGAAGTAAAAGACCATTTGTCCGAAATCATACCCGGCGATTGTGCTTGATGTATCTCCATAGATCGCGCGCCAGACAAAGACTGTTCCTAAGAGCGGAATCAGGGCAAAAAGGGAGCGGAGCAGGAAGTTCCAGCGATAGACAAAGGTGTTCTGCAGGCCGATCGAGAAAATGGCGCGGTATTTGTCGAGGATCTGGCGAAACTTCATCGTACGGTTTGAAACGCTTTTACAGAAAAGCCATTCACGCTTAAACCTTAACTTATGTCGACCCTCCTTGAATCCATCACCGCGGCCGAGGCCACAGATTCCCTGCTAAAGTCTTCCGCGGAGAATATCCGCGCGATGCTTGGACGCGGAACCTCGCCGTTGGCCGAGGCCGTGATCAGCGAACTGGCCGAATCCGGGCGCTGGGACGAACTGAACAATCGCTTCTTTCGCGCCATGGCTTTCGGCACGGGAGGTCTCCGTGGCAAGACGATCGGCGAGGTGATCACTAAGGCTGAAGCCGGCCCAGGTCGTCCAGATGGCCGTCCCGAACATGCTTGTGTCGGCACCAATGCGATGAACGACTACAACATCGCCCGCGCCACCCGCGGACTCGCTACCTATGTGCGCCAGTGGCATGAGCGCGAGAGCCGCCCCGGCCGTCCCGCGATCGCGATTAGCTACGACACACGCTTTTTTTCACGTGAATTTGCCGATCTCGCCGCCAAGGTGATGACTGATCTCGGGTGCGATGCATTGCTTTTCGAAGGGCCACGATCGACGCCCGAGCTCTCCTTTGCCGTCCGTTACAAGAATGCAGCTGCCGGCATCAATATTACTGCCAGCCACAACCCCCCGGGATATAATGGCTACAAGGTCTACTTCGATGACGGAGGGCAGGTAGTCGCTCCCCATGATCATGGAATCATCGATCTAGTGAATGCCGGTGATGATATATATGAGCCCCTTCCCGAGACGCAACGCGGTCTGGTGATCAAGATCGGTCGCGAAATCGATGAGGCCTACATGGAGCGTCTGGAGAAGCTGATCGTCGATCCGGAGCTTTTCCTTCGTAAGCCAAAGCTCAAGACCGTCTTCACCCCGCTCCATGGTGTCGGTGGTGTGATCATCATCCCGATGCTCCATCGTCTGGGTATTGAGTGTTGGCCGGTTCCCTCCCAGATGGTGCCAGACGGTCTCTTCCCCACGGTCAAGTGCCCGAATCCAGAATATCCTGAGGCGCTCAAGCTCGGGATGGAACTCGCTGAAATCGAGAAAGCTGATCTCGTCCAGGCGACCGATCCGGATGACGACCGCATGGGTGTCGCAGCCCGCGATGCCTCGGGCAAGCTGGTCCTGCTCACCGGCAATCAGATCGGATCGTTGATGGTCTGGTACCGTCTGAAACGTCTTTTTGAGAAGGGCATCCTGACCGAGGCCAATCGCGACCATGCCGTGGTGATCAAGAGCTTGGTTACAACAGATCTTCAGAAGACGATCGCCCTTGGCTTCGGCGTGAAGTGCGTCGAGACCCTTACCGGTTTCAAGTACATCGGTGCCAAGCAGCGCTCCTACGAGGAGAGGCTATCTGCTGAGATCCAGGCCAACTATCGCAATCTCTCGGAGGAGGAAACCCGCGAAGTGAGGTTGAGGGACTCCCTTTTCTTCATCTTCGGAGGCGAGGAGAGCTACGGCTACAATACAGGCGACTTCGTCCGTGACAAGGATGGCAATGCTGCCGTGATTTGCTTTGCCGAAGTTGCCGCCTATGCCGCAAGCGATGGTATAACCGTTGTCACTCTGCTCGATCGGATTTATTCTGAATACGGTTTCTATCTTGAGCGGGGTGAATCGCTCACCTTCGACGGTGCCGAAGGGGCCGCGAAGATCAAGAAACTCGTTGATTCGTATGCCGGCAATCCCCCAACGGAGATCGCCGGTGCAAAAGTCCTCTCCGTGCTCAATTATGCCACGCAGAATCTTTACGATTCCGAGGGAGAGCTGATTCCGAAGGAGGCGATGATCACCTTCGAGATCGAAGGTGGGTGGAAAGTTACAGTCCGTCCCTCCGGCACCGAGCCGAAGATCAAATACTACCTCTACGTCACCGAGAAACCCTCCTCCGGCACCTTCACGGTCGAGGAACTTGCTGCCGCCAAGCAGCGTGTCACCGATGGACTCGAGAAGCTCTGGCTCTGGCTCAAGGCAGACGCCGCGCGCCGTGCGGCGTA
Organism: uncultured Spartobacteria bacterium; assembly: GCA_903858595.1. GTDB lineage: Bacteria > Verrucomicrobiota > Verrucomicrobiia > Chthoniobacterales > UBA6821 > UBA6821. The sequence goes on along the minus strand of CAIOJL010000112.1, from coordinate 4,462 downwards.
ATGGGGGAGGGGTGACAGGCAATCGGAAATCGCGAAGAATACTCGAACAATCAACCAAACGAATTCTCTCCACACGCCCACTCCCTAAATCCAATGCTCGTCTCCACTACCTTTGATATTCCTGGATACCGGATCACCGCCCACAAGGGGATGGTTCGCGGGATCATTGTCCGCCCGCCCACCATCGGCAGGGAATTCTGGGTGGGCTGAAAAGCATCATCGAAGGTCGCATCGGGGCCTACACTGAGATGAGCGAGCAGGGCCGTCAGCATGCCTACGATTCCATGGTCGCCCATGCCGTCGAACTTAACGCGACGCCATCGTCGGTGTTCGCTATGACGCCTCCGATCTTGGAGCGAATCTCTCGGCTACAGAGGTTCTCTGCTATGGGACGGCTGTAAGCGTGTAATCTCTTGGTGCGTAGCCAAGCTCCCCTAGTTCTTTTGCTTATTTAAGCAGCGGTAACGGGACGCTTCTTGTGTGGTGGTCTAACAGGGTTAGGCTGAATTTGGTTTGAGAGATTCTACTGACCCTTTGAGGATTGCTTTCCTTGGTGATTATTTGCCGAGGCTATGCGGAATTGCAACGTTCACGCACGATCTCTGCGAGTCAATCGCCTCGATTGTCCCAGATTGGGATTGCTTTGTCGGGGCAGTCAATGACCGCCCTGAAGGCTACGCCTACCCGCCGCGAGTGCGCTTTGAGATCTCGGAGAAGGATTTGGGCTCCTACCGGCGGATGGCAGATCTCCTGAACTTCAACAACACCGACCTGCTCTGCGTACAGCATGAGTTCGGCATCTACGGGGGGGCTGCTGGCAGTCATCTGCTGGCTCTACTGAAGGAGGTTCGGATGCCGGTGGTCACGACCCTTCATACGATCCTCAGCGATCCCGATGCGGCGCAGCACAGGGTGATGGAGACCTTGCTGTCGCGCAGCAGTCGTCTCGTCGTGATGTCCCGCAAGGGGCGTGAGATCCTGAAGGAAACCTACGGGGTCTCTGATGAGAAGGTGGATATCATTCCACACGGCATACCTGATCTCGACTTTGTGGAATCCAGACTTTGCAAGGAACAGTTTGGCGTGGAAGGACGCCAGGTACTTCTTACCTTCGGTCTCATCGGACCCGGCAAGGGAATCGAGCACGCGATCGAGGCCCTGCCGGAGATCGTCCGAAAGCATCCGAATGTCGTGTATCTGGTGCTTGGTGCAACGCATCCGCACCTGATGGCCAGTGAGGGAGAGCGTTATAGATTGAGTCTGGAACGACTGGTCCAAGAGCGCGGCGTCAAGGAGCATGTGATCTTTTACAACCGCTTTGTCTCATTGGATGATCTGAAGGAGTTTGTGGGTGCGACGGACATATATCTTACCCCCTATCCGAACGAGGCGCAGGTTACCTCGGGCACCCTCTCCTATGTTATCGGTGCAGGAAAGGCCATTGTCTCCACTCCCTATTGGCATGCACAGGAATTGCTTGCCGATGAACGTGGCGTCCTGGTTCCATTCCATAATCCCCAGGCCATCGCAGCGGGAGTTTGCGGCTTGCTTGATGACACCGTGCGTATGGAAAAGATCCGCAGGGCTGCTTATGCCATGGGGCGAGAAATGATCTGGCCGACTGTCGCCAAGCGCTACCTTCAAACCTTCGAGGAGGCCCGACGCGATCGACGACATGATCCTCAAATTGCAGTCGACTTCGATCGCAGGAGTGCTCCTCGTGCGGCGTTTGCAGGCTGGACGCTTGCCAGTCGCCCTCTGGAGCTACCTCCCTTGAGGCTCGACCACGTCATCCGCATGAGTGACGGCACGGGGATCTTCCAGCACGCCATTTTCAATGTGCCCAACTTTCACGAGGGCTATTGCACAGATGACAATGCGCGGGCTTACATACTCTGTAATCTGCTCGATGAGATCGGCGCCCAGCCTCCCATGGAGAATCTGGTCGCCCAGTCCACCTGCTATCTTGCTTTTCTGGCCGCCGCTCTTGATCGGAAGAGCGGTCGCTTCCGTAACTTCATGAGTCACGGACGCCAGTGGCTTGAGGATGCCGGCAGCGAAGACAGCCATGGGCGCGCCCTGTGGGGTCTCGGCTCAGGCGTGGGACGTTCGCGAAATGAAGGTCATCGGAAGCTGGCCGCGCAGGTTTTTGAACTCGGGCTTGGTGCAGTTGAAAAGTTCACCTCACCCCGGGCCTGGAACTTTGCCCTCCTGGGAATTCACGAGTATCAGCGCCGTTTTCCGAGCGAGGAAAAGACGAGCCTCCTGCGCGAAGTCCTCGTGGAAAGGCTCATCAAGCTTTGGAAAGAATATTCATCGGAGGACTGGCCCTGGTTTGAGGCGAGTCTCACCTATGATAATGCCCGCTTTTCGCAGGCGATGCTCCTCAGCGGCGCTTCCATGCACCATGAGGAAGCTCTCGCCGTGGGACTGAAATCCCTTAACTGGCTTGCCTCGATTCAGACCACGCAGCGTGAGTGCTTCCGCCCCATTGGCAGCAATGGATTCTATCAGCGTTATGGTGCACGTGCGGATTTCGACCAGCAACCGCTGGAGGCCCTTGCTATGGTGTCGGCCTCCTGCGAGGCATTCCGTGCAACTGGAGATAACTTCTGGTCACTGGAGGCAACGCGTTCCTTTGAGTGGTTTCTGGGGCGTAATGATCTGGGTCTCCCTCTCTATGATTTCAGCACGGGCGGCTGTAGTGACGGACTCCATCACGACAGGGTGAGTGAAAATCAAGGGGCGGAATCTTCACTAGCCTTCCACCTTTCGCTAGCAGAAATGAAATCAGCCGAGCAACTCACACCCCTCTCGCCTCTCCAATCCGTATCCGCACAATGAACTCCATCACTATCCGTCGCCATGAAGTGGTACTTCTCCCGGATAGTGCACGCGTCATTATCCGACCATTTATTCCCGAGGATGCGTATCGGATCACCACCATTATAGGTCGCGCGCTTGCCCTGAGTGATGAGGAGGTCGGACGCGAACTGGAATCCATCCTAAGTGAGTTCGACTCACGCCATTTTGATATTGAGTCGTTACTCGACGAGCACTTTGGAAAGGTGAGTCACCATGTCTTCACGCAGCGGCTGCTTTCTCCTGAGCGGCAGTTGCTTATCGGTGCGCTGTTCTCCGGAGAATACGCGCTGGAATCCGCGGCCATCTTCAACCCCTCTCTTGTTCCTCATCCTGATCAAGGGGGAATCCCGGAAGGAGAACTGCGTTTTATCATGAGCCTCCGTGCCACGGGAGAGGGACACATCTCCTCGATCGAGTTTCGATCAGGAATTATCGCGAACAATGGCCAGATCGCGCTAGATCCCGTCTCTCGCTTCGTCACGGTTCCTGAAGTCCTTTCCAATCCCAGCTACAACAAAAAACGCTTCATTATCAAACTGGCTGAGATGGAGTTCGGTGAATGGCATGAAACTAGAGAGCGTCGGAAAAGCCATGCCTCTGAGGTGATGGACCAACTCGCGGAAAACTTCACGCGTCATGATCTGAACAAGAGCATGGATAGCGTGCGTCGCCAGATCAATCCTCCGACGCGCTCCCTGGACCGCACGTTGGAAAGCATCCAATGGCTTGCCGATTCGAATTACGAGCTGCGTTTTTCGGACAAGCTCGCGATGAGCGAGCGGATCATCTTTCCGGTTTCGTCCAGCGAGTCCTCCGGCATTGAAGACGCGCGGTTCGTCCGTTTCATTGAGGATGACGGTTCAGTCATGTATTATGCCACATATACGGCTTATAACGGCCGATCCATTCTGCCGCAACTTATCGAGACAAAGGATTTCCTGCACTTCCGCGTCCTGACGCTGAACGGGAGTGCCGTACAGAACAAGGGGATGGCTCTTTTTCCACGCCGTATTAATGGACGTTACGCCATGCTCTCTCGCCAGGACGATGAGAACATCTTCATCATGTTCTCGGATAGCCCTCATTACTGGAGCGACCCGCAGGTGATCCTGCGCCCTTCCGAAATGTGGGAGTCGGTGAAGATCGGCAATTGCGGGTCGCCTATTGAGACAGAGGCCGGTTGGCTGGTCATCACCCACGGGGTTGGGCCCATGAGAAAATACTGTATCGGCGCCGCCCTGCTCGACCTGAACGATCCGACGAAGGTAATCGGGCGACTGCGTGAGCCGCTGCTCTCACCCGTCGGGGCGGAGCGTGAGGGATATGTCCCCAATGTCGTCTACAGTTGCGGTTCGCTACTCCATGGAAGGGTGCTTATTCTTCCATTTGCCGTAAGCGACCGTGCCTCTGCCGTCGTCAGTGTTCCGTTGGATCCTCTGATCGCATCGCTGCAGTCCGGTTAGGGAACCGTTTATCAGAGGCGGCTTAGGGATTCCCTAGGGAAACGGTGATTTAATCGAGAGCGCACTGCGAAGTGATGCTATGCAGGATAGAAGGGTTGGGATAGAATGAGGGAATGAACAACCAGCTGAGTTTT
>CAIOJL010000111.1 GCA_903858595.1 uncultured Spartobacteria bacterium | reverse complement strand
TCCGTTACTGCTAGCTTTTGAGCGTTCTTCCCTTTGAGAAGGTGCCTATCCATGAACTACTTACATAAGTCGACTTCAAGTCTTATATGACCAACAAGAATAACCAGTCGACGCTGTGGGACTTATAACTGGACGCTTGTGCCCTAAACTATAAAACCCCATTTTATTTTACATTATGATGTAAAATGTTTTAATGGATTAGCTCGAAAGCCAAAAAAATACCAAGATTCTTAAAAATGGATTGAGATGAGAGAATGAAACACAGATAAGATTTAGCCCAGAAAATCATAAAATCTGCTATGCAAAACAAAAACGAGGCGAAAGCGCAAAGAACACGCAATATCTACATTGCCTCCACAGCAGCAGCGGCGGCGATCGCCGGATTCCTGTTTGGCTACGATGGCTCAATCCTGGGCGGAACGATTCTTTTCATGAAGCACCAGTTCAATCTCGACCCAGCCGGAGTCGGATTGGTGATGACCAGCAGTACCATAGGTTGCATTGCCGGGCCTTTTCTTGGCGGCTGGATGTGCGATAAGATTGGCCGCGAAAAGACGATTCTGGCTTCGGCTGCGCTGCTAGGCGTCGGCGCGCTTATGACTGCGATTGCATCAACCATGGAGATTTTCAACATTTTTCGGATTGTCGGCGGTCTCGGTATTGGCCTGGGCTCAATTGCGGCGCCTTTGTACATCGCGGAAGTGGCACCGCCAAAGATTCGCGGCAAGCTGGGCCTGACCTTCCAACTCGCCATCGTCATAGGATCGGCAGCAGCTCCTTTGATTTCTTACCCGATATCCCTCTGGGTCACGCCCGATATGGCATGGCGATGGATGTTCGCATCGCAGTTGGTCGTGGTTTTGCTACTCATGATCTTCGTCTTTATGTTGCCGCCAAGTCCCCGCTGGCTCGCTGACGAGGGTCGCTACGACGATGCGCTCGGCGTGTTGAGAAAGGTTCACGGCCCGGAGTTGGCCGAAGTTGAACTTAAAGAGATCAAGGCATCAGTAAATGAGGAGAAAGGCGGATGGCGCGAGCTTTGGCTGCCAAGTATTCGATTCGCACTCTTTATTGGCCTGCTTCTAGCATTCTTCAACAACTGGACAGGCTGGTCGGCCATGGGCAATTACATTCCCACCTTGATCGAGATGTCGGGCGTAAACAGCCAGCATGCCAGCAATCCCAACGATCATAGTATGGCGATCCTGCAATTCTTTCTCGTTTACGTGGCCATGACGGTCTCAACGATCATATCCATCTGGCTTGTCGATAAGGTAGGACGGCGGCCGCTATGGATCTTCGCCTCAGTACTTATGGCGATCATTACTTTCGTGACGGGTTTGGTATTTCACCTCCACATTCACGGCGTTTTCGTGCTGCTCGTGCTTATGCTCTGCACCGTGCCGCACGGCATCGCGCTCGGAGGCTTGCCCTGGTTGATGATGTCAGAGCTTTACCCCAATCGTGTTCGTGCCAAGGCGGTCGCGATCACGACTACCTTCCTCTGGATCGTGATCTTCAGTTGCAACCAGCTCTTCCCTATTTTTGTAGATTTATCGACCAAAGCCATCGGCTCCTCGGCCGGCGTATTCTGGCTTTTCACTGCGATCGATATTCTCGCCCTCATTTTCGGCCTGACCATCATGCCAGAAACCAAGGGCCGGTCACTGGAGAGCATCGCGGCTTCGTGGAAAAAGAAGTAACGGAAGTAATATCTCTGGCCGATTGCGGTTGCTGAGCGTTGGACTGATTCGCCTTCGCCTCGACTGACCTCGCTTAAGCGAGGCAAGCAAAGCCGCGCCATGATATTGTACTCGCTCGCTTCTACCAGGTTTGCACATCAGCTCGTTAGGGAAGCGCTGATTAAATCGCCTTGAGGCCGTTGCGGGAAGCCGTAGCGGATGCGAAGCAACGACCGGGCAAGCCATGGGCCGCACAAGCCAGCCGTCCCAATAGATGTTTTGGCGCGCATACCCATGCGGGCTGTAAGCGCGAAGCCAACACAGCCTCCGGCTCTATTATCTCCGCAACCGCGTGGGCTGAGAGTATTTGGCCGTTTTTCTGCGTTGCTCGCTTGGGCAAGACCGCAAGGGTATTGATTCGCTCGCTCCCTCTCGGCTCACCTTGACGGGTCCCGCTTACGCGGGATCTATCCGTAGCGTTCCCACGCTCCGTGTTGCCTTGAATCAAGTCCCTGGGAAGGGACGCGAAAAAGCATGCGGCAAGCATGATCCTAAAGGGACGGCACTGCCTTGTGAGAGAAAGGTGACATTCAAAAACAATCAAATGCTCTTCAGCGGCCATCATGGGATTTAATCAGCGGTTCCTTAGGTAAAAAACCGAAGGCTACAACTCAGTTATTCCATGACCTTGTTTCAGCTTTCATAAAATACCCTTCATCCTGCATTCTTTGGCTTCTATGTCTCTTCAGGTCAATCTCCGACAACGTGTTGCCGATGCCTTGCGAACCGCAGGGATCGACGAGAGATTCGCCGCTGTTGCTCCCGCCGCCGCCGCACGCTTCGGGGATTTTCAAACCAATGCCGCGATGGTTGCGGCGAAGGCGCTGAAAAAGAATCCCCGTGAAGTTGCAGCCTCCATCCTTACCCATCTGAACGTGGAGGATTTCTGCGAGCGGCCTACGGTAGCCGGAGCTGGATTCATTAATTTCAAGGTGCTCGACACAGCCCTGTCCGATGCCGTCAACGCAGTCCGGAACGATAGGCGTCTCGGTGTGGAATCGGTGCAGAAGGCCAAGACCATCCTCATTGATTTCAGCTCCCCGAATGTTGCCAAACCGATGCATGTCGGCCATATCCGCAGCACGATCCTTGGGGACTCCCTCTCCCGGATCGCCCGTCATCTCGGCCACCGCGTCATTACTGACAACCACATCGGCGACTGGGGTACGCAGTTCGGGAAGGTGATTTACGGATGGAAGCATCTGCTCAACCGCGTGGCGTTGGAGCAGACTCCGATTGACGAACTCGTCCGCCTCTACCGCGAGGTCAATGCTATGGAGGAGAATGACCCTGTTCTCAAAGAAACTGTCCGCCATGAGCTCGTGAAGCTCCAGCAGGGTGATGCCGAGAACCTTGAGATCTGGAAGCAGGCCGTCTCCCTCTCCTGGAAGGAGTTCGAGCGTCTTTACGGACTCCTCGAGATTACCTTCGACGAGCGTCTCGGAGAGAGCTTCTACAACGACGCCCTGGGGCCCCTCGTGGATCGCCTGCTTGCACAGGGGATCGCAAGGGAGAGCGAGGGAGCTGTCTGCATTTTCTTCCCCGAGACACCGGCTCTTGAGGAGAAGCCGTGCCTCATCCGCAAGAGTGACGGTGGCTTCCTCTACGCCACGACCGACCTCGCAACCCTTGAGTATCGCGAGCAGCGCTGGCATCCCGACGCCGTCTGGTACGTGACCGGAGCTCCCCAGCAGCTGCACTTCGAGCAGGTCTTTGCCTCGGCCCGCAAGCTTGGCATCACCACCGATCTTCTCCACATCGCCTTCGGCAGCATCCTCGGCGAGGACCGCAAGATGATGAAGACCCGCTCCGGCGAGAACGTCGAGCTGGGAGGGCTGCTGGGTGAGGCGATCGAGCAGGCGATGACCGTGGTCACGGAGAAGAACCCCGACCTCTCCGCCGCGGAGCAGCACGAAGTCGCCAGGGTCATCGGCCTCGGTGCCGTGAAGTATGCCGACCTGATGCAGCACCGGCTCACCGACTACCTCTTCTCCTGGGAGAAGATGCTCTCCTTCCAGGGGAACACCGCTCCTTACCTACAGAACGCCTACGTGCGCATCCGTTCCATCTTCCGCAAGGCTGAAGCAGAACTTTCCGAGGGAATTTCATATGCTTCATCCCCGATCAGCATCGCCGCTCCCGCCGAGCGTGCCCTCGCTCTCCAGATCCTCAAGTTCGGAGAGGTACTACACGCCGTGCTCGAGGACCAGCGCCCGAACCTCCTCTGCCTCTACCTCTACGAACTGGCCGACTCCTTCCACAGCTTCTACGAGGCCTGTCCTATCCTTAAGGCCGAAGATCGCGTCCGCTCGTCCAGACTGGCCTTGGCCGAAGTCACGGCGGAGGTGCTGAAGACGGGTCTTTCACTGCTGGGAATTGGTGTCCCCGAGCGGATGTAGGCACTGATGCATGGGATGGAACTCAGCATCAGCCCGCCTGGTCTGGAGATGAATGAAGCCGGCTTCTTTATTAAACCCGAACTCCAAAGTTGAGCAGAGCGATTTAACGCAATCACCTGACCGCAAAGAAGTCTTGCCTCGCTCGCTCCCGCTCGTCTCGCCCTCGGCGCTGCACTTCGTGCAGGCTCACCAGCCCTTTCCCAAGGGCATGGGGTGGCGATCTTTGGGGTTCCACCGTCTTGGATGATGTGCTCGATCGCCAGAGGCAAGCGAGCAGCAGATTGTGTTCCATCTTCTATCTTCCATTTGATGGCATCCGCCGCCCGGTGGACAGTGCCCCCTTGCTCCGGGGCTCGCTTCGCTCGTCTACCGCGCCGCTTCCGAGCTACTTGGTTCCGCAACTCCTATGGGTCAGCTTCTTGCGCTAATTGACTCGGTCATTCCCACGAGACTCGCCACTCGCTGCACTCGGGCTGCCTTCGGCACTCTAACCTGCTCATCCCTTTCGCAGGTTTCATCACTTTCATCCTTGGAGTTCGGGTTAAATGGTCTGGCGTAGGATTCGGGTTTTCAGCAATATTTTGGGACTTCTTTCCTGCTTCCCTCTGATATCATGAACAAACTTCCAAAATCCCTCTTGCCCTGCCTCCTTGTCACAGTGGCCATCGCCCTTGTCTGGCTCTTCAAGGGTCCGACCGATCAGGAACTGTTAGCCAATACAGCCCGGGCGATGGATTTCCATCCCTGGAGCGGATGGTGGAGTCCTGTATTTCTCGGAGGTGCCTCTCAAGCACCCGGCCTGACCACGGCACTTCTCTACTTAGTGCTTAAACCCTTCATTCTACTCTTTGGTCCGATTGTCGGGGCCAAGTTGGTCGTGCTGTGTGCTGCTTTTCTGGGGGGAGTGGGAGTTGCTGAGTTCTTGCGTCGATGGACTGGAGATACAACAGCCGCTTGGCTGGGTGGGGTGGCTTATATTCTTGGTCCTCAGATGGCGCTCAGGCTTGGGGGAAACGAGCATCTGCCCGTGGTCTTCTCGATGGTATTCGCTCCCTGGATTCTTTGGGCCTTGCTCCGTCTGGTGGATCGTCCCTCCTGGGAAAACTCGTTGGGGCTGGCCCTTCTCGGTGCAGGAATGTCTCTGGCTTTCACGAAGCTTGCGGTCGTCTTTGCGCCGATGGCACTTTTCTTCGTCATCTATCTGTACGTTTCGCGTCCGACTCAAGGATCTGTTTTTCTGAAAGCTTTGGGATATTCGGTCTTGTTGATGCTTCCGCTGGCGGTGGTTGTGCTCTTGCCCACGCTTCGGGAAATGAAGTGGCTTGCGATGTTCCAGTTCGATCCGTTCGCAGAATGGCAGCAGAACTTCTCCATGAAGTCGGTTCTCTCTTGGTTGGATCGGGGGAATGTTCTCCAGCAGGGAATGCCCGTTGGATTCACTGCGGATCAGGGGGGGTTTTATGTGGGAATCGTGACGCTCTTGGTTGGGTTGCTTGCCTGGTGGAGAGCATCAGCAGCCCCCGATCATGAGTCCATGAAACGATTGCTCGGGGCGTTGAAGGTGGTCTTTGGCTTGCTGCTTTTCCTGACCTGGATGAGTGAGGGGCCAAGATCTGTAGCCCAGGGGCTTCTTGAATTTCTCAAGTCCGCCGCGGGGGCTTCAGATCTCGTGATCCCGCTCTTCTGGATCATGTCTGTGGGGCAGTGTGTGCTCCTCTGGCTGATCTGGCCGGAGCACCGGAACAGGGATTATGCCCGGATTGCCGCCATCCTTGTTTACTTGCTGGTGCCGGGCTTTCGGTTGTTCGAGTTGCTGCCCTTCGCGCATGACATACGGGCGCCGTGGTCGGTATGGCAGGTGGGGGGATCCTTGGCCGTAGCTTCGCTCTTCGGCATCGGTGCGGCTATACTCATCGAAAAGAGAAGGGGCGCTAAAGGCGATGGGAAAGGGAATGAAAAGGGTGCTTCGGCGCTTTTGCTCCTTATTCTGCCAATTCTTTTACTTGTTGATTATTCGACGTCTCTGATGCGCTATGCGGTGGGAGAACTACCGCAGGGAACTTATCAGGCTTTCGGAGAGATTGCCGACTCATTGAGAAAAGCCCCGCAGCAGGGTTCTATTTATCCCCTCTCGGGCCGTTATTTTTATCAACAATTGCCTTCTCTGACGGGGAAGCCGATCGAGAGGGAAGCGTTCAACGCCTATTTTGGCCTTTCATGGAGGTTCTCTTTGCAGAATGCCGCCATGCGTTCGCAGGACGCCATCAGGAGTGGCCTAAGCTTGATGGGATGCAGTTACATCTTCCTCGACAAGCAGGATCCAAGTACCCCTCAGGACTTGAAGCGTGCCATGATGGGCATGCTTCCCGTACTGGCTGAGAACCAATTCTTTGCAGTCTTAACGAACCCAGGGACTCTCTATCCGGCCTTTCTAGCACATGATTTTGTGGCTCTTCCTCCGCGTAGTTATGCGATGGCACCCGCGGTTCTTCAGCTAACCCCTCAAAACCTCATAACAGTGGAGATGGCTGGTGTTGATAAAAACATGCCGGGCTTCGCCGGAATGGCCAAGGGTTCTAACCAGATCGAACTTCTGGGACAATATCAGGGCAAGGCCGGGCAGTCTTTCACCCGAGTTCCTCTCACCGGCAACCGCATGGATGACTATCAACGCATGACTTATCAGCTTCCTCTTGATGCCTCTGGCTGGCTTGTTGTAACCGAGGCCTACCATCCCGACTGGACTGTCACTGTGGATGGAAAACCTGCCGATGTACATCGTGCAGAAGCAGCCCTGCTCTCGACTTATGTACCCGCTGGTTCGCATGAGGTCGTCTTTCAGTTCAAGGCTCCATCCTGGTACTCCCTCTGCCTAACCCTTGGGGCACTGAGCTGGATCATAGCGCTGGCCGCCATGCTCTTGCTTCCCTCCAAGTGGGCTCCTGCCAAGTGGAGAATATGGTGGGTTGGTAAAAACTCAGCCTGATGCTCAGGAGAGATATTCTGAATGCCTAGCTTGATGTGTGGAGTTCGGCACGAATTTATGGTGGAATGCAATATTGTCCCGCAAAGGATGATATCCACCTCGAATCCCGACGATTCGATGGGCTTTGAATCACCCAGGATCTCCAGTAGTTTCCAGAGCAGCCAAATGCTGAAGCATGCTCCAAACATTTAAAATCCTTACTTTATGCGCAATAAAATCCTTGTGACTGGCGGTGCCGGCTTCATCGGCTCTAATTTCGTGCTCGACTGGATGCCTCTTGAGCGCGAATCCATCGTCAACCTTGATAAGCTGACCTATGCGGGGAATCTCCAGAATCTCGCTTTGCTGGAGGGTGATCACCGACATATCTTCGTCCGCGGAGATATCGGGGATACGGATTTGGTGGCCAAGCTCCTTGCAGAGCATCAGCCACGGGCGATCGTGAACTTCGCCGCCGAGTCGCATGTCGACCGCTCGATTCATGGCCCCGCTGAATTCATCGAGACGAATATTGTCGGAATCTTCATCCTTCTCGAGGCCACTCGCGCTTACTGGGCCGGTCTGAACGAGGATTCTAAGAAGCAGTTTCGCTTTCTTCATGTCTCCACCGATGAGGTCTATGGATCGCTGTCACCTACTGATCCGGCTTTCACCGAGACCAAGCAGTACGAGCCGAATAGCCCTTACTCGGCCAGCAAGGCCGCCTCGGACCATCTCGTCCGAGCCTATCATCACACCTATGGCCTGCCGGTACTGACCACCAACTGCTCGAACAACTACGGCCCCTACCACTTCCCCGAGAAGCTGATCCCTCTTGTCATTCACAATGCCCTGGCAGGCAAGCCGCTCCCAATCTACGGCGATGGTCAGCAGGTCCGTGACTGGCTCTATGTGAAGGACCATGCCGCAGCGATCCGGCGAGTGCTGGAGGTGGGTATGGTCGGAGAGACCTATAATATAGGCGGCTGGAACGAGAAGCCTAACCTCGACGTCGTCCACACGCTCTGCGCGATCCTGGACGAGCTTTCACCCCGAGCTGATGGCAAGAGCTACGCGGAGCAGGTCACCTACGTCACGGATCGCCCTGGTCACGACCGCCGTTACGCAATCGACGCCACGAAGATCAGCCGTGATCTGGGATGGAAACCCGCCGAGTCCTTCGAAACCGGCATCCGTAAAACCGTCCAGTGGTACCTGGATAATCAGGAATGGGTGAAGAATATCACTTCCGGCGCCTACAAGGACTGGGTCACCAAGCAGTACCAGGGGGCCTAGGAATTTAGACTATAGGCTTTTAGGCCATAGCTAATACACAAGACCAGTCGCTTCCGACCCTTCTAAAGGCTGAAAAGCTAATATCTAATCGCTGCCTCTCCATGTCACTACGGAAATTAAAAAATCCAAGTCAGATTGAAAGCTGGCTCAAAGAATGGGGGAGTCAACTCACGGAGCCGGGAAGCATGGTGCTGATGGGTTCCGGGGCTCTCTTGTGGCATGTTGCACAGCGCAATCTTGAGCTGCCTCTTTCTGAAAACAGCATGGATGTCAATCCGGTCACGGAGAGCGAGCAAATGGCCTTGCTTGGTTACGAGGCCCACTGGTTGAATCCTGAGCACCCCTGCTCAGAAAGATTCCTTGGCAAGCGAGCTTTGGTAGAGCGTATCCTGGAGTCGCCTCTCCTTGACGAGCAGCTTGATCGGCAACTGCATTTCGAAGGCCACAGCCTGCGCTCGCTGATTCGTGAAATTCCAACTATTTTCGGGAGCATCTGATTCAGATCCCTCTTATCTTCTAATTCCTAAATCTCAACTGCAATTTTCATGAAATCACGCAAAGGTATCGTTCTCGCAGGCGGTTCCGGCTCCCGGTTGCACCCCCTCACTATGGCTGTGAGCAAGCAGCTCATGCCGGTCTATGACAAACCGATGATCTACTACCCGATCTCGGTACTGATGCTTGCGGGCATTCGGGAGATCCTGATCATTTCGACACCACATGATCTCCCGGCATTTCGTCGTTTGTTGGGCGACGGATCGCGCTATGGAGTGAAATTTGAATATGCCGAGCAACCCAGTCCCGATGGTTTGGCTCAGGCCTTCTTGATCGGGGCTGAGTTTCTGGCTGGTGCACCTGCTGCACTGGTGCTGGGGGACAACCTCTTCTATGGACATGACTTCACCGACACCTTGGCGGAAGCCGATGCACAGAAGGATCAGGCGACCGTCTTTGGCTATGAGGTGGCTGATCCCTCTGCCTATGGTGTCGTGGAGTTCGATGCCTCCGGCAAAGCCATCTCACTTGAAGAGAAGCCTGCTGAGCCGAAGAGTAACTATGCTGTCCCAGGGCTTTACTTCTATAGCTCCGATGTCGTCGAGATGGCGCGTAACTTGAAGCCCTCTGCCAGGGGTGAGTTGGAGATCACGGATCTTAATCGCCTCTACCTTGAGGAAGGTCGACTTCAGGTACAAAAGCTCGGCCGTGGCACGGCGTGGCTCGATACGGGAACCCACGAGTCTCTGCTGGAGGCTGCTGACTTTGTTCGTGCCATCCAAAATCGCCAAGGCCTCCGTATTGCCTGTTTGGAAGAGATCGGACTACAGATTGGATTCCTTGATGAGGCAGCCTTCGAGCGCTCCCTGGAACCACTAGGCAAATCCACCTACGGCACCTACCTCCGAGAGGTCCTCAAGCGCCGTAAGAGATAGTGCCTCTTTCTTTCATTTTCTCTCGGTGTCTCTGTGCCTCCGCACGATAAATCTAGTCACTAGTTCGATAGATGCAAAAACTCCCAACCAAAATCCACGACGCTTACCTTCTGAAGCCGAAGGTCTTCGGCGACGCCCGAGGCTTCTTCCTTGAGTCGTGGAATAGAGACACCTTCCGGGATCTGGGAATCGATTTCGACTTCGTCCAGGATAACCATTCCCGCTCCGCTCGACATGTTCTTCGTGGACTTCATTACCAGGCTGGAGTCGCAGCACAGGGGAAGCTCGTCTGGGTGACTTCCGGTACAGTCTTTGATGTCCTAGTTGACTTGCGGCAGAGTTCACCTACCTATGGGGTATGGGATGGCTACATGCTGACCTCCGAGGCACATGAGCGACTCTGGGTGCCTCCGGGATGTGCCCATGGCTTCCTCGTAGCGAGTGATCTTGCCGACTTCCACTACAAGGTTTCCGCTCCCTATGCTCCCGTCGCTGAACGTTCTCTTCGCTGGGATGACCCAACGCTCGCCATCGAATGGCCTCTTGAGATCGGCATCTCCCCCCTTGTTTCTTCAAAGGACGCGACTGCGGCCTCTTTTTCCGAGTGCGAGAAGTACGATTGAAGAATCTTGCAGAAAATTACGTCCTCTAAAGCGTTTTTGAATTAGGTGTAAACATAACCTGAGGCATCGAAGTAGTTAGAACACTCCTGAGGGGAAGTGGCGCCGAGTATTGAAGCGGTGGCTTTGATAAGCGCGTCGAAGGAGCGCTCTGCAGCTTTTCTGAGCAGGGCCTTGAGTTTAGAGAGAAGAAGTTCTCGATGGGGTTGAGATCCTGGGAGTAGGGAGGCAGATAGATGATAGAAGCACCCCATTGGGCGAGGGCTTCTTTTACGCCCGCTACCTTATGGGAGCTAAGATTATCGGCGATGACGATGTCGCCTGGTTGGAGTGTTGGTCCAAGAACATGTTGGATATACGC
>CAIOJL010000110.1 GCA_903858595.1 uncultured Spartobacteria bacterium | reverse complement strand
TTCTCTCCCTCGGCGTTCTCACCCGCCCCCTGCTGTCCTGTATTAGTATCTGATCAACCGGCTCTGTTGTCGTACGCGTCATGCCCCTACGCTACGACACCTATGCTCCTACTTCATAGATGTACTCCGTGTGACGCTTACTGAAGGACGCCATCACTCTTCCTCCGTGCCGCCGATGGCGAGCCGGGTAGCCGGTCCGCGCATGAGGGAGCGAAGGAAGGGGGATTTAAAAAGAGACCATCCTCCCACTCCCGGCAAGTCACTGAGCGTCCTAGGCTCAGGAAATGTTTTATTTCTGGTACTGCATGACCGCTTGCTGGAGTGCGGCGGAGATCCGGCTCTTGAGTGCCGGGGGAGAAAGCACCTTGGCCCGTGGGCCCCATGCCATGATCCAGGCCTCGAGATCAGGAGCCAGTCCAACCTTAATGGAAAGCTCTGCGGAACCGTCCTTCCTGAAGGTCATCTTCTGGGAGGGATGCCATTTGCGCTCTCCAGTGAGGGACGCAGCAAGAGGATCCAGAAGAATGCGGACCTGCTGGGCCTTCTGGGTCTCGAAGGCGGAGAAGCTGTCGCTGAGCATGTTGTCCAGGGAGAACCCCTTGGGACGGGTGAAGCGGCGGTTGAGATTCTTGGGATCGGAGATGCGGGCGAGCGCGAAGGTGCGGATGGCATTGCGAGCCAGGTCAAACCCGATCAGGTACCAGATGCCGCCTATGCATCCGAGATGGTAGGGCTGAACCCGGCGTTCGCTGCCGGAGCCGTCGCCGGGCTTGCAGTACTGGAAGGAGATTTCCTGCAAGTCCATCAAGGCATTGGAAAGAGTCTGAAAGCTTTTGAGATCTGTGGCTGGCGGACCGGGTGGGCGGAAGGAGACGGCCTCGCTCAAGTCTCTCAAAGAAACCTCAACCTTGGAGGGCAGTCCCTCGACGAGGCGGGTGAAGGCAGTGTTTAGGAGCTTCTCGAAGGGAGTCCCCCGGTACTGCTCAGCGGCCTTCTGGGCTACCAAGAGAGCCACCACCTCCCCCTCCTGAAGGGTGACGGAGGGGAAGTTCTTGACCTCCCTTGTGTAGAGAAAACCCCTGCGTGCAGAATTGTACTCGATCGGCAGCTGGAGCTGATCCCGCATGAAGTCGATGTCACGCTGGACGGTCTTGTAGGATACCTCGAAGTCATCGGAGAGGGCCTGACAGTTGGGGAACTTGCCCTCCTTCAGAAGATCATGAATCTGGAGCATCCGATACATCGGCAGGCGGGCCGAGCGCCCGTGATTTTTGACAGGCTTAACTGATTTAGCAGACTTGGAAGGCTTAGGGGACTTAGGAGACTTAGCCGGCTTGACCGAACGTGTACGGGAAGTCTTGGGGGGCGGCTTGAGAGAGGCCTTGGGTGCAATGCGCGACATGGGCCCCTTTATGTCCAAGTCCCACAATGAACTCAATGGTATTTAACACTCATCTTTCAGTTTCATAGGGAGGGTTGTGCTCGTTTTCTAAATAAGCCTCGATGGCCGCCATGACTACTTCCTCGGGCTTGTAGCCATTGGCAAGGGCTGTGGCTTCAAGGAGGGCGAGGAGATTGGCGGGGATGCGGATGTCGGTTTGTTCCATACGCACATCCTCCCACAGCAACCCAGTCACCGAGTGTCCTAGGTCTCAGAAAGTTTTCCCGAGCTTAAATCTCCATTTGATTTATGGGTTAGGAGTACCACATTGAATTTGTCGGAGGTTTTCCTCCTTACCCAGCTGACAACCCCGATATAGTCCCCACTCAGCCCATGAAACAGACCTCAAACAAGCGCCCCGGACGGTAAGGCACAATCGGTGAAGAGGTCGGGACCTTTCGGTTGAGGAAGCTTTCCGATTGAGAGATTGAGCAGGTGATTGCTCTCGCTTGGAAGCCAGGCGTGACAACAACACGTGGGCCACTGTTTTGACATTGGCAGATCAACCTCTTATCTAGAGTGATCCTATGCCCGATCCATCGCGCGACAACACTGGCTCCGACATGGGACTGAAGCGCCAACTCGGCCTCTGGAGCATGACGTTCGCTGTCGTGACCGGGACGATAGGATCAGGTTGGCTCTTCGCACCGTATCTCTGCGCCAAGTTGGCCGGTCCGGCCAGTCTTCTGGCCTGGCTTTTCGGGGGCCTGATGTCGTTCGGGATCGGGATCGTCTTCGCGGAGTTGGGGGCGCTTGTGACAAGTTCCGGCGCCCTGGCGGAGATCCCCCTGCTTACCCACGGGAGGACATCCGGCTTTATCGGAGGCTGGAGCGTCTGGATCTCCTATGTCTCGATCCCCGCAATCGAGGTGCTCCCGATGATGCAGTATCTGGCGAGTAAGTTCCCGTGGCTCACAGTCAATGTTGGCAACGAACAGATCCTGAGCACCGGGGGGATAGGATGTGCGGCGGTGATGTTGTGTCTCTTTGCCTGGATCAATCTGAGCGGAATCGGAATCCTGGCCAAGTGGGTCGACGGTCTGACCTTCTGGAAACTGACGATCCCGCTGCTGCTTTCCGTGACCTTCATGGTGAAGCAGTCGCACTGGGGCAACCTGGTAGAGAAGATCCCTTGGGACGGGACCATCCGCGACGAGATCCTGACGGCGGTGAGCACAGGAGGGGTGCTCTTTAGTCTTTTCGGATTTCAGACAGCAATGAATCTGGCTGGAGAATCCAAGCGCCCCCAGCGCGATGTCCCCCTCTCCATGGGTATGGGGCTAGCAATCTCTCTGGCGATCTACATGGTCCTCCAGCTCGCTTTTCTGGTCTCGGTCGACCCGAGCCAACTCACCCACGGGTGGAGCCAACTCGTGCTGACAGCCCACGGAGGCCCCCTGGTGGCGATAGCTCTGGGGGCTGGCCTGATCTGGGTGGCCAATCTCCTCCTTGTTGATGCGGTGCTCTCGCCCGGAGCCACTGCAATGGCCTACATGGGGGTCTCGGCACGCGTGAGCTGGATGATGGGGAGATGCGAGCTACTCCCAAAATGCTTCCAGCGCCTGAATGACCAATCCGTCCCCTGGGTCGGTCTGATCAGCAGTCTGGTGATCGGGATCATCATGCTCTTCGGGGGGCCGAGCTGGCAGAGGATCGTCGGTTTTCTGACAGCCACCATAGTGATCGCACTGGCAGTCGGACCCGTGAGCCTCATGGCGCTACGCAAACAGCTTCCTGGGGTGACGAGGCAATTCCGCCTGATCGCTGCTGGGCTCTTGTGCAGGCTGGCCTTTGTCATGGCAACTTGGTCGATTCTCTGGAGCGGAAAGATTTCTGTGCTCTGGGCCACCGGCACGATCCTGCTGCCCACGATCCTCTTTCTGGTGCCCCAGTGGCTGCGGGGACGGCTCCTTGAAATGCGGAACGGGCTCTGGTGGATCACCTATTTAGGAGGCCTGATTGCCATCCTCTGCATCACGGCTCCTGATGGTTGGCACCCCCTTACCCTACGGCCGCAGATGGTCATTGCGGCGCTCTTTGCCCTGGCGATCTTCCCCATCGCGGTGGCCTCCAGGCTCGAGAGGATCTCTCCGGACTCTCAGCTCAAGTTTACGAACAAGGGCCCAGGACATTAACACTAAATATACTGAAGGTTTTTTTACCGATAACGGTATGACTGCTAATCCAAAAGAAATTGTGCGGATAGGCGTTTGCCTTACGGATTATATTTTGCATTCCTAGGTATGACCTCCTAAGTTTTTTTATGCCTAAAAAACGCGACGGAATCATGACAGTCCGCATTCCCACGGACGAAAAAGACCTGCTTCAGGCCATCGCCGACAAAGCCGATGTCACTCTGAGTGATGTGGTGGTCAAATCGGTGAGGGACTTCATCGAAGCCAACCCGCTAACCACCAAGCCGAAGAAGAAGGCTTAGTCGGTGGTGGTTCGGAGGGGGATAAGGGATCAAGGATCAAGCACCCTTGATTCTCATTATCCTATCCTCTCATCTACCATCTCCCTCGTCTTCTTAAGTCGATAGTTGGATAGATGTCGGGAGGCTTTTCCCCAGGAACTGGGTGACGCGATTTGTTGAAGAGCCATCGGCGTTGAAAAGTGCACGCCCGAGAAGAATAAGCGTTCCACTTAGGGGTTAGTTTTTGCGCGAGTGCGTGGGCGGGCGGATCCTTGAATCAAGGAACCAACCATGAAAACAAATCCACTCATGCAGGGAAGTATTTCAAGTAAACTCTCCGGCCTCGGCACGGTGAACTGGGAGATGGTGAAGAACCGTGCCTCCGAAATCGCGCTGATCAACAACCGTCCCGACAATCAGATCCACGAAGAGGACTGGGACGAGGCGCTCAGCGAGCTGACCGGGGGAACAGAACTCGATACCCCCGAGGTCGAACGCCTGAGCGAGGCTAATTCCTCCAAGGAGGAGACTGGGCACGAGTCACCCAGCGAGGATACCGACCAGGAGGGTCACAGTGTGAGTGCCAGACTCGTGGAACAGGGAATCCTGGAGGCCGAGCACGACACGATGCTTCGGGCAGCCATGAGCCAGACCCCCGCCCTAAACCAGGCCTTAATTCCTAAACCCTAACTCCGACGCGAGGAATGAGTCATGAGGGTCGCTGTCTTCAACTCCAAGTCCTACGACGAGGAATTTCTCAACTGGGCCAACAGAGACCACTCACACGAGCTTGTTTACTTCAAGCCCCACCTCTCCCTGGAAACCTGTGGTCTGGGCTTTGGTTTCGCGGGCATCTGCGCCTTCGTCAACGACAAGCTGAGCCGCTCAGTCCTGACCAAACTGGCTGAGCACGGGACCCGTCTGATCGCCCTTCGCTGCGCAGGCTTCAACAATGTCGATCTCACCGCAGCAAGGGAGCTCGGGATCACGGTGACCAGAATCCCCGCCTACTCGCCTCACGGGGTGGCCGAGCATGCGGTGGCTCTGATCCTGGCGCTGGACAGGAAGATTCCTAGGGCCTTCAACCGTGTGAGGGATGGTAATTTTTCACTCGATGGACTGATGGGATTCGAACTCTACGGGAAGACGATCGGCATCCTCGGAACGGGAAAGATCGGCCTGAACATGGTGAGGATCATGCGGGGTTTCGGCATGGAGGTCCTCGTCTGCGATCCATTCCAGAACCTGGAGTGCTCAGAGATGGGCGGGCGCTATGTCTATCTCAGCGAGCTCTGGGAAAAGAGTGACATCATCTCGCTGCATGTCCCCCTGAATCCTGAAACCCATCACATGATCAACGCTCAGGCCCTCACCCAGATGAAGAGGGGCGTCATGATCATCAACACAAGCAGAGGAGGGAACATTGACACGGCGGCCGTGATCGGAGGTCTGAAGAGCGGTCAGATCGGTTTCCTGGGTCTAGATGTCTACGAGGAGGAAGGGGATCTCTTCTTTGATGACCTCTCGTGCCAGATCATCCAGGACGACTTTTTCATGAGGCTACTGACCTTCCCCAACGTGATCGTCACCGGCCACCAGGGATTCTTCACGGACAGCGCGCTCCACAACATCGCCGAAACGACGATCCACAATATCTCTGACTACGAGCATCACGCGGTGGCACCCGAGAACCAGGTGACGCGCCAATAGACGCAACTGACCATGAAAAAAACTCCTCCCCACAGCCCTAACCCCAGGAATTCCTCCTCGCACTCGAACTCCCAGCATTGGATACGCTGGTTTTCGGACACCAACCGATCCCATGTCCACATTGTGGGAGGAAAAAACGCCTCTCTGGGCGAGATGATCAGCAATCTGGGCGACGCGGGCATCAGGGTCCCGAACGGATTCGCGACGACGGCTGAGGCATACCGAGAGTTCCTGCGAGCCAACGATCTGAACGGGCCGATCTCCCTCTGTCTTGCCGGCCTGAAAAAAGATAATAGTAACCTGCCTGCTGTCGGGGCCGCTATCCGGAAGATGATCCTGAAGGCCGAGTTCCCGAGCGCGATGGCCGAGAAACTGACAGGCGCTTACCGGGAAATGAAGCAGCGCTGCGGCCACACTGTGGAAAGTGTGGCGGTACGCAGCAGCGCGACGGCGGAGGATCT
The DNA here is from genome assembly GCA_903858595.1 of uncultured Spartobacteria bacterium. GTDB lineage: Bacteria > Verrucomicrobiota > Verrucomicrobiia > Chthoniobacterales > UBA6821 > UBA6821. Next base: position 2,238 of record CAIOJL010000110.1, on the reverse strand, counting down.
GCCGGAGGCCAGCTTCGCGGGTCAGCAGGAGTCTTTCCTGAATATCCGCGGCGAAAAGGCGCTGCTTGAGGCCTGCAGGAAGTGCTATGCCTCGCTCTTTACCGACAGGGCGATCATCTACCGCATGAACCACGGGTACGACCAGATGAAGGTGGCCCTCTCGGTCGGAGTTCAGGAGATGATCCGCTCGGACAGGTCAGGATCGGGTGTTATGTTCTCGATCGATACGGAGACGGGGTTCCCGGGCTGCGTGCTGATCGATTGCACCTGGGGTCTGGGAGAAACCGTGGTCCAGGGGATGGTGGAGCCCGACGAGTACAGGGTTTTCAAGCCGCTGCTGGGAAAAACGTCACTTAAGCCGATCATCGAAAAGACACTTGGACCCAAGAAAAAGAAGATGGTCTACGCGATGGCAGGACAGTCCCTCTCCCACTCTCACTCCCATTCCTCCTCTACACGGCTGGTGAACACCACGGAGAAGGAGCGCTCCAGCTTTGTACTGAATGACGAGGAAGTCCTCCAGCTCGCACGGTGGTCCTGCATCATCGAGAAGCACTACGGGCAGCCGATGGACATGGAGTGGGCCAAAAATGGCCCCAAGGGCTCTCTCTATCTTATTCAGGCTCGTCCGGAAACCGTCCAATCGCGCCTGAAGTCGGCAGCACTCAAGACCTACCAGCTGAAAGAGAAGGGCCGCCTGCTCGCCAGCGGACTGGCCGTGGGTGACTCCATCGCAACAGGCAAGGTCTGCTGCCTGGAGAGCGTTGCTCAAATCGGGCAGTTCGTGGAGGGATCTGTCCTTGTGACAAGGATCACCGATCCGGACTGGGTCCCGATCATGAAAAAGGCCTCAGCCATCGTGACCGATCACGGGGGCAGGACCAGCCACGCTGCAATCATCAGCCGAGAACTCGGACTCACCGCGATCGTCGGGACCGGTGACGCCACACGCATGCTCAAAAACGGGAGCCAGGTCACGGTCTCATGCGCCGAGGGGGAAAAAGGATCTGTCTACGCAGGGATCCTGGATTTCGAGGTCCGCGAGATCGACACCACAAAGATCACAAAGACCCGGACAAAGCTGATGGTAAATGCGGGCGATCCTGGCACCGCGTTCCGATGGTGGAGGCTGCCGAGCGACGGGGTCGGTCTGGCCCGTATGGAGTTCATCATCGGGAATTTGATCAAGATCCACCCGATGGCTCTCGTCCACTTCAAGCAGCTGAAGGATCCCGTGGTAAGGAGTGAGATCGAGAAACTGACGAAGGGTTACAAGGACAAGACCCGCTACTTCATCGAGACACTGGCCCGAGGGATCTCCAAGATCGCGGCCGCTCATTATCTCAAGCCAGTGATCGTGCGGATGAGCGATTTCAAGACCAATGAATACTCCCAGCTGATCGGCGGCGCGTCATTCGAACCGAAGGAGGAGAACCCGATGCTAGGCTGGAGAGGCTCCAGCCGCTACTACAGCGAGGGATACCGTGAGGGCTTCGCTCTCGAGTGCCGTGCCGTCCGGATGGCGAGGGAGGAGCTGGGACTCGACAATATCGTGGTCATGATCCCCTTCTGCAGGACGATACACGAAGCGGACAAGGTGCTGGGAGAAATGACCAAGAATGGACTAGTCCGTCACCGTGACGGGCTTCAGGTCTACGTGATGGCCGAGATCCCCTCCAACGTGATCCTGGCGGAGCGATTCGCGCAGCGCTTCGATGGCTTCTCGATTGGATCCAATGACCTGACCCAGCTGGTGCTGGGCGTCGATCGCGACAGCGGTATCCTGAGCCACCTCTTCGAAGAGCGCGACGAGGCCGTGATGACAGTGATCTCGGATCTGCTTTCCAGGGCCAGAAAAAGCGGTACCCACACGGGAATCTGCGGCCAGGCGCCCAGCGACCATCCGGATTTCGCGCGTTTCCTGGTGAAGAACGGAATCGACTCCATATCGGTGAGTCCCGATAGCTTCTTGGCCGTGAAACGGGTCATAGCCAAGGCAGAGCACGACATCGAAATCATCAAAAAGAATTAGACCGGAAACTTAAGCTGAACGCTTAGTCTCTTCGCTTTGAAAGGGCTTCCTGTCGGGTCGAGGTTACCCCAATGAATCCAGAATTTGCATTAGGAGCGGCAAAATTGGGTAAAGGGCGGGGCGAGGGAGTCGGTTTTTGAGAAGAGGCCGTCGAGCCAGGGGCGTTTTTTTGGGTGGAGAGAGATTTTGAGGGTTCGTTTTCTGGC
>CAIOJL010000109.1 GCA_903858595.1 uncultured Spartobacteria bacterium | reverse complement strand
CTTCTACCTCGCCGAGATGCTCTAGGATTTTCGCTGCATTCTTCTGGCCGGGATTCACAAGGAAGAGAACCTTGGGGGTTCTCGAAGGTCCGGGACCCATTCTCTCCCCGCGAAGGGTTTCGAAGAGTGCAGGCACAGGGAATCCCGTCACCCGCAGGATATCACGGGAAACACCCGCCTTTTCCATGACCTGGGCGGTAACCTCATTCGGAAGCAGAAAGAGATCCGAGTGCCCGCTGTACCAGAGCGAGTTGATGCTGATCGAGTCCGTGACTACTGTGATGGTGCGGAAGGGACGGTTCACCTTGCCGTGCAGATGATCGAGCAGATGGTTGTATCTGGGATAGGTCGATGCGATGACCGCCGGGTTCATTTCCGAGATTCTCTTACTGAGCAGGCGGGCACCTCGCTTGTAGACAGAGACCCTACCCGGAGCTGCCTTGTCCCTGTCTAGAAACTTGTAGAAGCTGCCCCAGAGTTCTGGGAAGTGGTTGATGAAGAAAAAGTATCCCTTCTGGGCTAGCGTGTAGAGCGGACCGTAGGCCTCGGCGAAGAGATCCCGCACTTCGACTTCCCGCGTCGGATCAAGAGCGCGCAGGGCGATTGCCAGATTCCTGGCGGCGGCGTTGTGACCCTCCCCGAAGGCGGAGGTAAGGATGAGGATCGGGCGTTTCATGGATGATTTGGAAAGAGGCGGTCGATTCAAAGCCACTTCTTGCTGCGGAAATAGAGGAACATCGACACAGAGATCGAGATCATCACGAGCCAGCAGGCGGGATAGCCATAGCGCCATTCGAGTTCAGGCATGTTGAAGGGGCCGCCATGGAAATTCATTCCATAGACTCCGACCAGAAAGGTCAGGGGCATGAAGATCGTGGCAAAAAGCGTCAGCACCCGCATGATTTCATTGGTCCGGTAACTCAGGCTGGAATGATAGACATCCATGAGTCCTGAGGTGAGATCGCGATAGTTTTCGATAATGTCGATGATCTGTGTGATGTGTTCGTAGCAGTCGCGCAGAAACACCCGGGTAGTTTCGGTCACCAGTCCATTGTCCTCATGCATCAGGTGACTGAAGACCTCTCTCTGAGGCCAGGCACCCCGTCTCATCTCGAGAAGAACTCTCTTGTAGTAGAAGAGATCCTTCAGGATCTCCCGGCTTGGACTTTCTACTAGAGCCTCTTCGATCACCCCTGTCTCGTCCCCGATCATCTCCAGCACCGGGAAGTAATGGTCGATCACCGTATCGAGCAACGCGTAAGTGAGAAAGTCTGCACCATACTTCCGCACGAGTGATTCCGGCAGATGAAGGCGCCTGCGCACCCCGTGAAAGGAGTCCCTCTTGTCGTTCTGTTGGAAGGTGATGATGGTATTCTTGGTGAAGAAGAGACTCAGTTGCTCCACCTCGACCACTCCCTCCTGATCCTTGGGGGAATAGGCCATGGAGGTGATCAGAAAAATCCCATTATCCAGACTCTCCATCTTCGGACGCTGCGAGGTGAGGATGTCCTCGACGACTAGTGGCCCGAGGGCGAAATGGGCTCCCAGTGCCTTCACGGATTCAACATCTCCAAGCCCGTTGATATCGATCCAATTGTTTTTTTTAGGATCGATTCGGAGGATCGCATCGGCCACGTCGGCGCAGACGCATTCCTCGACGGAATCGGTATTGTATGTGCAGAGGGTGATGCTCGGCTTGACTGCTTCACCACGTCCTTGAAGCTCGAGGGCAACGGGCGAAGTGCCGGGTGTCAGATAGACCAGTTTGAGCATGGCTTCAGCAAGTGATGGGATTCATGTGATCGAATCCCGTGGGAAGAAGAGACGACTTCTCCCCTAGTGGCAAGACGACACCGACTGGGGTAAGGGAGACGTTACGTGAGGCGACATTCCAGCGTTGTTGTATGCTGGGCCAGCTTTTGGGAGCTATGGTCAGAAGTAATTCATAATCCTCTCCATCGGAAACACCTTCATGGAAGGAGCACCCCCGATTCAGCGGGAGACCGTCCGATGCCAATCTGAATGAGCATCCGCTCGAATTCGCCAATTTCGGGAGATCGCTTCCTAGGCCGTCGCTGAGATCCATCATCGCTGTGATGCCCTTTTCTCCACCGAGCCAGCGCCCCTCAGCCACGCGGGGCTGGAAGTTCAGATGGCGACCACCCTTGAAGGATCCGCCCAGTTTTCCAGTGACACAGATCAAATCGCCGGGTCTGGCTCCCGAGCGAAGCTTCAGATTTTGTTTCGGCACGTTCCCGGTCAGGGTGACCGAGAGAAAGAGGGGGCCCGGCGAGCGCGCCGTCTCTCCTCCTACCACGGAGACTCCGAACTCCCGGGCGGCCTTCCCTATCCCTCGATAGAGCGAGCGCCATTCTGTGGAACCCCAATGCGGGGGAGCGGCCACCGTGATCAAGGCATGATGAGGAGATCCCCCCATAGCTGCGATGTCGCTGATGGGACGGCAGAGAGCCTTCCATCCGACTTTGTTCCAGGGCGTGCCTTTAACGAAATGAACTCCCTCCACAAGCGCGTCGATCTTGAGTAGTTCCAGATGCCCGCTTTGATGCGAGGAACTGATGACTGCGCAGTCATCTCCGATGCCGGCCAGCACCTCGGGCCCTGGGGAGGGAAGCTCACGACTGATGAGCTTCAGCAACTCATCCTCGGATCGGAGCTGTTGTTTCATCAGGAAATGGCGTCCGGCCAGAGAATCAGGACCACGATGGTCGAGGCATTAAAGGCGGCATGCATCGTGATCGATGCCCAGAGCGATCCGGTTCGCTCGTAGAGCAAGCAGAGGATAATCGCCAGAATCCCAAGGCCTAGGAGAGAGGGGAGGTGTACATGGATCGCGGCGAAGAGTAGCGAGGAAGTCAGAAGGGCGGGCAGTCGCCCACAGTAACTTCTGATCACTCCGTAGAAGTATCCCCGGAAGATCACCTCCTCCGCCACGGGAGCCATGATGACGGCCATGAAGATGACTGCGGCGCGATGCTTGAGATCGGGATGCTCCAGAAAGTATTTCACGATCATCTGGGAGTCGTCCGCGCTTCCGAAGATCTTCTGGACCAGTCCCTGGGCGGCCAGAATCAAGGGATAGGTGATCAGCAACCAGAGAAGGCCTGTGCCGGCAGCCTTTGGCAGGCGCGAGGGCTCCAGTCCGAAGGTCTCGATCGCCGATTTTCCTTGGAATCCGATCACTCCGAAAATTCCCAGTATCAACGAGGTGTAGACGATCGAACTGGCGACGATGGCCCGGATAGTGATCGCCTGATCGGACCTGAAGGACTGCCAGATTACGGAGATCATCCAGATCCCAAGAATGGATGCACAGAGAACGTCTGGCAGGCCGAAGGGTTTGGTGGTCAACCGGGCATTGGCGGAACTGCGATAGGCCAGCCATCCGTAGAATGCGAGTAGGACTAGAAACCCAATTAGCGGAAGCAGGATTCCTGAGGGTGTATAGGCTTGCATTAGAAACCGTAGAAGGAGGGGAGTAGGTAGAGACGTCCACTTTCGAGTTTCATGCCTGCGGCCGAACCAACATTTAGGTCGAGGTGGATGTCGCTTTTTTCCGAGTCCTCGAACAGGCGTAGGAACTGGGCAAGTCCGCATTTCTTCTCATAGCGCACGACTTCCGCCCCGGGAGCATTGCCGAGAGTTCGGGCTTTCGCATAGGCCTCCTCGATGTAGCCGAGCTGATCGACGAGTTTGGCGGCATACGCATCTTTGCCGCTCAGGACCCGACCATCGGCGATGCCATCGCGCAGAGTGGCAGCGTCGAGATGGCGCGAGTCGGCAACAATGTTGAGAAAGCGGTCATAGGTCTGCATCACAAGTCCCCGGAAGTAGCTCTTCTCCTCGTCGGTCAGGTCGCGTGCGCCGTTCAGGGCATCCTTGAACTGGCCGCTCTTGAAGACCACCGACTGGAGGCCAATCTTTCCGAATAGTTCCTTGTAGTTCAACGTCGAGATAATCACGCCGATGCTACCGGTGAAGCTGGTGTCGCTGCACATGATCCACGATCCGGCACAGGCGATGTAGTAGGCAGCCGAGGTGCCGATGGAGTTGATGAAGATCACGACGGGTTTCTTGGTGCTAAGCTTGCCGAGGGCGTGGTGGATGGTATCTCCCGCGGTGACTTCGCCACCGGGAGAGTCCACGGAAATCACGACGGCCCTCACTTTAGGATCATTGGCCGCCTGCTGGAAGGCATCCTTTAGATCATCGACCATGGAGTCACCAGAGGTGGAGACCCCATGTCTGTAGGAGATGAGTCCATCCAGCCGGATCACGGCGATCTTGTCGGAGCTGTCATGTCCCTGGACAAGCGTCGTCTCCGCAAATTTCTTTTCGGTCATGGCTTTTGCCGGTCCCGAGCCGCGTGAACCCAGTGCGATCAGCAGGATCAGATTCGCGAACAGACTGAACCCAAGCAGCGCGATCAGGAACAGCGGTAGACATCCGGATTTCTTCATGAGGCCAGAAGAGTGGAGGAAGATGACCTCGCGCTCAAGGCGCAAGGTCAGAAGGATGAGACCTGAGACCTGAAGGCAATTGACCCGTGCCCGGGGCTTTGTTCAGCTTTCAGGTTTCGCAGGAGCGCTATGCGCTCCCTTTGTGAATAACTTGGGAACAATGGCGGAAAAGATGTTCCAGATGACGGCTGGCACAGGAGGGGGCGAGGAGTTATGACTGCTTTCATGTCCAAAGCAGAACTCCGCGCCCGTCTCGATGAGATAGGGGTGCGTCCGAGCAAGATGCTCGGGCAGAATTTCCTACTCGACACGAATCTGGCCCGCGCGATTGTGGCTGATCTTGAACCTTCCGAGGGTGATCATCTCGTGGAGGTTGGCCCCGGTATGGGGGCGCTCACTGTGCACATTCTGGAGTCGCCGGCGCGCAGGATTACCCTGATCGAAAGGGATCACCGTCTGGCTGCAGAATTGACCGAGCGGTATGCCGCCGAGATCGCCTCCGGTCGTCTTGATATCCGTCAGGGTGACGGGGCGAAAACAGATCTCCTCTCTCTCTTCGGTTACGGCCCCGTGAAGATGGTGGGGAATCTCCCTTACAGCGCCTCCACGGCAATCATCGGTCGCTTCACAGATGCCGCTTCACCCGCTTCCAGACTTGTTCTGATGGTGCAGAGGGAGGTGGCGGATCGTTTGGCTGCAACCCCGGGACATAAGGATTATGCGGCTCTCACCGTGCAGTTAGGCAGGCGCTGGTCGGTGAGGAAGCTGCGGGTCGTTCCTCCGGATGTTTTCTGGCCGCGACCCGGTGTCGGGTCGGCGGTCATTGCGGTGAATCTCCGTCCGGTTTCCGGGCTTCCAAACTGCGATCCGGAGATCTTTTCTGTACTTGTTAGGAAGGGCTTTTCTTCGCGTCGCAAGCAACTCCGTTCCCTGCTGGATTTGCCCAAGGGAGCCTGGGAGGAGTGGTCTTCTGCCAAGGGTTATCCACTCACCGCCAGAGCCGAGGATCTTTCTGTGGATGACTGGGCCGATCTTGCGTTCTTACTCACTCATCCGGGCCACGATCACCCCGGAGAAGTCTGCGATGTGGTGGACTCAGAGGATCGGATTTTGGAATCCCGACTCCGTAGCGACGTCCATGTGAATAACCTCACGCACAGGGCCGTTCACCTTTGGATCTTCAACGCCCAGGGAGAGCTCTTTCTGCAAAAACGTTCCCCCTGGAAGATCAATCACCCCGATCTCTGGTGCTCCAGCGCCGCGGGACATGTCGATACCGGCGAGACCTATGAGGAGGCGGGGCATCGGGAGATGAGAGAGGAGATCGGAATGGATTGTTCTCTGGTCAAATTCTGGAAAGCCGGCGCTTCGGAGGAGACTGGCAATGAGTTCGTGGAGTTCTTGGTCGGGCGCTGTGACGGCCCTTTCCGTTTTGCGCCGGGTGAGGTGGAGACCGGTGCGTTTTTTCCCGTGGAGCAGATTGCCCGCTGGGTAGAGAGAACTCCTGAGGATTTCACCCCACTCTTCAAAATGGCAGCGGCCAAATTCCTAGGGAAACGCTGATTTAATCGAGAGCGCACTGCGAAGTGATGCTATGCAGGATAGGAGGGTTGGGATAGAATGAGGGAATGAACAACCAGCTGAGTTTTTCTGTGAGCGAATATGCCGGGAAGAAGAAGGCGACCCGGAG
>CAIOJL010000108.1 GCA_903858595.1 uncultured Spartobacteria bacterium | reverse complement strand
ATTTTTTGTGATACAAACCTTTCGCTTCGCAGCTCTGACTCATGGTTGTACATAATGCCGCAGGAGGCGTGGACGCCATGCTTGGAGCGATAAAATCGGCATGCCTCGACCCCCGCACACTTGCTGATCGCATAAATATTCATGGGTTGAAACGGTGTGGCTTCATTCTGGGGCGACTCCTTTGCGGAGCCGAATACATGAGAGGATGCTGCGTAGAAGAATCTGGTTTTTGGCGAGTGCAGAGCAATGGCATCCAAAAATGAGACGGCCCCGTGGAGATTAACATCGAAACTCTCGCGGAACAGGTCTCCGTCCTGAGGCAATTCTCGATCCTGGGAAGAGTGATGGTGGGCCGCCAGATAATAGACGGAATCAGGCTTTTCCCTGAGCAGAAAGGTGCGGACTGCTTCCGCATCAAGGAGGTTCAAATCTCCCCGACCAACCCCAACGACTTCGTCGCCTAGGCCACTCAGTCGCCTAGACAGAAAAACTCCATCCTGGCCTGCGTGGCCAATAATAACGGATTTACTCATACCCCAACAATTTCCACTTTTGGAAGGGGAAATATCATCTTTCCCCCACTCTTGAGGTAGTCCGCCTCTCGGCGCAAAATATTATCCCTGAAATGCCAGGGTAGGACTACAAAATAATCCGGCTTGATAGCGCGCGCCTCCGATTCAGGGATGATTGAAATCAGCGTCCCGGGGGTGAAGGACCCAAACTTATCGGGGTTCAGTTCCGCTATTGCAGAAATGTCGCTTTTAGTAAATCCGCAGAACTGTAAGAGGACATTTCCTTTAGTGGATGCCCCGTAGCCCATGATTTTTTTGCCATCCTTATTCAATGAACAAATTAAATCACGAAGCTCCTCCCTGTGCTTAAAGACGCGTCCGTTGAACTCTTCGAATGGGGCAAGTGTGTCGATTCCCATCGCCACTTCTTCACTCAAGAGTTTATTTATCACGAGAGAGTTGACCGTGTGCTTTGAATCCTTCTTGGATGCCGTTACGGCAAAACTCCCACCATTGATATCATTCAACACAACATCGATGATTTTCAATCCACAACGGTCAGTCATCCACTTGATCTGATGCAGGGCGTAATACTCAACGTGCTCATGGCATATGGTGTCATAGGCATTGTGCTTCAGCATCAGGGGCATGTAGCTCTGCTCAAAATGCCAAATACCGTCGTCCGCAAGCACCTCCGTGATATCTTTTACGAATTGGAGCGGTTCCTCCAAATCATAAAACATTGCGATTGAACTGATAATTTTGGCCTTGCGGGTTCCAAATCGGGCGCGGAATGAATCGGCTGTAAAGAAGTCGGCGATTGTATGAATCCCCGGCTGATAGTATTGCTCGAATTTAGCAATCGTCGGATCCATCCCCACTCGAGTGGCGTGAATCGGATAGAATGAGAGCGACGTTCCATCATTGCTGCCGATGTCCAGCACGAGATCATCAGCCTCCAATGGATTGAGTTTTTGCAAACTTTCCGCTTTTGACTTGAGATGCCGCACCATTGAAGAATTCAAACCGGATCTGTATCCGTAATTCATCCCGTACATCTTGTCGGCCTCGAACGAGTGACGGAGTTGAACCAGATGACAGGCGTTTTCTCCATGGCATTTCACAAGCTCAAGAGGTCCCAATGGGACAGTCTTATCCTGGAGTTTTGGAAATACTCCCGTAAGAGCTTGTTCCCCTAGGGAAACGATCTCTATAAGATTTTCATTTCCACAGAGGCGGCACTTTGAAATTCGGTGAATCTTCATTTGATGATGTATGGTTATGTAAGTCTGTCAGTTTTGGCTTTCGGACGTAAGGGAAAAGTGTTCCGACGGGGATTTAATTTTTATGGAATCCATTTGGTGTTTCTTCTGTTTTTGAAACAGGGCAGCTCAAGATAATCAAATCTTATTACGCGTGAACTCTCGATGTCTCTTCACTGATGCGGGTGCCAAGGCCGCCCGCTAGAATAACGCATTTCATGATGTGCTTTAGTAACCCTTAAGACGTTGTCTGGGAAGCCCCTAAAAAACAGCCGGTTGAGAGGAGGCTCTAAGGATGGGTCTTAATCCAGGGATTAATGAGTTTAACCCCTGCCGTCTCAAAATCAGCGGTGTTTCTCGTTACAAGTGTCATTCTATGTACCAGAGCGGTCGCGGCAATCAGGCTGTCACGGAAGGGTTTAGGGTCCGGAACATGAATCGCCGCGCTTCGAGCTGCCACCATGGCATCAACTGGAAGAACCCTATCCTCAAATGTGGGCCAGACACTCTCGTTAAGCCATGCCCTAAGCACAGCCCCTTTTTTAGAATCGCGTCTCTCTGCCAACAATACTCCAACCTCAAGCTCCTGTATGGTGATGACCGAAATATACAGTTCTGAAGCCTCAATCCTGGACGCCCATTTTTTGACATGCCCATCGGCTTTCCCACTGCGGATTTTCCGCAGTTCGGAAACAACATTCGTATCAAGCAGATACATCAGGAGAGATCTGCGGGTCGTGCCAATTCCTTGGAAACCGGTATCTCCATCTCAATATTTCCCGCACTAGGCATCGCCAGCAAATCAGCGATGCGCACCCTTTTACCCAATACTCTTTGGTAGTCCCTGATTGACAAAAGCACATGCGCGGGTTTTCCCCTGTCGGTAATAAAAACCGGGCCCGACTGGGCGGCTTTTTTTGCCCGACTGGTATCCTGATTAAATGTGCGACTGGAGAGCGTAGTGATTGGCATGTATAAACATTTCTACAGTTTTTGGCTGAAGTCAACTTTTAGGCGGTTTCCTGCAGTTTTATCTCCCCCTGTGGATCTGACCAAAATGGGCATTATGGGTACTCAGTTCACAATCTGTCTTCCTCTCGTTCAATTTTCGTATCCATTCCCTTCAGGGATAACCATGGCGACTGTAAATCCTGATACTCGGCGATTTGAGATCGAGTGATTTCCAGCGGGGTAACTGCTTTATGGTACACCTGATCATACCAGGTCACGGTCCGCTTGATCGTTGTGGCGAAATCCCATTTCGGTTTCCAGCCGAGTAGCCGCGAGGCTTTCTCAATCGAGAGGTTTAGAAGCGTGGCTTCGTGAGGCGCCCCTGACGGGGCGAGTTGAAGCATGGAGTTCAAGTTGAAGGGGAGAGGAACTGCGGACGTAGATCAATTATAAGTTGTTGGTTGGTAGCTCCAAGTGGAAGTGTGAGGGGGGATAAAAAACAGCAGCTTGAGGGAGAGGGTGAATTGGGCCTAATCCTTCCACTCATTGCCGGGAATGATGCGATGCATGAACTGATCGAAAAGGGGTACCGTGAATGCCGTATCTCCGTGGTTGGGACTCCAGATCATCCCCTTTGATATCAGTTGAGCACGAGTGGGCCCCAAGGAGGTAACAGATCGCTTGAGCTTCGCTGTAATATCGCCGGAGCGATGAGGCCCTGGACCAAGATCAGCCATGGCACGCAGGTATTTTTTCTCCAACGGAGTGAGTCGGTCAAAGCGAACAAGAAAGAAACTTTCGTCTAATGCTGCTATCACGGATGCAGTTGCTTGCTCGACATCCGCAATGCGGATTGGTGAGGACTCCGCTGTCTTCCATGCATGCTTGCCCCATTCTTGAAGGAAGTAGGGGTACCCCTGTGTCTTCTGGACGATTGATTCGAGAGCATCTGGGTCAAAAGTCACATGCTGGTCGTGTGCAGGCTTGCTAATCGCCTCGGCTGCCGCTGAGGGAATAAGCGGACCAATTTCAGGGAAATCGAATAGACGCTCTGAGTAGGATTTTGCATCGCCCATGCGTCCCCGGAGCTGAGGAAGTCCCGCCCCGATCAGAAGTAACGGAAGACGTCTTTGGGTGCAGCGATGGAGCGCAGTAATAAGAGCTGAAAGCTCCTCTTCCTTCACATACTGAAGCTCGTCGATGAAAAGGATGATTGCTGTATCGGCTGCCTTTGCTGCCTCCCCCACCACCTCCATGAGCGCCACCAAGTCATGATCCAAGTCACCATTGTCTGCAAGTCCCGGCTCGGGGTCGTAGTCAAAGCCAACTTCGAGATCCTGGAACTTTACCTTGAGGGCCTTTGCAAACCCCGCCAACCCACGAAGTGCCCGTTGAGAAAGGAGTTTTGCCTTTTCATTAAGTGATAATCTGAGGAGTGATTGCCTCAGCTGGGGGGCGAGAAGTGCCGGAAGCGAGCGTTTCTCAGGTGCCTCAATGCGAAGCGTTTGTATGCCAAGATTCTCTGCATCCTCGCGCATACGATCCAGCAGCACCGTCTTTCCAACACCACGGAGCCCCACCATAAGGATGCTTTTGGCGGGCATTCCATGGCGGGTACGCTCAATGGCTATCCGAACCTGCTCACGAAGTGCATCACGACCTGCAAGTTCAGGGGGCTGGGTTCCCGCTCCAGGAGCATAGGGGTTAAAAATGGGGTTCACAAAGAAAAAGTTACATCAGTTTTAGTGTAATTACAATTTCTTTATAAAGCATGTAATTTCTATCAAACTGCCTTATCTACCCTGATATTCGGCTGTTTGGGATCGGCTGACTTCAAGCGGGGCGGCGGTTCCGGCATGAACCCGTGCATACCAGGCAACTGCCTTCTTTGGTGAGAGGGTAAGGAGGCTGTATTATGGAGAGTTTTTCAAGTAACGAGGTCAGATTCATCCTGCGAGGATTCAGGAACAAATGAAGGAAGGCCTAAGTGCTAGTCCAAAAGGTATTTCAGGTACTTCGCCGTCAGTTCATCACTGATTTTTGCGCCAGCAACTATCTTTGCAACTGTATCAGCGGGGCAGTCCGTAAGTTTTATGAGGTTCTTTTGCTCCGCTAGCTCCTTGTCCAAGACGATGGCATCTACCGCCAAAGCCATCTTGTAATAAACAACGCTTGGCTTACTCAAGATGGAGTAATCAGTATTTGAGAGAAGGCATGAATGATCATCCTTTCCTTTTACATCGGTGATATTTACTACCAAAACCTACCCCTCTCTGACTTCCGAGATGACAACCCGGAAGTGATACCCATCCCCTCTCAGGACAAATCCCGTACCAACTACTGGCATCAGGAAGCAGCCAAGAGGTCGTTCAGGAAATTCACCTGAGCGTACTGTTTGCGAGTCTCTTTGATTTGATCCTCAGTTTTCCCAAGAGCCCTCAAGATCGTTTCGGGGAGGATTGGCTTCGATGAGCGCCCCACCTTTTCGTATTCCCTCAGAGAATGGGTGTAGTTCTTGATTTGAGTGAAGGTGAAGTCTTTGAACTGAGTGAAAATCTCGGTGAGGATTTTTATCTCTGCCTTGCACAGTTCGTCAGTGTCAGGATCAGCCTTGAGGCTTACTCTGTGACCGTCATCATCAGCATCAGAGATGAACGGTTCCCACTCAGAACGGCAGGAGGGATTATCTCCCTTGGTAAGATCGTAGATGTTGCTCAGAACAGGGCCTAAGGGCATTGAGCAAGCTGAATCACCGGTGATGGATTCGCCCCATTTTCCCATGGCCTCCCGATCACCAAGATAAAGCATCTTGATGAAAAGGTACTGATCCATCTCTCCACCATTTAGACGAAGAAGAATGGCCGCCGCCTGAGCTGATTTTTTGGGTTTGAATGTGATTATCACTACCAGCAGAAATTACGCCACGCATCGGCATTTTCAAGCGGATGGTGGTATACATGCTGAATAGGGTGTATCTAGCCGGACGCGCCATATACTGAAAAATGAAAAATAAATCTGTTGGACAAAAAGGGTCTACTTGCGTCCGTGTGCGACATTCTGTGCGACTTCGAATGGTGTTCTGACTTGCCGCATGAAATCTATTGGAACTGCGCTTGAGCCTTTATTTATGAGGCTTCGAGGGGCATGAGGCGAACGCAAAGAAACCCTAAAAAACAGTCAAAAAATCAATTTGAGATCGAGTGATTTCCAGCGGGGTAACTGCTTTATGGTACACCTGATCATACCAGGTCACGGTCCGCTTGATCGTTGTGGCGAAATCCCATTTCGGTTTCCAGCCGAGAGTCTGATGGGCTTTCTTAATCGAGAGATTCAGGAGGTTTGCCTCATGCAGAGCCCCCGGGACGATGGCATCACTCCACTCGCCATGACGGTGCTTAAGTATTTCCTGCACAAGATCGGCAACCGTGCGGTTGGAATCAGAGCCCGGGCCGAAGTTGAACGCATCACACAGTGATGCGAGTTGAAGTTGCCCAGTTGAAGTTGAAGCGCCGGATCCAGAACTAGAACTTAAACTTTCATCTTCAACTCTGCTGGCCGCTATTCTCGCGGCTAGCAGAAGGTATCCCGAGAGCGGCTCATGCACATGCTGCCAAGGTTGGACGGCCTTGGGATTGCGCACGGCAATACTTTCTCCTTTATCCAAAGCCCTCATGCCATCAGGAACGATCCTGTCTTCGGACCAGTCTCCTCCACCGATCACGAAGAAGTCGCAGGTGGAGGATCGCTTCATGGCAAAGATCAGGAATCCAAGGGATGAGTCACTTTCAGTCCCGGATAGCGGGTGAATCCACGATCCAAGGTGACCCATTCACATCCGGTCTCGATCGCCAGGGCAGCATGATAGGCGTCTGGAACCATGTTGCCACGGGCTTCCGCCTTGCTGCACAGATCCGTGAAAATCTTCCAGTGCTTGTCTCCGGGGGAAAAAATTCTGACTCCTTCGAGATTCCTGAATGATTCCACGAATTCCAGGGCCAGAGAAAGAGGCGTCGGCTTCTGAAATACCTTCGGATGAGTGACAACACGGACGCATCCGCTCAGGATCAACTCGGAAACGGCAACACCCTCCGGTGAGTCCAGAGCCTCAAGGAGCCACTCCTTGATTTTCGTATGCCTTTCGCTGTCCTCACGATGCGCATGGACAAGAATGTTGACGTCCAGCAATCTCATTCGGCCTCCATCACGCGGAGGAGATCGCTTGATGAATCAAGATCCACCCCGTCCCTGAGTCCCGATCCGAGATAGGTGACTAAGGAGGGACGAGATGGTTTCCCGGATTCCTTGGGGCGAGGCATCAGTGTTTTCCTGAGGCAATCCTCGATCACCTGCCCAAGGGAGACTTTCCTTTCATGGGATGCCTTCTTGGCCACCTCAAGCAAGGTGTCGGAAATGCTAATTGTCGTTCTCATGCATCAGATCATCATGCGATAGCATCACGATGTCAATTCTCTCGCTGAAGGAAAACGCCCAAATGCTCTTCAGCGGCCGTCATGGGATTTATACCAATCACCATCAGAAATGACACTCGATGGCTGGTTGTTTTTGGCGTGTAGCATTGTTGTCATCGCTCTGGTTTCCTGAAGGTAGCCATCACTCTTTCTCCGCGCCACCCACCAAAACTCCTTCGCCGCTAGAGCATTTCTTCCTGTGATTGGTATTATTCAACGCTTCCCTAACCTGCTCTTCCCTTTCGCAGGTTTCATCACTTTCATCTTCGAAATTCGGGTTTAATCGGGCAACCAGCCCGGATTGGTCTCCAAGGAGATATTTGAAACCCGCGAGCTGATCTTTTCCGAAGGAGCCCCCATCCCCAGAAGATATCCGCGGGTTCCACCAATGTCATCTAAAACGCTCTCCAGACGCCTTGCATCATGGGGGTTTGTTCCGCTGTTCGACTTGACCTCAATCGCGATGCGTTCGTTGCCACGATCCATAATCAGGTCGGCTTCGTGACCGGTCGCTGTGCGCCAGAAGAAAAACTGTGTGTAGGGACGAGTTGTTCACGACGGATTAGATCCTCGATGACAAAGCCCTCCCAACTCGCGCATCGACCAGGATGAAGATCCAGATCCATGGCAGTGCCGATATTGAGCAGATGATGGAGCAATCCCGTGTCCCTCAAATATACACGCGGGGCTTTGACCAATCGCTTACCTATGTTCCGATAGTAAGGAGATAGTCTGCGAATGAGAAAAACTCCCTCAAGCAGATCTAAACCATGCTTCACTGCATGATAATTCACTCCCAGGGCATTTCCTAACGCAGAGAGATTTAGTAAGCCACCCTACTGTACCGCCAGCATCGTCAGTAATCGCCTCAGAAATAGCGCGTCTGGGCGGAATCCGTACGCAGCCAGATCCCGCTGGAGCACTGCCTCCAAATACGGCTCCCACCATGCACGGAAATCCCCTCGCAATGCCTCTGGAAAGCCACCTTTTAACCAATGCTCAGCCACAGGCAAGCCTGTCTCACAAGGAGTCAAGGGATCGAGGTTGAGAATGCCGACCCGACCGGCCAGCGACTCCGAAATACCACGTACAAGGGCAGGCTGAGCTCATCCCAAGATGCAGAAATGACATGCCCGATCCGATCTGC
Source organism: uncultured Spartobacteria bacterium (assembly GCA_903858595.1). Lineage (GTDB taxonomy): Bacteria > Verrucomicrobiota > Verrucomicrobiia > Chthoniobacterales > UBA6821 > UBA6821. The sequence continues at coordinate 23,047 of CAIOJL010000108.1, read as the reverse complement.
GGGTATCAATCTCACCTCGCAATGCCGCGAAGATCTGAGGTACAGACTGCGCCTCATCCAGAATAGTCAACTCCCCGAGTTGGCTCAATTCATGGGCTGGATCTTCAGAGAAGCGCATTCTCAGCAAAGGTGACTCCAGATCCCTATAAAGAGCTTGAGGAAAGCTCTCTCGCACCAATGTCGTCTTTCCCACCTGCCGGGATCCAAGCAGAACGACGGCGGGAAATTGCCCTGATAGCTCCAAAAGCCTCTTTTGTGCAAGGCGACTCCAGTTCATTTGTGCAAATTAGAGTTCTGGGCTCTTATTTTCAAAAATCTTATGCAATGGAATCAGGGAAACAGAGAAAACGTGTACACCAAGGTGGTGGTGGCTGGCATGCGTGAAAGCGCAGCAGTACGGGCATACCGCAACTCCTATCGGCCAGCTTCTTGTGCCAATTGACTCGCTCATTCCAACGAGACTCGCCACTCGCTGCACTCGGGCTGCCTTCGGCACTCTCTTTCATCTTCGGAGTTCGGGTTTATTGGCAGATACCAATGAGTTCCGCATCCGGATCATATTGCAGGTAGGGGCCTAGCCACTTCTCGACTTCGGCGACGGGCATCCCCTTGCGCTTGGCATAATCCTCGATCTGGTCGCGACCGAGCTTGCCAACCGCAAAGTAGCGGGACTCGGGAGCGGCGAAGTACAACCCCGAGACCGAACTCGCTGGATTCATCGCAAGACTCTCAGTGAGGGTAATCCCAGTGTGCTTGGTTGCATCGAGCAATCGGAAGAGTTCCCACTTCTCGGTGTGGTCGGGACCGGCGGGATAGCCCGCGGCAGGACGGATGCCCCGGTACTTTTCCCGGATAAATTCCTCCTTAGTGAGGTTCTCCGTGCGGCCAAATCCCCAGAGATCGCGTGCCTGCTTATGCAACCACTCTGCAGCGGCCTCGGCAAAGCGGTCACCGATCGCCTTCACCAGCAGGGAGGTATAATCGTCATGATTATTCTGAAAGGAATCGGCATACTCACCCACCTCGGGACCCGCCGTGACGGCAAAGCCTCCCATGGTGTCGATGCGTCCCGAATCACGCGGCGCGATAAAATCGGCTAGGGAGTAGTTCGGCTGGCCGGCTGGCTTCTTGTTCTGCTGGCGGAGCATGTGAAACTTCCCGATCACGGAGGAGCGCTCGGCATCGGCGTAGAGTTCCACATCGTCACCAACACGGTTGGCTGGCCAGAAACCGCAGACTCCGCGAACCCGGAAGCGCTTCTCCTTCACGATGGTCTCCAGGACCCTCAACGCATCCTGATAAAGCTCCGTAGCCTGCTCGCCGATCTCGGGATCCGAGAGCAGGCCGGGATAACGGCCCCTCATCTCCCATGCCGCGAAGAAGGGTGACCAGTCGAAGTACTCCACCAACTCGGCCAGCGGGATCTCGTCAAAGGTCAGCATACCTGTCTTTTCAGGCACGGCGAGGTCGGCCGTACTCCAGTCGATCGGGGTGATATTCTCTCGGGCGACCTCGAGGGGCAGAAGCTCTCCCTTGGCCCGCTTGCCAGCATGCTCCTCGCGGAGCCGCTTGTGATTCGCCTCAACCTGGAGGTGATAAGCTTCTTTGCGATCCTCAGAGAGAAGCTCCGCCGCAACGCCGACCACGCGGGAGGCATCGAGCACATGGACAACAGGATGCTGGTATTCCCCTGCGATTTTTACCGCCGTATGAGCTGGGCTCGTGGTGGCCCCTCCGATCAGTAGCGGGAGATCGAAATTGGCACGCTTCATCTCCCGGGCGACATGGACCATCTCGTCTAGGGAGGGGGTAATAAGGCCACTCAGTCCGATGATGTCGACTTTATGCTCCTTCGCCGCCGCCAGGATCTTGTCACAGGAAACCATGACACCAAGGTCGACGACTTCGTAGCCGTTGCATGCGAGAACGACACCGACGATGTTCTTACCGATGTCGTGGACATCACCTTTGACGGTAGCCATGAGAATCTTAGCCGCGGCGCTGGTATCGGAAGCGGCAGCCTTCTCGGCCTCCATGAAGGGGGTCAAATAGGCGACGGCCTTCTTCATGACCCGGGCACTCTTCACAACCTGGGGCAGGAACATCTTGCCGGCTCCGAAGAGATCACCGACGACACGCATGCCGTCCATAAGAGGGCCCTCGATGACCAGCAAGGGACGCCCCAACTTGGTGCGCGCCTCCTCGGTGTCGCCGTCGATGTAGTCGACGATCCCCTTGATCAGGGCGTGCTGGAGGCGCTCCTCGACGGTGCCGGAACGCCAAGCCTGCTCGGCTTTCTGTTCCTTAGGATCTCCACCCACGGCTTTCAGTCCCTCTGCATAATCCACCAGACGCTCCGTGGCATCGGGCCGACGATTCAGAAGCACATCCTCCACCAACGTGAGCAGCTCCGGTTTGATCTCCTCATAGACCTCAAGCATGCCCGCATTCACGATGGCCATATCGAGACCAGCCTGAATCGCATGGTAGAGGAAGGCCGAGTGCATCGCCTCGCGCACGGGGTTATTGCCCCGGAAGGAGAAGGAGATGTTGCTTAGGCCGCCGCTGCACTTGGCGCCCGGAAGTGTCGCCTTGATCTCCCGGACAGCCTCGATGAAGTCGACGGCGTAGTTGTTGTGCTCCTCGATGCCGGTGGCGACCGTTAGGATATTGGGATCGAAGATGATGTCTTCGGGATCAAAGCCGATCTTGTCCACAAGCAGACGGTAGGCACGGGTGCAGATACGGACCTTCTCGTCCTTCGTGGCGGCCTGTCCTTCTTCGTCGAAGGCCATCACGATCACGGCAGCGCCGTAGCGCTGGGCCAGTCGAGCGCGCTTCAGGAAGGTCTCCTCTCCATCTTTCAGACTGATCGAATTGAGAACACATTTGCCCTGGAGACACTTCACCCCTTTCTCGAGGACCGACCACTTCGAGCTGTCGATCATGATCGGCACGCGGCTGATCTCCGGATCCGCGGCAAGAAGGTTCAGGAAGGTCACCATCACCGCCTCGCTGTCGAGCATCCCCTCGTCGACGTTCACATCGAGGATATTGGCACCACTCTCCACCTGCTGACGGGCCACGGAGAGGGCCGTCTCGTAATCTCCGGCGATGATCAGCTTCGAGAACCGGGGAGAGCCGGTGACGTTCGTCCGCTCACCCACCATCATGAAGGAGCTTCCTTTGGCGATCGTGAGCGCCTCCAGTCCGCTCAGGCGCGTGGCGGCAGGAGGAATCGAGGGTTTGCGAGGGGGATGGAGACGCACAGCCTCGGCAATCGCCGCGATGTGCTCTGGTGTGGAACCGCAGCAACCCCCCACCACATTGATCCAGCCCTCCGAGGCGAAGTCGGCAACGAGCGCCGCCATCTCGGAGGCCGACTGGTCGTAGCCGCCGAAGGCATTGGGGAGGCCCGCATTCGGATAACAACTGATGAAACAGTCGGCGATGTGGGAAAGCTCCTCGATATAGGGACGCATCTCGGAGGCACCAAGGGCGCAGTTGATGCCCACCGCCAAGGGCTTGGAATGGCGGACGGAATTCCAGAAAGCCTCTACGGTCTGACCGGAGAGCGTTCGGCCCGAGGCATCGGTGATGGTAACCGAGAGAATGATCGGCCAGCGCATCCCGCGTTTTTCAAAGACCTCCTCGCAGGCGAAGATCGCGGCCTTCAGATTCAGAGTGTCGAAGACGGTCTCAAGCAAGAGGAGATCAACTCCGCCAGTGAGCAGTGCCTCGATCTGCTCGGCGTAGGAAATCACCAGCCCATCGAAGTTGACGGCTCGGTAGCCGGGATTGTTCACATCCGGTGACATGGAGGCCGTACGGTTGGTCGGCCCCACCGCACCTGCCACAAAGACATGCCGTCCCGGATTCGCGCCCATGAACTCATCGGCGGCTTCACGAGCTACCTTGGCTCCGGCAAGATTGATCTCCCTGACGGCATCTTCCAGCCCGTAGTCGGCCTGTGAGACCGTCGTGGTGCTGAAGGTATTCGTCTCGACGATATCGCTCCCCTCATCGAAGTAGCCTCGATGGATACCCTTGATGACGTCGGGACGCGTGATAGAGAGGATATCGTTGTTTCCCTTCAGGTCATGCCCGTGATTCTTGAAGCGTTCTCCCCGGAAGTCCTCCTCGGTCAGCGGGTGGCGCTGGATCATCGTTCCCATCGCGCCATCGAGCAGTGCGATACGGCGGGTGAAAAGCTCTCTCAGAAGGGCATCCGATTCGTGGTTGGGCAGCGTGGAGGTCATCAAGTGGGTGGCTTTACAGGTTGGAGAAGGAGTAGGGGAATGGTACGGATTAGGAATGCTGGAATCCACCGAAACAATCACGGTAGCAGGAAAAGAAATCTCTGTTTTCCTGCCTGCTTCCTACAGCCAGACTCCTACTCGGAAATTTCCCATGCTGCTGATGCTGACCCCGGGGTTGAAGGCCCAGGAAGCGATTGCCACGCTTCATGCCGAGGGAATTCTTCCGGAAATGATCGTGGCGGAAGTGCTCGCCTCGCCCCCCCCCGCCGATCCCATCGATCCGATTGTGATCATTGCCGGACTTGCCGATCGCTTCCGGTTGCTGGACTCTCCGTCGGCACGTTGGATCGGAGGAACGGGTCATGCCGCGGTGACTGCTTTCCGAACCCTGCTTGGTCATCCAGAAATTTTCGGTGCCGCGTGCTGCCTCTCGACCTCGTTCGAGGGCGTGGAGGGTGCTCCTCCGCCCCACTCTCCGATGCTGCTCCATCTGGAGGAAAGGAAATCTCTGCCTGCGGACAGTCGCATCTACTTCGACTATGGCACAATCGGTCTGGATGAGTGCTATGAGCCTTACCATCGTGATCTCGGAGCCATCCTGCGCTGCAGGGGCTGGAAGGACGGGGAAGACTTCCAAATTCATCGTCATCCAGGAGGATTCCAGGAGATCACTTCCTGGCAGCAGAGAATCGGACCCGCGCTCCGCTGGCTTTCGCGGAGATAACATCAGGCCGGAATGGCTTTGGTCGATTCCATACGGACGGGTACAATCATACGCTCCACAGCTACAAAGAAGGCAGCAAAGAGAAGATCGCTCACGAGGCTATTACGGAAGAAGACCCAGGTGGGAGGATAGCCGGGCAGACCGATGGTCAGCGACTGAATCCACCCCGCGAAGTTCCGAGGATAGGAAACAAGCCCGAGCCAGCTCCCCGTGTTGGTGATCAGATAAAAAAGGACTGATGCAAGCAAGGTTCCTCCTAGGATCGCCAGAAGACCGCCACGCCGCTCACGGATTATCCAGCCAAGACCAACGGCGATCAGATAACCAGGCAAGGTCCAGAGAAGCTGGGAGGAGACCACGGGCACTCCATAGTGGAGATTGAGTAGGGCATCCGAAACCAGAAGGGCTACGACAGGCACCACAAGTCCCATCCATCCCGGGATAAAGACAGCTCCGCAAAGGGCCGCAGCCATGAGGGGAGCAAAATTCGGCAAGGTCTCCGGAGCCAGGTCAACCCGAATCACTCGGAAAAACGTACCGGCGAGCAAGAGCATGATGGCTGGGAAGACTGTTCGAGAAAATTGATTCGGTTTTTCTGATTTCATAAAACAGCTGGAGTTGTTGTTAGGAAGATATTGGCCGTGGCATTGCTAGGGAAGCGCTGATTAAATTGCATTGAAGCCGTTGCGGGTAGAATAGTCCGCGGGCAAGGCGGCCTCGCGGGCGCATCCCCGCTGCGGTATCGCCCAGCACTCGCGCCTTCAAAAATCAGCAACTGCTCTTCAGCGGCCATCATGGGATTTAATCAGCGGTTCCCTGCGAAAGAATCAATGGATTTCAGAACTCCATCTTGAGCGACGCCATGAAGTTGAAGGGAGCGGCTGGCATCGCCTGGCTCGGATTCACACTGGAGAAGTAAGCGGTGTTGAGCATGTTGTTGATGTTGATCTGGGCGGTCCATTTGGTCTTCCCGAGACTCCAGGGATAGCTGGCCATCGCGTTCAAAACTGCAAAAGCCGGGATGCGGTCCACTTCATAAGATGTTCCAGATGATGAATAGGCATAGGCCTGTTCCTCGCTGCGCCCCACAACTCCGGCACCGAATTTGAACCGCTTCAAAGGGCCTCCTTGTATCTCATAGGTGCTCCAAAGACTGCCGCTGTTGTAGGGCACGCCGGGGAACCTCAGCCCCTGAAGGCTAGGGGAATTATTATCGAGGGTTGTGACGCAGTTGATATAGGAGTAGCCGCCAATGATTCTCCAGCCCGGCAGAATTTCACCGGCCGTTTCTAACTCCAACCCCTTGCTTTGGGCCTGTCCGACGGCCTTCTCAAAACCGGGGTTCGAGGGATCGGCTGTAGGAATGTTGTTTTGGGTGAGCTGATAGAGGGCCACGGTGGTCGTGAGTTTCTTTTCCAAGAACTCGGTCTTGATGCCGGCCTCCCATTGCTTGGCTCCTTCCGGTTGCAGGGGTTGCCCATTGGCCGTGACGGATCCCAAGGCTGTGGTGCCGTAATTTTCCGTGTAGCTACCATAGAAACTCACCGGCTTGACCGGCTGCCAGAGCACCCCGAAGCGGGGTGTCAGTGGAGGGATCTCATGGGCGGTGGAGCTTCCGTACTTGGAGTAAGCGGTGTTGGAGACATTCACATTGTCGTAGCGGAAGCCTGCAAGCAGGTGAATATGCCACGGGAGTTCCATCTGGTCCTGAAAATAGGCGCCGCAGTCATTCAGCTGCTGGTAGGTGTTTCCTGTCTTAGCGGGATTAATTGGTGGGAGTGGCAGGCTCCAGTTCGGCTGAAAGATATTCTGCGATATGAAGGGGTTATCCGCCTGCTCGTAGGTGTAATGAAAGTTCTGATGAAAGAAATCAAATCCACCGAGCACCGTGTGCTTGAGGAACCAGGTTTTGAATTTTCCCGTCAGATCGACCAGGTACTCCTGAGTCCAAAGATTGTAGAGAGGCGTGGAGGAAACATAGAGCGGCAGGTTGCCATTCTGGTCCACATCCCCCGCATAAAACTGGGAATTGGAAATAGGGGAACTCATGAACTCCGTCTTGTAGGCAGCATGGATCATCCAATCATCACTAAAGTTATGGGTGGCCGATAGCTTGACCGTGAAATCCTGGGTAGGGTTTTCATTGGCTCCAGGCATCGCATAATTATTACCCATCGGTACGGAGGCCGGGACTCGATTGGTCGTGAAAGGAATCCCGTTGTCCTGGACCTGATTGATATTCGCATAGGTGACTTCCAGAGTGACTTGATTCTCCTTGTTTGGCTTCCACTGGATCGTTGGGAAGAGGAAGAGGCGCTGCGATTTGACGAAGGCGCGGTAGGAGTAGGAATTTTCCTCATCCACATTGAATCGGTAGAGCAATGTCTTGTCGGCATTCAGCGGCCCCGAGGCATCCAGGGTAGTGCGGTAGAAGCTGAACGAGCCGATCTGCTGATCGAGAGCAAAGTAATTCGTTGAGAGAGGCTTCTTCATCTCGATATCAACCAACCCGCCAGGTTCAGCCTGTCCGTAAAGGACCGAGGCGGGTCCCTTGACGACTGTGACGCTCTGCACATTCTGCATGGAGCGCTGGAATCCCGCAGCATAGTAATCGCTACGCAGTCCATCTTCGAAAACGAGGTTGTTCATATTGAATCCCCTGATGGCAAAACTATCCCCCGTCCCGTAGCTACTGTTCTGAGGGGTAACCCCGCTGATATTCTGGAGAGCATCATCCAGATAGATGGTCTGCTGATCCTTCAGCAACTGCTGAGGCATGGTTTGCACAGAAATAGGATTCCGCATATCTGGGGTCACGGTTCGCGTGGCGGCATTGTCCCAAAGGGGATTATAGCCTCCAGGATTCGGAACAGTGCTCGTATCCATCCCCATGACGGGATTATCCCCCACCACTGTCACGACCGGAAGTGCTGCACATGGAATGATAGTCGATAAAGGAGGCGCATTGGTATCTTGCTGCGCCTTCAACACCGGGCATGAAGAGAGCAGCATAAGCACCAAAAGTGTTTTTTTTCTTATCATCTGATGCGTATATGATGATATGTTTTAGAAAAAGTCAACCTGATCCTGTCTTTCCTTAGAACATTCACTGAAAAGATTTCTCCAGATTGGCCTGCTGCCTACTGAACCTCGCTTAACTGCCGGTTCGGCTTCGTCATGACCGGGATCTTCTTCAGAACCTCTGCCCGTATCGGGACGATCCCGTCACCGATCATCTCGATCTTCTTAGCGGCCACGATGCTCAGGTCGAGAATACGTCCCTTGGCATAGGGACCACGGTTATTGATCCGGACGATGACGCTCTTGTTATTCTTGAGGTTGGTGACGCGGACCATTGTATTGAACGGCAGATGCTTATGAGCGGCCGTGCAGTCTGTTGAATGGTAGTGCTCCCCATTGGCTGTGAGCCTTCCGATCCAGCGTCCTCCGTAATAGGAGGCCTTGCCGGTCTCGATGGAACGAGGCACGGGATCGTAGAGAGCCACTACGCGAGAGGAAGATGAAACCAAGGAGGAACAACCCGTCACGAGTAACAATACCGGGAGTAACAAAAGCCGGGCCGGCGCAGAAGTGAAGCGCATCCGAGTATGTAGCCCTGACTAGGAAGGGTGCGCAAGCTCTGATGAGCAAGGTAAAGAAGGGATCAGGGGACACTTCCCCTTGCCATGCAAGAGGCGGTACGTGTTACGCTTCTTAGCCTTCACCGCATGAGTACCCCATCCAAGAAAAGCCCCGCTTCTCATCCCAAAAAAAAGAGCGGTAAGAAAAATCCCTTAGGGAATCTGGCGGAGGTCATCTCTTTTATCATGCGGTTTGCCTCAGCGCCAACAAGTGTCGGGGCGGTTTTTCCGAGTTCCCGGGACCTTGCCAAGGCCATGCTCCATGGGATCGAGTTGGAGTATGGCGATGTGGTCGTGGAGTATGGACCCGGCACGGGTGCCTTCACCGCGCTTTTACTGGAACGACTTCCGGAGGGAGCCGAATATATAGGCATCGAGAGGGATCCCCATTTTCATGGGCACTTGCAACGGCGATTCCCAGAAAAACATTTCCATCTCGGTTCAGCCGAAGAGATCCAGGAACTCCTGGAAAGAAGGGGCCTAAAAAAACCCCGCCTCATTATTTCCGGACTACCGTTCGCCAGTATGCCCCGCTCGGTTCAAGAAATGATCCTGACGGCGACGCGAGAGGCACTTCATGATGACGGAGTCTTTAGGACCTTCACGTACCCGATTTGCTGGTACATGACGGGAAGCCAGCGCTTCCGTAAAGTTGCACTCGATCACTTCGACGATCATCACAAGAGCAGGACTGTTCATCGGAACATTCCTCCCGCCAAGGTGCTCAGCTATTCGAAGCCGGTCAGAAAGAAATAAGCCACTTGAAAAGTGGCTGCCTCGCATGGATTCGAACCATGACAAGCAGATCCAGAAACTGCTGTGCTACCGTTACACCACAAGGCAGTGGTAAAAACTTAGTTGGAAAGACTGCCCTGCCGGGAGCAGGTTTTCAAGCCTTTGCTTCACGGCGACCATCTAAGAGGCCCTGAAAGCTGAAGGATTCCGAGACCGATCCGAACTTCGTATAGACATGGCGGGCCGCCACGGTCCTGTCACGGGTAATCCCGGTCGCTCTTGTCAGGCCACGTTCCTGAAGCGCCGCAAGGGATGCATGCAGAAGACGGGAGCCTATGCCCCTGTTTCGGTACTCCGTGGTCACCATGGGACCGCTGACAAGCTGGTGCACTGCGTCGGGATCAGGATCCAGAAGTGAGGCGGCAATGAGCCTGTTCCCTTTCTGAATGACGAGGCAGAGAGGTTCAGTCTCGTTGAAAAGCCTACCGACCGTGGAGGTCAAATAATGCTCCGCCATGGCATAGGAATCGTTCCAAGAGGAATCCATCGATAGTGAAAGAAGAACTGTCTGCAGGACATCCTCCCCCTCCTCCCGTCTAGCCAAGCGGATCAAATCACCATTCTGGAAAGAGGGCTCGATGGATAAAACGGATTCCAGTGACCAAGAGAAGCGTCTCCAGAAGGAGTCATGACGTCGAATCATCGGACCGCCTGCAACAGCCGCATCAGCTGAAAAAACCATGGGTAGGCTGGGAAGAGAGGAAGTCACGGACGTACGGAAAGCCATCGGAGAGGGCGAGAGCGAACGGCAAAAATCTCCTCAGGTCAACGGATTTATCGCAATCGCAGAGTTTCCTCCGCTTCATTTTCCAAATCATGTTTGATGATAAAGGCAAAAGGTGAAAAGTTTGTTGCCTCCAGTCCTCCACCTGACCGAACCATCCTGTTGAACTTCCAAACCACGCCTCCCTTGTCCGAGTCCCATCGTCCCAAACATGAATGCGGCGTCTTCGCCGTCTTCGGTCACAAGGATGCTCCATTGCTAACCTACTACGGACTCTTTGCCCTTCAACATCGTGGTCAGGAAAGCGCCGGCATCGCCTCGAGCAACGGCGACGGAAAAGTATTCTGCCTTCATAAAGGAATGGGCCTTGTCTCCCAGGTCTTCGATCCGGAGAACCTTGAATCGCTCAAGGGCACCCGGGCCATCGGCCATGTCCGTTATTCCACCACCGGATCGAGCACTCTCCTGAACTCTCAGCCCCTAGGCGTCGACACGGCGCGGGGGCAGATCGCTGTGGCCCATAACGGAAACCTCGTCAATGCGGCGGCTCTCCGGGATGAGCTTGAAAACCGCGGCTCCATTTTCCAGACGACGGTCGATAGCGAGATCGTCCTCCATCTCCTTGCCCAGCCGGATCACACGATGGGAGGACCGATCGGGTCACTGCGTCGTCTCGAAGGGGCCTTTTCCATTGTCGTCATGGGGGAGAATGAGATTATTGGCGTCCGCGATCCCAACGGCCTGCGCCCCCTGTCGCTCGGAAAGCTCGGTGATGCGTGGGTGCTCTCCTCAGAGACCTGTGCCTTCGACCTGATCGGCGCGACGTTCGTCCGCGACCTCGAACCAGGTGAAGTGGTGGTTATCAATGATCAGGGTCTCCGCTCCGAATTTCCATTCGTTCCGGCCCGGGAAGCCTTCTGTATCTTCGAGTATGTCTACTTCGCACGCCCGGACAGCCGCCTGCGCGGAGTGACGGTGAGCAAGGCCCGTGTGAACATGGGCAGGGAACTTGCGCGCCTCCACCCCGTCGAGGCCGATGTCGTCATTCCGGTACCGGATTCGGGAATCTACGCCGCGCTAGGTTTCGCTGAGGAACTGGGGATTCCCTACGACCCTGCCTTCGTCCGCAATCACTATATCGGCCGCACCTTCATCCAACCGACTCAGCTCATTAGGGATTTCAACGTCCGCGTAAAACTCAACCTCATTGGCGATGCGGTGAAGGGAAAGCGTGTTGTCGTCGTCGATGATTCGGTCGTCCGTGGCACCACGGCAAAGGCCCGCGTAGTGAATCTCCGTGAGGCTGGAGCCAAGGAGGTTCACCTCCGCATTAGTTGCCCCCCTCACCGACACGCCTGCTACTACGGCATCGACTTCCCCGACCCTGAGAAGCTCATCGCCAACCAGCACACCCATCAGGAGATCTGCGATTATCTGGGCGCAGACAGTATCGGCTACCTGGACGTCGACGGCATGGTCCGGGCAACCGGCCTAGAGAAAAACTCTTTTTGCATGGCATGCTTCACCGGGGAATACCCCGTGCCCTTCGACACGGCCTTCGACAAGCTGATCATGGAACGACGCAAGGGAAGCGCCCAGCTTCTTGCTGACCAAAGCGCCCAGCCCACACTCATAACCGCCCGATCCTGATTTGTAGAACCACTCAACACACCTTGTCATGACCACCAAGAAAAAAGCCTCCAAAGCCCCCAAAACCTCCAAGAAGAAGCCTGCCGGATCTGCGGCAAAAACGAAATCCTTGAAACCTGCCAAGAGTTCCTATGCGCGCGCGGGAGTTGATGTGGCGCTCGGCAACCGGCTCAAGTCCGGCATCGGGGACCTCGTTCGCCCCACGCACGGGGCCGAGGTACTGGGAGGTATCGGCGGCTTCGGCGGCCTCTTCCGTCCCGATTTCAAGAAACGCGGGATCAAGGATCCCGTCCTGGTCGCAAGCGTCGATGGTGTCGGCACGAAACTCAAAATCGCCTTTGCCACGGACAAGCACGACACGATCGGGGCCGATCTTGTGAACCACTGCGTCAACGACATCGCCGTGACGGGTGCCCGTCCCCTTTTCTTCCTCGATTACATTGCAGCCGCCAAGCTCGACCCCCGTGTGCTCAAAGAAATCATCACTGGCCTCTCCCGTGCGTGCAAGGAAGCTGGCTGCGCCCTGATCGGTGGTGAGACAGCACAGATGCCCGGGCTTTACAGCGAGGGGGAATATGATCTGGCTGGCTCCATCACCGGTATTGTTGACCGGAAGGACCTGCTCGACTGGAGTCGGGTGAAGGTGGGCGACGCTCTCATCGGACTCGCCTCCAACGGCCTTCACACCAACGGATACTCTCTGGCCCGCAAAGTTCTCCTGGATCTTCTCGGGCTCAAGCTCAGCGACCGCCCAGCCGGACTTGGCACGACCGTCGGCGCCGAACTTCTCAAGGTTCACCGCAGCTACCTGCCGGCTTTCGAGAAGATTCACAAGATAAAGGGCAAACCGCTCCATGCCGCGGCACACATCACCGGCGGCGGACTGATCGACAATCTCCCTCGCATACTTCCCAAAGGGTGCGACGCGGTGATCGATCCCCATTCCTGGAAAGTGCCGGCGATCTTCGGAATCATCGGGTGTGGTGGAAACGTCGATCCGCTCGAGATGTATCAAGTCTTCAACATGGGTATTGGCATGGTACTTGTCGTTCCCGGTAAAGAGGGCTCCTCCATTGCGAAGAAACTCGGTGGAAAAATCATCGGCCAGATCACCAATGGAAGCGGCATCGTCCGCTTCGTCCCTGAACCCGGGAAATAAGAAGTCCCGGAATGAGCGAGGAATCCCAAAACCAGCCAAGTCGTCGGAAGGCTCTTGGCGTGGGATTGGGTGCAGGCCTGCTCGGGGCCGTCGCACTGGCTGTGCGATACGGCTGGCGCAATACCCTGCGCAGTATCATACCGGATGCCATCTCGCCGGCGGTCTTCGCGACCCGCGTAGCCGACACCTCGGCTGGTGAGATCGTCTACCATACCGCCGACAGTCAGTTTCCGGGACAGCCTCTCCTCTTTCTGCACGGCGTCTTCCCTGGCGCCTCTTCCTTCGAGTGGTCGAAGATCTATCCCCGCTTCGCCGAGAAGTGGAGGGTGCTCGTGCCGGATATGATCGGGTTTGGGGAATCGCAGCGCCCCTCCCCTTCACCGACGGCTGAGGAACAGGTGCGTTCGATTGCCGAATTCCTCGATGCCACCGTGCCGGGTCAGCCATCCGTGATTATCGCCTCGGGATTGAGCGCGAACATCGCCCTGCTTTTTGCCGCGCGTCATCCGGAGAAAACCGTGAAACTCGTCCTCTGGATGCCGGATGTGGCACTGGGAAAGGCCAATCCCTCGCGGGGTTGGCACAGACTTGGCTGGTTCCCTAGGATGGCGCGTCTTGTCTACCGCTACCAACTCTCCACCGATTCCTTCCTGAGGGCCTGGCTGCTTCGTTCGGGCTTCGTCGCGGAGAGCCCCGGATTCGAGGAGTCGGTCAGCGTCATCACCTCGACCGCCCAACAGTATGGCGCGGAACATGCCTTCTTGGCCCAGTCGTCGAAAGCCTATTGGCGTAGCCTGCGCACGGGACTTCGCAACCTAGCCTCACCTGTCTCGGTGCTTCTAGCCAACCGATCGGATAAGGATTCCTCAGCGGCGATCAATGACCTGCGCCCACTCGTGACGCGGTTTTCCATCGTCGAGGTGACAGCTCTCGGCGCCCTGGCACCGCTTGCTGAACCCGAAGGCGTAGCGGTCGCCCTTGAGAGGGAACTGGAAACGCCAACTCAGTCCGAAACCTCGGGCGGCAACATAAATTGATTGCACCATCGGGAGGCGAAACCTCACCATTCCCAATTCAGTGAACGTTTCCGATCTTAGAGAAATCCTCCAGTATGTACCCCGCTTCCGGGAGAGGATTTTCGTGATCGCGGTCGATGGGGCCGTGGTGGCTTCGGACAACTTCCCGAACATCCTTCTCGACCTTGCCGTGCTGCGCTCTCTCAGCGTTCGGGTGGTTCTTGTCCACGGGGCAAGCCACCAGATCGAAGAACTTGCAAGAAAGCGCGGCATCGCCGTGACCAACACCGATGGCACCGGCATCACCAACGACTCCACCCTGGAGATTGCGATCGACGCGGCCATCAGACTGACCAACCGGATCATGGAGGGACTTTCGGCTGTCGACCTACGAGCTGCCTATGCCAACGCGATCATCGCTCATCCGGCCGGCATTCTCGGTGGTACAGACCAGCTCTTTACGGGACGGGTAGAGAGAATCGATAACCACGCACTCGAACTTCTCCTCAAGGAAGGGATTATTCCCGTCATCCCTCCCCTGGGCTTTGACGGTGAGGGCCGAACCTACAGGGTGAATTCCGATGGCATTGCGCTGGAAGTGGCGGAAGCACTCCATGCCGCCAAGATCATCTTTCTTGGGGAGGATGAGGTGGTGGGAGGAACCAATCCTTTACCAAGACAGCTTTCCATCGACGAGTCGGAGGAGCTGATCAAGAAACTCAAGGCTGCTAATGGCCCCTCGGGACTTATTTCCAAAATCGAATGTGCCGCGCGCGCTTGCCGTGGCGGCGTCCCGAGGACACACTTGCTCGACGGCAGGATCAACGAGGCCTTACTGACCGAGATCTTCAGTCACGAGGGATCAGGAACGATGATCTACTCCAATGAGTACCAGCAGATCAGACGCATCTTCAAAAAGGATGTCCGGGCCGTCATGTCGCTCATCCGGCAATCGGTCGAGGATGAGGAGATCTCTCGTAGGACTCGGGCCGATATCCTCTCAATGATTGAGGATTACTGGATTCTGGAAATCGATAGGACTCCGATCGCCTGCGTAGCTCTTCATGTCAACAAGGAGAACTCCCTTGCGGAAATGGCCTGTCTTTATGTCAGCAAGGCCCATGAAAACAAGGGATTCGGTAAGAAATTGATGGCTTTTGTAGAAAATCTAGCAAAAGAAAAGGGAGTCGAGCGGATCTACGCCCTCTCGACTCGTGCGATGAATTATCTTCAGCAGAAGGGTGGCTACACCGAGACCGATCCCGTCATCCTGCCCGAGGAACGACGCCTTCGGTATGAGGGAAGCGGCCGGAATTCCAAGATCTTGGTGAAACAGCTTCGCCCGAAAGGCGCCTGATTCCTGGGGACCTCGGCCTGGTGATCCCCTCGCAACTTACAGCTTTTGCATCGGCTAATGCTTCCAGCAGCATGGCTCGCTTGCCCACCTCCTTCCTGATCGACGCGGTCGTTATCCTGATCTACTTCGGAGCGATCATCGGTATCGGTCTTCGGGCGGGTCGAGGAAATACCAGTCTCAAGGAGTTCGCGCTCGGGGGCCGCTCAATTCCTTGGTGGGCGGTGCTGGCCTCGATCGTGGCCGCCGAAACTAGTGCCGCAACCTTCCTTGGCACCCCGGCAGAGGGATATAAAACGCGTGCCTTTTTCTACGGTCAACTGGCGATCGGCACGGTTATTGCGCGCGTGGTGATCGCCTTCACCTTCATCGGTCCCTATTACAAGTATGGAGTCGAGAGCATCTACGAGTTCCTGATGGTTCGCTTCGGCCCATGGACGAAGAATATGGCTAGCGGCATCTTTCTCTTCACCCGCGTGCTGGGAATCGGTGTTCGTCTTTATCTCGGCGGTGTAATTCTGGTCGTGCTGCAGCGCCACCTCTTCCCGGATATCCCGGTGACACTCGGAACCTATTTCTGGGGAATCCTCTTCGTGACGCTGGTCACCACGGCCTACACGATGGTGGGGGGCATCAAGGCCGTGATCTGGACCGACCTGATCCAGGCCACCCTGATGATCGGTTCGGTCGTATTCGTACTTTGCTTCCTGCTCCACCAACTAGGAGGGGTGTGTGCGACAGGACATCTGCTCGGCGGTTGGGATCATCTTCGCTGGATCCAGATAGGCTGGGATAGCTCTCTCCCCTTCGGCAAGGCGCTCACTGGAATGCTGGAAGAGCCTTACACGATTTTCGCAGCAGTCATCGGATCTACGTTTTTCACGATGGCCACGCATGGCACCGACCAGGATATGGTACAGCGCCTACTAACCGCCCCTGACATAAGACGCTCGCGCCTTTCGCTGATCATAAGCGGTTTGGCGGACATTCCGATTGCCCTCGCCTTTCTGGCAGTCGGCATCCTGCTTGCGCTCTACTATGCTGGACCGGGCGGAGGAGCTCCGCAAATCCCTGACAATGAGATTTTTGCGGACTTCATTGTGGGAAATCTTCCGACCGGACTCCGGGGACTCATCATTGCGGGGGTCTTTGGCACCATGATGGGGTCCACCTCGGCTGCGCTCAATGCACTCGCCACCAGTTTCACCGCCGATTTCTATCTCCCATACTTCAATCCCGGAGCCGACGATCGGACAGCGGTACGCGCCGCCCGGATCGCCACCCTTTTCTTTGGATTGCTGATGGTGCTGATCGGAACCATGGCAGCTTACTCGGTGCTCCATGATCCGCGCCTGACCATTATACCGATTGCGATTGGTATTCTCGGTTATACCTACGGAGCCCTCCTGGGGATCTTCCTGCTCGGAATGCTCTCCAAGAAACGGGGAAATGACCGAATGAATATCCTGGCCATGGCCGGGGGCATCCTAGCCGTGTTCTTTATGGGAAAGGTTCATTTCCCAGGCCTCATCGATTTCGGACGCTGGATGCCAGCATGGTGGCCGGAGATCGCCTGGCCCTGGTACGTCCTGATGGGCTGTACCGCGACCCTTGCGTTAGCCATACCCTTTCGCCAACAACGAGAGAAGGAACCAAGTAGTTGACCTCATGCCCGGGTCAAGGTTTTTCAAGTAGCTAGAAAAAATAAAAAGGTCCCATGACAGGATTTCTGCTTGAGGGGGGGGAAGGGTGGCTTGCTAAGCTGCTCCTCCCCCAAAATCTTTTCCCCTTACTTTGAACGCCCCTTTAACAAACAACTCGGAGCAATCTCTTCTTCCAACGATGCCCCCCCTCACCAAGCTCTGGAAGAGCCTTGCCGACGTAATCCGGAGTCGGGTGAGCGCAGACAGCTTCGACCGCTGGTTCAGCAATGTTTCGGTGATCGCCGCATCGACAGATTCCGTGACTCTCGAAGTTCCTAATCCGATCCATCAGTTTTTCATCGAGAGCAACTACTCGAGCCTTCTCTCCTCTGCCCTGGAGGAAGTGCATGGCGGACCGCGGGCGCTCCTGCTGGAATGCACCCAGGAATCCAACCAGGTAAACGTGGAAAATGTCGAGAAGGAACTGCCCCTGACTTCTGATAGGCCCTCCGCAGCGATTTCTCAGCGCTCTCCTTCCGCAACCCCAGCAGCAGGAATGAATCCCTCCTACACCTTCGAGAGCTTCATTGTCGGAGCAAATAACCAGTTTGCCCACGCCGCTTCGCAGGCCGTCGCCAACTCACCGGCCAGGACCTATAATCCTCTCTTTATCTACGGTGGAAGCGGCCTGGGAAAAACCCACCTGCTCCAGTCGATCGGTCACCACATCCTCTCGGTTAAAAAGAATGCCCGTGTCGTTTACCTTCGAAGCGAGCAGTTCACCAACGAGTTCATCGATGCGATCCAGAACAATGCGCTCGTGGCGTTCCGCAAGCGCTACCGTCAGGCCGACATCCTGATGATCGATGATATTCAGTTCTTTGCCGGAAAAGAGCGCTCCCAGGAGGAGTTTTTCCACACGTTCGGAGCCCTCCATGACGGGCATAAGCAAATTATTCTCTCCAGCGACAGGCCAGCCAGCGAGATCTCAAACCTGGAACAGCGTCTTGTCTCACGTTTCGAGTGGGGCATGACGGCGGAGATCCAACCGCCTGATATGGAGACCCGCATTGCGATTCTTCAGGGAAAGGCTTCGCGGATGCATATCGAGATCGAGCAATGGGTCCTCGAATTCCTAGCCGATAAGATCCGCAGCGACATCCGCCGTCTCGAGGGTGCGCTCATGCGCGTCGCCGCTTACAAGTCACTGAGCGGTCAATCGCTCACCACCGATGCCTTGGAACACCTCCTGCGCGATGTCCTTCAGGAGCAGGCTCGCAAGGCGGTCACCATCGATCAAATTCAGAAGAAGGTTGCGGAGCACTTCGATATTCGTCTGGCAGATATGACCAGCAAGAAGCGAACCGCCAGCATTGCCTACCCGCGTCAAGTCGCCATGTATCTGGCTAGGGAGATGACCCCCTCTACGTTGGTGGAGATCGGCGGCGCCTTCGGCGGAAAGGATCACGGCACCGTTATCCATGCATGCAAGCTTGTGAAGGCCCAGATGGAGAAAGACTCCAAGACCCGACATCTTGTGCGTCTTCTGGACCAACAGCTCCAGCGGTAGTGGTTTTAGGGTATTATTCGGGCTTTTCTTCAGAGAATCGCTTTGACAGGTGACCCCTTCGGAAACTATGCATTTGTTTAGCCATTAGTGGCCCCTCACCCATCACTTTATCCATGAAACTAACGGTCACCAAGCAAGCCCTTCTCGACGGCCTCCAGCGCATCCAGAACATCGTCTCCAACAAGGTGACGCTGCCTGTTCTCTCCAATGTGCTACTCGAAACGACCGAGACCGGCCTTCGGCTCACTGCCACGGATCTCGACGTGAGCGTCCGCACGGAAACCCCAGCCTCTATCGAGAAGGCCGGAGCTACCACACTGCCTGGCAAGCGTCTGCTCTCCATCATTCGCGAACTTCCCGCCGAAGAGATCGAACTGGAAACCGATTCCAAGAACATCACTTCGATCCGCAGCGGTGCCAGCTTCTTCAAGGTATTCGGTCTCGCCAAAGAGGAATATCCTGCTTTCCCGTCGCTGGAGGAATCCCGCGGTTTTTCCATGAAACAAGGCGATCTCAAGGAAGGCCTCAAAAAGACCTCGTACGCCATCTCACTCGACGAAACCCGCTATGTCCTCAACGGCATCCTCTTCTCATTCCGCGACGGACGTCTGACGCTGGTTGCCACCGATGGCCGTCGCCTTGCACTCTGCGATGCGGAACTCGGTGAAATCAAGTACCCCGCGGGTCACGAGCGCGACTTCATCGTGCCCACCAAGGCGATCGGGGAACTTCAACGACTGCTCGTCGACGACAAGGATGTTCGTTTGCACATCGGGGACAACCTCGTTGCCTTCGATCTCGGCACCACAGTCTTGGCCACCAAACTCGTGGATGGAACCTATCCGAATTACCGTCAGGTCATTCCTGGTGAAGCCAAGGAGCGCGTCGCCCTTGAGCGAGAAACCCTTCTCCAGTCGGTACATCGCGTCGCCCTCCTCAGCAGCGACAAGAGTGGTTCCGTCCGACTCAACTTCACCAAGAACAACCTCGATATCACCTCCAACACCCCTGAAGTCGGAGAAGCCAAAGAGTCTCTTGCTGTCGCCTACAAAGGACGCGATCTCTCAATCGCCTTCAATCCCGAGTTTGTTATCGACCCGCTCCGCAATCTCTCCGATGACACCATCGCTCTCGAGTTAATCGACGAGATGAGCCCGGGCGTCATCAAAATCAATTCGGCCCAACGTTTCCTCTACGTCATCATGCCGATGCGCGTCTCCGTCTGAGGTGATTGCGAAGCTCGTTCTCACTGACACGGCAGCGCATGCGGGAGTCCTAATTCCGCGCTTAAAGCTCTGTGCGCTCTGCATCCTCCTGCTGGCGATCACCAGTTGCGAGACTCCGATCGTCTATCAATCATCTCAGGATCGGGCGGCGATAACGGCGGCTATCGCCAAGGAGACCCCTGGGAATTACTTCATAGGAAGACGCTTCTATAAGGTCGACTACAAAATGTGGGGATGGCTTAGAAAGCCTGGAGAGCCCTGGAAGCAGTCACAACTCGTGATGTTCAACGAGCAGAAGAAACTGGCTCCCGATCGCGAGCAAAAGAAGATCGGATCGGATAACAACTACGAGTATAAACTCAACGGATATCTCTCGGGTGAGAAGGTCTATGAACCCGCCAGCGACAGCTTCTATCCCGAGTTCGTGCTGACAAGCGCCACTCTTATCTCAACCAATGCACCGCTCATCTTTCCAGACCAGCGTTGGATCGATCCAGCAGTCCGTCTGATCGGACCTCCCCAATACTGATTGCCGGATGGCCCATTCAGAAGGAGTCACGCCGGAACAGCTCGCAGATATCGTTTCGCGGGCGTGCCCCGAAGCCGACCTTCGTGGAAAACGCCTCCTTTTAATTGTCCCTGATGCGACGCGCAACTGCCCACTTGGTATGGTTTTCAAGGAAGTGCATCGCCAGCTTTGGGGGTTGGTCGAGGCCCTTGACGTGATGATCGCCCTGGGATCGCACCCGGCCATGAGCAAGGAGTCGATCTGCCGACGACTGGAGATAACGCCGCAGGAGTATTCGAACCAATACGCCGGGGTACGCTTTTTCAACCACGAATGGGACAATCCCTCTGCACTCTGCCAGATAGGACTTCTTACACCCGGGGATACGGAAACACTTTCTGGGGGACTCTTTTCCATGGAGGTTCCGGTCGCCATCAATAAGCGGCTTTTCGACTACGACGAACTCTTGATCATCGGCCCGGTGTTCCCCCATGAAGTGGTCGGTTTCTCAGGAGGTAACAAATACCTATTCCCAGGGGTTGCAGGGCCGGAAATCCTGAATTTCTTCCATTGGCTCGGGGCTGTGGTCACCAATCCTATGATCATCGGCCACAAATGGACACCCGTACGCCGGGTGGTGGACCGTGTAGCCGCAATGGTGCCGTTTCCAAAACGATGCCTCTGCATGGTGGTGGGGAAGGAGGGGCTGGCGGGTCTCTTCGCCGGAACCCCGGAAGAGGCATGGGAAGAGGCCTCAGAGCTCTCCAGAAAACTCCACATCACGTACAAACCGCGTCCCTTCCACACGGTCCTTTCGTGCGCACCCGCCATGTACGACGAGCTCTGGGTGGGGGGCAAGTGCATGTACAAACTAGAGCCTGTGCTGGCGGACGGTGGTGAACTCATCATTTATGCGCCTCACATCCATGAGATCTCCTCCGTGCATGGCAGAGTGATCGAGGAGATCGGCTATCACTGCCGCGACTATTTCCTCTGTCAGTGGGACCGCTTTAAACATTACCCCTGGGGAGTCATCGCCCATAGCACCCATGTGCGCGGGATCGGGACATATGAGAACAGCCTCGAGCATTGCAGGGCCCGGGTCACCTTGGCCACGGGAATTACAGAGGATGTCTGCAACCGGATCAATGTAGGATACCGGGATCCCTCTTCGATCAATCCTGCCGATTATGCCGATCGCGAAGAAGAGGGAGTCCTCCTGGTACCGAAGGCGGGAGAGATGCTTTACCAACTCGAGAGTCCGGCTCCTTGGGCAACGGGAACCCAAAATTCTAGAAACTCATGAGCCTCTTTGTCATCATGGGGGTCTCTGGTTGCGGCAAGAGCAGTGTCGCCGCCGAACTTGCCAAAGCAACGGGAGGGAAGTTCCTTGACGCCGACGATTTTCATCCGGAGGCCAACAAAAAGAAGATGACTGAAGGTATCGCGTTGCAGGATGAGGATCGCTGGGAATGGCTTGATGCCCTCAATGCGGAACTCCGATCACGGAAAGACAATGCAGACCACATTTTCCTAGCCTGTTCGGCCCTTCGTCAAACTTACAGGGATCGCCTGAACGTGGGTTTAAATAGCCTCACTTTCATCTACCTAAAGGGTTCCAAGGAATTGATCCGCTCCCGTATGGAATCCCGCCTCGACCATTTCATGCCGGCGACGTTGATCGACAGCCAGTTTGCCTCCCTCGCAGAACCGAGCGATCAGGAGGCAATAATCCTGACAATTGATCGTCCGGTGAAAGAGATCGTTTCTGAACTCTTGAGATCAATCTAAGCCGATTTAGCCCTCTCCAAAATCTCTGTTGTCGAACGTCCGGGCACCAGTTGCAGAAGGCTGATCTCCGCCCCGACCTCGACCAGAGCGGTCCTCTCATCGGGATCAAGCGTCTCGAGCGTATAGTCGCCACCTTTTGCATAGATCGCCGGTCTCAAGAGAAGGATCACGTCGGTCACCCGCTTGCCGGAGAAAATCGTCACATGATCGACGCAGCGAAGAGCCGCCAGTACCTCGGCCCGATCACGTTCCCTATTGAGTGGACGGTCGGGTCCTTTGAGTTCACACACCGAGGCATCGTTGTTGACCGCCACGATCAGTGCATCTCCGCACCTGCGAGCCTCTTCCAGATAACGGACATGTCCCGTATGCAGGAGATCGAAACATCCGTTGGTGAGCACGAGCTTCTTACCCTGCGCGGCATACTCCGCGCCAAGGGCCGAAAGTTCATCGTAAGAAATAAGTCGATCCATCGATCTATGGGAAACCGAGCCTAAGACCGAGGAAAGAAGATTCTCCAATTTTTGTCATCCGAAACCAAAAAATTCCCTGAAGAGGGAATTCAGGTTAATTGACTGGAGCGAAAGATCCGTTCGGAAGCACTCGGAAGAGCTGCTTGCCTCTCGGATAGGAGGGAGCATAGCTGCCATCGGGCTGCTGCACATAGCTGATTTTGGCAGGAATGAAGCTATCGCCCGAGCGGACATAAAGCTGCGAATTGGTCTGCTGAGGCGCTCCACCGCCAGACCCGCTGGATTTAGGAATAAAGGCATTAATCGCCTGCGAGCCAATGCTGCCCGCTCCGGCGGAGATGGCTCCGGCGGCCACGGGATTCACCCCACGCATGAGCGCACCTGTACCCGCACCGATTGCGGCGGCAGACAAGCCCTGTACCACAGCGGCTCCAGTCGGCGTCATAACCTGACGGGGTTGTCCATTAGGACCGACTTCGGTGGTGCAGCCACCGACGAAGAGAGCGGTGATGAT
>CAIOJL010000107.1 GCA_903858595.1 uncultured Spartobacteria bacterium | reverse complement strand
GCGCTCACGCTTCTCTGGAGAGGCTGGCTCTTCAGGGCGGATAATCCACTCATCCGGGCACTTCTCTGGGTCTATGTCTTCGCAGTGGCGGCCCCCCAGATCTGCATGCAGGCCGGTTGGTTCACTGCCGAGATGGGTCGTCAGCCTTGGATCGTCTACAACATGCTCAAGACATCCGACGGCCTCTCCCGGGCTGTCCATGCTAACCAAGTGTTCTTCTCAATTATCCTTTTTGCACTGATCTACATCCTTCTCTTCATCACTTTCATCTATTTGCTGAACCGCAAGATCCAGCATGGTCCGGATGAGGATCAGGATCATCACACCAAGGCTCCCGGAGTGAGTGACGCGATAGCTGCAGGCCTCTTCACCCAGAAGGGCCGGGCTTCCAGGCAGGAGTAAATCAATCCTCCTCACTTCCAGCCATGTATCATCTCTTCCACTTAATCAACCTGAACATTGTCTGGTTCATCCTGGTTGGCATCCTTTTCACAGGATACGCCATTCTGGATGGGTTCGATTTCGGTGTTGGAATCCTCCATCTCTTTGTCAAGAAGGACGAGGATCGCCGTATCCTGCTGAACTCGATCGGTCCGGTCTGGGACGGCAACGAAGTCTGGCTTGTCACCGGCGGAGGAGCTCTCTTTGCTGCCTTTCCAGGAGCCTACGCGACGGTCTTCTCAGGATTCTACGACGCCTTCATGCTCTTGCTGGCCGCTCTCATCTTCCGGGCCGTGGCGATCGAGTTCCGCAGCAAGGAACCGGGTAAGGCATGGAGGAGCGCCTGGGATATCGCCTTCAGTGTCGCCAGTTTCCTGGCTGCACTCCTGGTCGGCATTGCGATGGGCAATATCACGCGAGGCATTCCCCTCGACAAGCAGGGAGATTTCACCGGCACGTTTCTGGGACTCCTTAACCCCTACTCACTTCTGCTGGGAGTTACGGTGGCAGCCCTCTTTGCGATGCACGGAGCCATCTTCCTCGTACTGAAGACCGAGGGAGAACTCCAGGCCACTCTCAAGGGCTGGGTACCACGCCTCATCACCATCTTCCTGATACTGTTCATTGCGTTCAATATCGCCACATTCTTCGAGTGCCCTGATCTAGTAGCCGTGATGCTCACCCGTCCCTACGGATTCATCATCCTGGGGCTCGATATCGCGGCGGCCATTTCCATTGGTGTGATGACGGCCAAGGGCTATGAGTTTGGTTCCTTCCTCATGTCCGCACTCACCATGGTCCTGCTCATGGCCGTCCTTGGTATCTCCTACTTCCCTCACATGGTCGTATCGATGCCCAACCCCGGCAACAGCCTTACGATCTACAACTGCGCCTCTTCGCACAAGACCCTCGCCTACATGTTTATCATCGCCTGCATCGGCGTCCCGATCGTCCTTGCATATACTGTCAGCATCTACTGGATCTTCCGCGGGAAAACCCGTCTTGGTCACGTGGGGTATTAGTTGAGGAAAGTGGTGAAGTCTGAACACTGAAATCTGAGTAAGAAATCGAAAAAAACTACGAGCCTTACGTAGAGGCTCGGAGAGTCGCACAGCATTTAAGCGACTTCAGGTCATTTGCTTCTAGTCCGGTGAGATTATCAGATCCCCACCCCACTCCCCTTGATTGCCTCATTAAGGGCCCTGGTAGAGCTGTATGCCTGGACAAACACGGATTTCCTGTTTGCTCCTAGGGGCGTCCACGACGGCCTGTGTGCATCCACCGTTGGGACTGAAGACATGCCTTGAGTTTGACTGAAAACCAGATAGGTCCACCCAAAACCAAACAGAAAGAGGCGAGTGCGTACGCTCCTTATCGTTCCAGCGGTACGGCTTGTATCACGATTGCAATGGCGACACCTCAAAACACGAATTCGATTGATAACCCGGTAGGGCTCGGCAGGCGAGTCGCAGTGCTCGCAGATATATCCATCGCCCCATCTGGCCCTCTAACGATAGGAAGCACAGGTTTTTTCATCCACAGCCATCCCACAGGGGCATAAAGACTGAGTGCTGATTAAGTATTGAAGGGGTAGGAAGGGTGATTTTGGTTAGAAGTGGTTTTAGAATTTCTGGGGTTGAAGTGCTGGGCGAG
>CAIOJL010000106.1 GCA_903858595.1 uncultured Spartobacteria bacterium | reverse complement strand
TCAAGCACCTCCTTCATCAGCCTCATCCCTCCCCATGCCGTCACCTTCTCGTCGCTGTACTCAATCTCGTATTGCGGGTTCACCATATGGGTGATGCTCCCTTCTCTGTTATCCCATGCCTATCGCAAAATCTGGGTTAAAGCCTACGCCGCGTCCAATCCGAAGGCCGTGTGGGCCAGCTTGGCTGCGTCAGCGATTTTCTCCTCGTCGAGAATGACGGCGATCTTGATCTCCGAGGTGGAGATCATCTGAATGTTGATGCCGCCCTTGGCAAGTGCTTCGAAGAGCTTGGCTGCCACGCCCGAATGGGTGCGCATTCCGATTCCAACAACGCTGAGTTTGGCGATCCCATCCTGTTTGCTGACTTTGCCAGCTCTGATCTCTGCAGCGACGCGGTCGACGAGATCGCCGATCTTCTCGAGTTCGTCTCGGTTCATCGTGAAGGAGATGTCGGTCGAACCTGCGGCAGAGACATTCTGGACGATGACATCGATCATGACATGGGCATCGGCTAGCGCTGTGAAGAGCCTGGCCGCGCATCCTGGCTTATCGGGGACTTGAGTAACGGTGACCTTGGCCTGATTGCGCTCGACGCTGACGCCGCGCACGACGACTTGTTCCATTCCTTCGGATTCTTCTTTCACGGTTGTTCCTGGTTTGTTGTTGAAGCTACTGCGGACCTCGAAGGTCACGCCGAATTTCTTGGCGAATTCCACCGAGCGCGACTGCATCACCTTTGAGCCGCTGCTCGCCATCTCCAGCATCTCGTCATAGGAGATGGCCTCGATCTTTTTGGCTGTCGGGACGATGCGGGGGTCACAGGTGTAGACCCCGTCCACATCGGTGAAGATCTGGCAGGCATCAGCCTCCAAAGCAGAGGCCAGCGCGATGGCGGTGAGGTCCGAGCCGCCGCGGCCGAGGGTGGTAATGGCGCCTTCGCTGGTCTCTCCCTGGAAGCCGGCCACGATCACAATGGCCCCCTCGTCGAGATGCCTTTTGATCTGGTCGGGGGTGACATTACTGATCTTGGCCTTGGTATGGACGCCGTTGGTGACAATGCCCGCCTGAGCTCCTGTCAGTGAGACGGCCTTGCCACCTAGGCTCTGGATCGCCATGGCGGTTAGAGCCATTGTGGTCTGCTCGCCGGTGGAGAGAAGAACGTCCATCTCGCGCTCAGTTGGCTTAGAGGAGACTTCTTTGGCCAGCTTGATCAAGGAATCGGTGACCCCCGACATTGCGGAAACGACGGCGGCGACGGAATTCCCCTCACGCTGGGTTTCCAGCAGTCGACGCGCGACATTCAGGATACGCGCGGGATTCCCGACCGACGTGCCGCCGTATTTCTGAACGATGAGGGGCATTGGGTGAGTCGAGGGTCGAGGGACGAAAGTTGAGGGCTTGGAATTAGCCGATTTTTGCAAGGGCCTCGCGGACCGCCGATGCCGTGGCCTCGGTTTCGATAGGGGCCGTGACGGCGTGTTTTGCCGTATCGGGATCCTTGAGTCCGTGGCCGGTGACGGTGAGGACGACCTTGGAACCTGGCTGGATCTGTCGGAAGGGACAGCGGTCGCACTGTGTGGTCTTTCCGCTGCGGCCGAAGCATTTGAAGAGAGCGGCCACGGGGGCTGCGCTGGCAGGTTCCACGAAGATTCCCTCGTTGGAGGCCAGCCACTTCTGGGCGGCTAGGATCTCCGAGTCCTCGACGATCTCAAAGCAGCCCTCCGACGCTGAGACGGCATTGATCGCCCCATCCCAACTAGCCGGACGTCCGATCCGAATGGCTGTGGCCACCGTCTCGGGATTGTCCATCGGGGCACCATGATAGAGAGGTGCAGCCCCGGCTGCCTGGACGCCGAGCATCTTCGGAAGCTTGAAGCTGCGGCCCAGTTCCTTGAACTCCTTGTAGCCCTTCCAGTAAGCGGTGATATTGCCTGCATTCCCGACAGGCAGGATGTGGATGTCGGGGGCGTTTCCCAGCTCTTCGATGATCTCAAAAGCAGCGGTCTTCTGGCCCTCGATCCGATAAGGATTGATCGAGTTGACGATGGCGAAGTCACCCGTCTCACCCAGTTCGCGCACGAGACGGAGGGCGTCGTCGAAGTTGCCTCGGATCGCGATGACAGTCGCCCCGTAGATGTAGGCCTGGACCATCTTGCCTCCCGCGATACGACCTGCGGGAAGCAGCACCGCACACTTCATTCCGGCGCGTGCGGCATAGGCTGCGGCCGCGGCAGAGGTGTTGCCGGTGGAAGCGCAGAGCACAATGTGGGCCCCCTCCTCGGCAGCCTTGGAGATCGCCATGGTCATGCCGCGGTCCTTGAAGGAACCAGTCGGATTCAGCCCCTCGTATTTGACATAGACCTCACCACCAGTGATCGCACTCAGCTTGGGCGAATGAATCAGGGGCGTAGAACCCTCTCCCAGCGAGATGACGGGCGTGGCATCGGTGACAGGCAGGAACTCCCGGTAGCGCTCGATCACGCCGCAATCATTGAAGGTCTTAATCATCGGGTCAGGCATCAGGAAATCACGCAAAAGTCTCCACGTTGAAGAGAACAGGCTCTCCCTTCACACAGTTGAGGGCGGTGATCTTCTCAAGGGCGGCGCACATGGCTCCGTAAGCGGCTTCGTGGATCATCAGCACCAGAGGGGTTTCAACCCCGGCGATCGCCTCCGGTTGGACCACCGAGGAGATGCCGATGCTTGCCTCGCCGAGGACCCCGGCGATTCGGGCTAGAACTCCCGGTTTGTCATCCACCGAGAGGCGCAAGTAGTAGGAGCCGACGATCTTGTCCGACGCGCGGCTGCTGCCATAGAGGGCATGAGGCGCGAACCCGAAGGTGCCTCTGGGAGCATCCAGCACATGGGCCGCCTCCACGAGATCGCCGATCACCGAGGTGGAGGTGGGGCCGCGACCCGCGCCGCGTCCGTAGAACAGACTGTCACCCACGAGATCGCCGCGGACCGCAACGGCATTGAAGACCCCATTCACCGAGGCTAGGACATTCCCGAGAGGGATAAGCGTGGGAGCCACGCCCACCTCGACTTTGCCATGATTCTCACGGATCGAGCCTAGCAGCTTGATGCAGTATCCGAGGCTCTTGGCGAAATGAATGTCGGCAGCGCTCACGCGGTCGATCCCCTCGACACGGATCGTGGCGGGATCGACCCAGAAGCCGTAGGCGAGGGCGGCTAGGATGATGGCTTTGTGTCCGGCATCCCATCCATTGATATCGAGCGTGGGATCAGCCTCGGCATAGCCTAGCTTCACCGCCTCAGCCAGGGCCTCGGGGTAGTCGAGCCCCGCCTCTTGCATGCGGGTCAGGATATAGTTGCTCGTGCCGTTGAGGATACCGTGAACCGACTCGATGCGGTTGCCGACGAAGGCATCGCGGAGCGACTGGATGATCGGAATACCGCCGGCCACCGCCGCTTCGAAAAAGACGGGAACCTTGCGCTCGCTAGCCAGGGCAAAAATCTCGGCTCCCCGCTCCGCCAGAAGCGCCTTGTTACCCGTGACGACGATGCGTCCCGAGCGGATCGCCGCCATCGTCAGATCGAAGGCCTCCGTGGTTCCGCCAATCAATTCGACGACGATCTTGATTTCGGGATCCTCCAGCAGATCCTGCCAGCGACTGGAGAAGAGAGAGGCTGGAGCCGAAACATCGCGCGGTTTTTTTAGATCGCGCACGACGATCCGACGCACAACAAATGAGTATCCGGAACGCTCCGCGATCAGTTCGCGGTGGTGCTCCAGATTCTCATAGACCCCGGCACCTACAGTGCCGAAGCCGGCCAATCCGATGCCGATCGTCTTCATAAAGGAGCCAAACATCATTCCGCTTAAAGGGCTTCAGGTAAAGCCGGTTTTGCCTTTTACCCAGGACTCACGCCCGCTTCTTCCAGCGGGCTCCCATAGCAGGTGATTCTCTGGGCTACCCGTATGGGTGCTTCTCCTATACTCACGGGGCTCCCCATGATAGGATTAACAAATGTGCTCTTGTTCAGATCGTAAGCAGCGAACGGCGATATCCAGCCATTGATTGAACGTGCCTCCTGATCAGGAACAGAGTGTCTTTGCCGATCCTAAGGGGATCAGGCGTCGGGTGCTCCAGCTCACAGCTATTGTGAGTGGGCTCTTCCTTATCAGCGCCACCAGTTATTTCATCTGGAGCCTGCTGATTGGACCACCTCTACAACTTCCCTCGGTGGTGCGGGAGTTTCACGCTCGGTTCAAGGCACTTCCCCCAGCCAAGATTCCTATCCGGAATTCCAAGGATGACTGGCGCCGCATTCACCTCGGCCAGAAAGATCGCGGTCCATCGGCCTTACCCGGCGCTCCCAAGAATACCGGCATCGTGCTCGGCTATGTCTCACCCTGGGATCCCGCCTCACTCCTTTCCCTGGAGCGTCATGCCGACCAGCTGACCCATGTGGCAGCCGATTGGTTCGCACTCACCGGCGTGGAGGGAACCCTCAAGGAGGATGCAAGCGACAAGGCCCGGCTCCTCTGCATACGGAAGGGTCTCGGATTCCTGCCGATTCTGCGCAATCTGGATGGGGATGCATGGCAACCCGAGGCTGTGGAGGAGCTGGCCCATGAATCGCAGGCAGAGAGGGGAGCTTTCCTAGATCGAGTGGTGAGCCGCCTGCCGCCGGGTGCGACTGGACTGATTCTGGAACTGAGTCAGCTCGATCCAACCTACAAGGATGAGTATTCACGACTGATCAAGGAAATGGCCGAGCATCTGCACGCTGTGGGGAAGGAGCTCTGGTTTGCTGCTCCTACGGGAGCTGACTTTGATGCCTTTGATCTGAATGCCATCGCCGATTCCGTTGACAGATTGATCGCCTCGCTCTACGACGAGAATTCGGAACCCGACGATCCGGGTCCTCTAGCCAGCAGCGACTGGTTCCAGGGCTGGCTGAAAACGATGATGGTCTACGGCGAGCCTTCCCAATGGGTGATCGGTCTTGGCACCTATGCCAACGACTGGAGGAAGGACAATAAGACCGTCGAGCAGGTCGGCTTTACCGATGCCATGGCACGGGCCTCACTGGCAGGAATTGATCCGGTGAAGGGTATCGATTTCGAGGATGGGTCGCCCGATTTCAACTATCTCTCAGGCCCCGACCAGAACGAGGAGCACGAGCTCTGGTTCCTCGATGCCGTCACGCTCTTCAACCAACGACGCCTGATTGCACCGTTCCATCCTGGAGGCATCGGCCTCTACCGGCTCGGGCAGGAAGATCCCGCCGCCTGGGATGTGCTGAGGATGAATCCTGAGAAGTCGCCTGATCTCCCGTCCATCGCCAAGCTCTCTCAGCTGAATCTCGACGAGTTTATCGCCTCCAGCGGGACAGGAGACTTTATCTCCGTAGGAGGGGATCCCTATGTGGGAGACCGGCATCTGGAGGTCCATCCCGACAACGAGTTGGTGGAGCAATACACCAAGCTCCCAATGCCCAAGAGTATCACGCGTCAGGGTGATCCGGGGCCGCACAAGGTGGCGTTGACCTTTGACGACGGTCCTGATCCGAAATGGACTCCCAAGATCCTAGAGATTCTGAAGGAGAAGAACGCAACCGCCGCGTTCTTTGTCCTCGGGACGCAGGCTCAGCATTATCCGGATCTGTTGGAGCGGATCGTGCGTGACGGACATGAGGTCGGCAACCATACCTACACCCACCAGAATATTGCCGAGGAGAGCGACGAGCAGATCGAGCTGGAGCTCAACGCCACAACCCGTCTGATCGAGGCGGTGACCGGTCACTCCACGGCGTATTTTCGCCCTCCCTTCGGCATTGACGGAACCCCCAGCCAGCCCGGCGAGGTCCGATCTCTCAAGGTGGTACGGGATCTCGGGTATCTGACTGTTGCCGAATCGATCGATCCCGATGACTGGGAGCGGCCGGGCGCTCAGGCAATCTTCGATCGGGTTAAGAACCAGCGTACCACGGGATCGGTTATCCTGATGCATGACGGCGGAGGAGATCGCTCCCAGACCGTGGAGGCCCTTCCAGAGATCATCGACTGGCTGCGAAGCCGAGGTGATTTGATCGTGCCGCTCGGGGATCTCATCAACCTTCCCCGCGACACCGTCATGCCTCCGCTCCGCGAGGAGAACCAGCCGCTCTCAGCCCGTTATGTCTATGGGGCCTTCACGTTCCTACGGTTCCTCGAAAATGCCGCATGGACCCTCCTTGTCATCGTCACACTGCTCGCGCTGCTGCGGGTTTTCTTCTACTGCCTCTGCGCCCGGCGTCAGCAGAAACTGGAGAGATTGCATCCGCAGGCCGCCCCGGCTTCCTATCCGCCGGTCAGCGTCCTCCTCGCCGCCTACAACGAGGAACGGGTGATCGCCTCCACCATCCGTCATCTGCTGGATTCCGATTATCCCGCGCCGATCGAGATCATTGTGGTGGATGACGGGTCGAAGGATCGCTCGGCGGAAGCGGTAAGAGCCATCGCGGTGACTGAACCTCGCGTTCGCTTAATCAGCCAACAGAACGGCGGAAAAGCCTCCGCTCTCGAGCGCGCCCTAGGCCTCGCAAGTCACGAGATGATCGTCATGATCGATGCGGACACGATGGTCGTACCCGATGGCATCCGCCAGCTGGTGACCTGTCTCTCCGATCCGCAAGTCGGCGCGGTTTCCGGCTATATCCGTGTCGGCAATACGAAGCACTGGCTCGGTAGTTTTCAGGATCTGGAGTATACAGCCGCCTTCGAGATCGACCGACGCGCGCAGGATTTCCTAGGCTGCATCACCGTGGCGCCGGGAGCACTCAGCGCTTTCCGCCGCAAGGCGCTCCTGGAAGCTGGACCCATTACCAACGATACGCTGGCTGAGGACACCGACCTCACCCTTCAGCTCCATCGCCTAGGATGGAAGGTTGTTTTTGCCTCGAAGGCCTTCGCCGATACCGAGGCACCCGAGAGCATCAAGGCTCTTGTTTCGCAGCGCTTCCGCTGGGCCTTCGGAACGCTTCAGTGTCTCTGGAAACACGGCGACCTGACCTTCAATCCCGGTTCCGGCTGGCTCGGTTGGTTTGCCCTTCCCTCGGTCTGGGTATTTCAGATGGGCGTGGTGGCGCTGACTCCTGTGCTTGATCTGATCGTGCTCTGGTCGCTCTGGCTTGGCCGTGGCGTTGCGATCTGGCCCTATTTTGTTGCCTCGCTGCTCTTGGATGTCGGCCTTGGCGTTATCGCTCTCTCGATGGCCGGACGGCCACTGCGGATAGCATGGCGAAGTGCCCCGATGAGACTTCTCTACAGACCCCTGCTCGGCTATGTCGTCTGGAAATGCATTCTCAAGGCTCTGGGCGGAAGCTGGGTGCGCTGGTCTAAGCTGGACCGCACAGCCGCCGCAATCCTCCAGAAGGAACAACGGGCTCCAATGTCCCCTGTGATCCCTGCCAATCCGTCCCTGCACGTTTCACCCGACGCATGAAGTATTATAGCTCCATCACAATCCCTCTTTCAGTCTTACTGCTAGTCGCGTCGACCTTAGTGCTGAGCGCCGCCACTCCGTACCAACAACTTCAGATTCCCGAAAGGGGTGCCTACACTGGTGCCTACTGCGATTTCGGCGACGGGGAGGATAATGTCACCTGCGAGGCCCTTGAGAACTTCCAACAACTTACAGGCAAACCAATAGCACTTGTTGCGCTTGGTTCCTTCTGGGGCAGGGGAACCTTTCCCACCGAGCAGGTGCAGCGTGTCCGCTCCTACGGGGCCGTGCCTCTCCTCTTCTGGTCTCCTTGGGATGCTCCGTATGATGAGAAACATGGACCTGATAAATTTTCCCTTACAGAGATCATTGCCGGGAAATGGGATGCCTCTATCGACCAATGGGCCGACGAGGCAGCCAAAGTGCCTTGCCAGTTCTTTGTCTCTTTTGCCTGCGAAATGAACGGCACCTGGTTTCCCTGGTCGGGATGGTTCTATGGCAAGGGTCCCCGAGATCCGATCAAGCCCAAGAAGGCGGGCGCATCCCCCAGTCCCATCTCTGTGTCGGGTGCCGTGGCCAAGCTGACAGGAACGGATGACGGGCCGGAGAACAGTTGGTTTGGCAAGGGAGACATCAAGAACCCTGCCACTTGGGAAGGCCCGGAGACCTTCAAGAAAGCCTGGCGACATGTCGTCGACCGCGTGCGTGCCCGCGGTGCGACCAACGTCCTCTGGGTCTTCCAGCCCAACAACTACTCCGATCCTCCCGGCTACATGTCTTGGAACCAACCGGCCGCCTACTATCCCGGCTCGAAGTATGTCGACTGGCTGGGTCTCAGCGTTTACGGCAAGCAGACCAGCAATCAGGAGGATGATAAGTGGTGCGGCTTTACCAGTCTGTTCGAGTGGCCTTATGCCGAGATGTGCGCCCTCGATCCCGACAAGCCGATCATGCTGGCCGAGTGGGGGGTTGCGGAATCCCATCAGCCCAATGAGGACAAGGGAGCCTGGATTGCGGAAGCCTTCCGTGAGATGGGAAATTCCGCCAAATACCCGAGACTCAAGGCAGCCATCTTCTGGCACGAGCGCTGGCAGAACGATGACGGCTCCTACAGTAATCTGCGGATGAATTCCTCCCGCGCCTCTCTGCGGGCCTACCGGGATGGCGTGGCCAATCCTTTCTGGATCGGTCGGCCGATTTGGAAATAAGAGTGAGGCGTGGCCGAGCGCACGGGTTTTGACCCCGGGAGATTCTCGCGGTAGTATCACCGGATGCGATTGATTTCCTATAAAGACCGCGGTTTTGACCGCTCCCTTGCCGAATTGAACCGCCAGGCCGAACCGCTAGCCGAGGTGCGCGAGACGGTCTCGGAAATCATTGCCGATATCCGGAAGAAAGGGGACGTGGCCCTTCTTGCCTACACGCTGAAATTCGGTGGGCCGAAGATCTCATCCGCAAAGATCCGAGTCACTCCGGAGGAAATCAAAAAGGCGCGGGCTTCCTTGACTCCCGGGGTTAAAAAAGCTCTGGCCGCATCGATTGCGAATGTCACCGCCTTTGCCAAAAAAAGCCTTCGCAAGAACTGGTCGATGAAGAACGCGCAGGGGGCGCTTGTGGGGGAACGCTTCGATCCGCTTCCCAGGGTTGGACTCTACATTCCCGGAGGTACGGCCGCGCTTGTCTCTAGCGCGATCATGACCTGCGGCTTCGCGAAGGCGGCCGGTGTTCCCGAAATCGTGGCCGTTACACCAGCTGCAGCCGATGGCAAAATATCTCCCGCTCTGCTAGCGGCACTTGATCTCTGCAGCGCCACGGAAATCTACCGTGTGGGTGGAGCCCAGGCGATAGCGGCTCTGGCTTATGGCACGAAGAGCATTCGTCCCGTCACCAAAATCTTCGGGCCGGGCAATGCGTATGTCGTTGAGGCGAAGCGTCAGGTTTTCGGGCGTGTCGGCATCGACCTGCTTCCGGGACCCAGCGAGGTCCTCGTAATTGCTGACGTGAGGGCCAATCCCGTCTGGGTGGCTGCTGATTTGCTGGCTCAGTCCGAACATGGGGTCGGAAGTGTTGTCGTGCTGCTGAGTGATTCCGACAAGCTGATAAAGGCGGTTCAGAAAGAGATCGCCCGGCAGTCGGCACTCTCTTCCCGTCCTGAACATCTCGCTAAGGCGATGGCCAATGCCGTGCTTGTCCTTGTCCGTGACATGGTTCAGGCCGTCGAGATAGCCAATGGATTTTCGGCAGAGCATGTTTCCTTGGCTGTCCGCAAGCCGGAGTTGCTGGCGACCAAACTGAATTCGGCCGGGGGCATCTTCCTAGGCGACATCTCCCCTGTGGCTGCCGGGGACTTCCTGGCCGGACCGAGCCACGAGCTGCCGACTGGTGGCGCAGGCAAAGCCTTTGCCGGACTCACAGCGGAGCAGTTCCAGCGTCGCACCAGCATTGTCCGCTACGACATCGCCTCGCTTAAGAAATCGCTCCCTTTCATCGAGACCTTCTGCGAAATCGAGGGGCTCGACGGCCATGGGCGCTCGGTCAGCCTTCGGCTAGGCAAATATACTGAAGGCTGCAGAATCTCAGGCTTCTCATCTGATCAAGACTTTAATTCCCGGGCTCTGACCTAACAGTCCAATAGCCTACAGCCTAAATTCCTACTTATGATCTGGAGATTTCGCGGGCGTGAGGTTGATCTCTCTTTGCTAGGAGAAGTCATGGGGATTGTCAACGTAACACCCGATTCCTTCTCAGACGGCGGGACATTCCTCGATCCACAGACTGCTTGCGAACAGGGGCTGAGGCTTCTTGAGGAGGGAGCTTTACTGCTCGATATCGGTGGCGAATCGACCCGGCCGGGAGCACTGCCTGTTTCCGCGAAGGAGGAACTGCGGCGTGTTTTGCCAGTGATCAAGGCGCTGAGGGCCCGGACCAATGCCCTCATCTCCATCGATACTTCCAAGGCCGCTGTCGCTGAGGCCGCTCTGGCTGAGGGAGCTGACATCATGAATGATGTGACAGCTCTTTCAGGTGATCCCAGGATGGGAAAGGTGGTGGCTGAGGCCCGCGCCGGACTAATCCTCATGCACATGCAGGGGACTCCTGAAACCATGCAGGCCCATCCCTCTTATCCACAGGACGATGTGGTGACCGTGGTGGCAAAATATCTTTCAGCGCGCCGTGAGGCGGCCCTAGGCTGTGGTGTAGATTCTGCCGCCATCATTCTCGATCCCGGTCTTGGTTTCGGAAAAACCGTGGCTCACAACCTGGCGTTAATCCGTGGCATCCCCCGGATGATCGAAATCGGCTCCCCTATTCTGCTCGGACATTCCAGAAAGTCGTTTCTTGGAAAAGCTCTGGGAGACGAGGGTGACAGTGTCCCAAAGGAGGAGAAGCGTCTTGCTGCGAGTCTGGCTTTGACGGCATTGGCGCGGTCACTGGGTGCGCGTCTCTTCCGGGTGCATGAAGTCCGACCTCATCTTGAGGCCCTCCGCATGGCGGAGGCTCTCTTAGTCAGGCACTGATATCATGTATGATTTCCTTCACAGGATTTTATCGCTGATCGCAGCGTATTGGACCTCGGGACTCGAGATCCTGATCCTCGCGACGATCCTCTATTATATTTATCTCTATCTGCGCGGCACACACGGGGCGCGGATATTGATTGGCCTTGCGCTGGTTTTTCTCACCCTCACTTTCATCTCCCAAGTGCTGGATCTGGCCGTCCTCGGATGGCTGCTCCGAAGCTTCTCAGTCTTCATGGCGATCGCCCTGGTGGTGCTCTTCCAGCCCGAACTCCGTCGTGCTCTGAATGAACTGGGTAGTCACCGCTTTTTCAACACGGCTCTTCAGCGTAGGGAAGCCATCGAGGAGATCACCGATACGGTCTTCGATCTCTCCAGCAAGGGATTCGGTGCCCTGATCGCTCTCGAACGCGACCTGAGCCTGAAGTCTGTTGCCGAAAGCGGTGTCGAGATCGATGCCGAATTCTCGAAGGAGCTTCTACTCACGATTTTTCATCCCAAGACGGTCCTGCATGACGGCGGGGTGATCCTGAGCGGCGACCGGATTGTGGCGGCGGGTTGCATTTTTCCCCTTACCCAGCGTGATGATCTCGACCGGACAATCGGACTGCGTCACCGCGCGGGGCTTGGGCTTTCCGAAGAGAGCGACACCATCGCCCTAGTGGTTTCCGAAGAGAGCGGACAAGTTTCGATTTGTCACTCGGGGGCCATCGAGCGCAACCTCAACGTCGAGCGGTTCAGAAAGCGCCTGTCGCAGCTTCTGCTCCGTGAAGAAAATCATGCGACACATCTTATTACACAATTGGAAGGAGAAACTGGTCTGCCTGCTTCTGGGGGGGGCGCTCTGGTATCTCATTCATCAAAACCTGGGTCCTCTCCCGGAACACAAGTCGCGCACACTGGGCAATTCTCGGAACTCTGAGGAGAAGGTTGTAACACCCCACTCAGAGCATAAAGCTCACAACTCCCAAAAATAAAGCACCACACTCATGTCAGGACGCAAACTTTTCGGCACCGATGGAATTCGTGGCATGGCAAATCTCTATCCCGTCACCCCTGAGATTGCACTCAGGCTCGGCCGCGCTGCGGGATTTCTCATGAGACGACCTGAAGCCGGTCGCTCCAGGTTTGTGATCGGGCGCGACACGCGACGCTCCGGCCCGATGTTCGAGTCTGCCCTGGTGGCGGGTCTCACATCCGTGGGCGCGGAAATTCTCCTGGCTGGAGTAGTGCCGACTCCTGCTGTGGCTGCCCTGATCCGGGAACTGGATGCAGACGGCGGATTTGTCCTCTCCGCCTCGCACAATCCTGCCGCAGACAATGGGATCAAGCTTTTCGGAGGAGATGGATATAAGCTCGATGATGCCCTTGAAGAACGCCTTGAACAGCTGATCCTTACCAGTGAAATCGACGGGATCAGACCCGAGGCCGGTTCCGTTGGGACCGTCTTGACGATGGACGACTCGCTCCACCACTATGGGAGCCAGGTGAAGACCAGCGTTCCGGGCATGACTCTTAATGGAATGCACATCGCTGTGGACTGTGCCAACGGGGCCTCATTCAGAACCACACCTCAAGTCCTTCGTGAACTAGGGGCAACGCTCTCCGTTTTCCATGCTGCGCCGGACGGGATGAACATCAACGAGAGCTGCGGCAGCACCCATCCCGAAGAGATGGGCCGACTGGTCCGCGGAACAGGGGCGCAGATCGGAATTTCACACGACGGAGACGCCGACCGCCTTCTCCTTTGCGACGAGCATGGTGCGGCGCTTGATGGAGATGAGATTCTGGCGATGCTTGCTTTGGATGGGCTCAAGCGGGGAACTTTGGCGGGAAAGACACTGGTCGCCACAGTGATGAGTAATTTCGGCCTCGATGAATGTATAGCGGCGGCCGGTGGAAGCGTCATTCGCACCGCTGTCGGCGACCGCTATGTTGTCGAGGCCATGAGAAAAGGGAGTTTCTCCCTTGGAGGCGAGCAGAGCGGGCACATCATTCTGCGTGATTACGGAACCTCAGGGGATGGTCTGCTTGCAGCATTACAGATCCTTCGCATCATGATCGAGAGCGGACGGCCCTTGAGTGAACTTCGCAGTACGCTTAGGAAATATCCGCAGGCTCAGCGTAACCTCCGCGTGAAGGAGAAACCATTACTGGATTCCTTACCGGAAGTTTCGGCTCTTGTTTCAGAGACGGAAAAATCTCTCTCTGGCAAGGGTCGCGTCCTTCTGCGCTACTCCGGCACCGAGCCGAAAGTCCGCCTACTGATCGAGGGTCCGGACGAAGCGATGATCAATGCCGCCGCCGACAAGATTGCCGGAGCGCTGGCTGCCGCTATCGGGGCCTAGGTTGCAAAACTTGGGGTTTTCGCGCTCCGCGTCGTTCTGCGGCGCTCGCAGTATACGATATACAGCGTCGCTTGCAGGCCTAGCGGTGCATCGAAACTTCCAAGCCTTTGGAGATGGGACTGCCTAACGGTCGGAACTGAGAGATCCGTATAAAATGGTAGTCTCATAAAAGATCAGTAAGCGTCACACGGAGCACATCTATGAAGTAGGAGCATAGGTGTCGTAGCGTAGGGGCATGACGCGTACGACAACAGAGCCGGTTGATCAGATACTAATACAGGACAGCAGGGGGCGGGTGAGAACGCCGAGGGAGAGAAGGGAGGCATTGATTGAGGAATACGAGCGGAGTGGGATGAGTGGGATTGCCTTTGCCAAGGAGCATGGGATCAATTACACGACGCTGGCCTCCTGGATACAGAAGAAGAAACGAACATCGAGTG
>CAIOJL010000105.1 GCA_903858595.1 uncultured Spartobacteria bacterium | reverse complement strand
GGAGCATAGCTGCCATCGGGCTGCTGCACATAGCTGATTTTGGCAGGAATGAAGCTATCGCCCGAGCGGACATAAAGCTGCGAATTGGTCTGCTGAGGCGCTCCACCGCCAGACCCGCTAGATTTAGGAATAAAGGCATTAATCGCCTGCGAGCCAATGCTGCCCGCTCCGGCGGAGATGGCTCCGGCGGCCACGGGATTCACCCCACGCATGAGCGCACCTGTACCCGCACCGATGGCGGCGGCAGACAAGCCCTGTACCACAGCGGCTCCAGTCGGCGTCATAACCTGACGGGGTTGTCCATTAGGACCGACTTCGGTGGTGCAGCCACCGACGAAGAGAGCGGTGATGATGGCAGCAGGGAGGATTGGGAAAGTCTTCATGTGATTTAATTATCAAATAGCGCTCACAAAATGCAATAGGGTTTATGGCTTAGAGACTGTCTGAAAACTAGGAAATGTCGCGCGTGAGCAGGAAAGGCCGGATAGCAAGGCAGCTGCGAGGGAGAATCCCCTCAGCTGGCTTTGACCGAGCAGAGAACGCTGCTAGACGGCCTTTCCTACTCACGTCCAAAGGGTTGCCTATCTTTTCCTCCTATCCAGCGTTGATCGGGCGGGGCAAGCCCACTGCGGGGATTGCCGCCGCCATCCCGTCTTGGCCGAAGAAAAATCTCCAGCAACGCGGCAATCCCTAGTTTTCAGACAGTCTCTTAGATCCTCTGAGAATTATCACTCCACAGAGTGAAGCGAGGGAGTCGTCTCCTTAGCCCAAGGCAGCTTTGAGTCAGGCCAGCGCTTAGCCTCCAGATCACTCCAGTAGAGATAAGAGATCCCAAGAGAGCGGGCTTTTTCTGGCCAACCGGGCTCTCCCATCATGATGGTGTTGAGTTTGGCTAAACGACTTTTGTAATCCAACCCATGGCTCCAAAGATGGCCCTCGTAGCCGCAGACAACAGGATGTCCGAGCATCAACACTGGGTGGTTGTATTCGGGTGCGCAGGCGATAACCGCATCGGGAACAACTTTCCACAAAATCCATGCGGTCTGATCCAACGTGCTTCGCTTGATGAGTTCGTAGCCCGGGCTCCCATCCAAACCCGCTAACAGAGTTACTGCACCCGATCCAAACAAAAGGACTAGTGCAGAAAGCCGTAGCCAGAGAGGTCTGGAACGCAGCAAGACACTCCAGAGATAGGGAATGGTCACAAGCCACGACCAGAGCATCAGCTTCATGTTATCCCAGGGCCACGGAGCGAACCGGATGAGCATGCAGAGTAGGAAGACAAAGGCCGCAGGCCAGACAAAGGCTCTCGCCTCCTCATTCCCTCCTCTCTTAATCAGCATGAGAGAGAGGAAGAGACAGAGCGGCAGGCTGATGCCGAAGTTCCAAAACCAGAATCCGACGGTTCCGTCTCCCATCCATCCCGGGGACCACCCAAGTGAGTGAACCGCAGAGGGACCTCCGGCTCCGCTGGTGACCAGCCATCCAGTGAACGCCATCATGGGCCAAGCGAGCAGCGCCAGTCGAACCATCTTGATACGCGAGGTGGGGGCGAGAAGGACAAGTCCCGTTATCGCAACACCCAGAAAGAGGCCAGCATGGATGCTGAAGAGTGGGATGGCACCCAGAAGCAGAGCCTGGACAGATAACGGCAGGATCACCTTTCCCGAACTTTCAAATGTCTCCTCCCTCCATGCAGCCAGAAGGAGCAATCCTGCTGGGAGGGCAAAAAGAAATCCCCGTTGGGTAACAAAGAGGGTGAGGAAGAGATTCTTCCATTCACTCACCGCGTCGGGATCCGCACCCCGCAGAAGCACTATTCCGGCAACGCCGCCATTGAAGAGTAATGCGGCAAGCGCCACAGCCCCTCCCCAGCGCCAGAGGGCATACCCGCTAAGCGTTGAGCCAAGGATTCCGCACCAGAGCAACCCAATCTCGGAAGGCATTCCCACGCATACTAGCAATGCATTGAAGAGATCGGCTCCGAGGGGGTAGCGGAGAGGATCTCCTGCAAGGATCGGGCTTTGCGGCCACCACTGGGCGGTGGAAGCCAAGTGATTAATGAAGGCAAGATGCAGGGAAAGGTCCCCGAGGTTATTCGGCGAAAGCACCTTCCAGGAGTCATCGTCCGCAGTGATCAGCCAGAAGAA
The DNA here is from genome assembly GCA_903858595.1 of uncultured Spartobacteria bacterium. GTDB lineage: Bacteria > Verrucomicrobiota > Verrucomicrobiia > Chthoniobacterales > UBA6821 > UBA6821. Next base: position 28,085 of record CAIOJL010000105.1, on the reverse strand, counting down.
TGCCCTGCCCGAAGCGCATGCAAACACGACAATCATGACCCAATCCCAAAAAAAGAGATTAAGGCCGGATGAGGATGGAACTCCCATGAAAACAATCGTCGCCACGAAGATGCCTGCCAGTAGCGCGCACCACGGCACGGCTCCGTGAAGCCCCGCATTCATGCAGGCCATGGAAATCGCTGCAACTACCGAGGCAGCCACACCTGAAAGGATCGCCGCCGGAGCTCTCAATGGTTAGGTGATGGTGAAGGGGAAGATGGGGGAGAGGTGATGACCTGCGCCGGCTTGGCGGTTGACGGAAGGACTCGGTCTGGCTTTCCATGACCTTCCTGAGAGAACCACGGAGTAAAGAGCTTCTCCCGAAACCAAACGGTGCATTCCTCCATGGAATCACGGAGATGAAAACGTCTTCTCAGATAGGGCTCCCGAAGCCGTTCTTCGATCACTTTCTGCTCGGCGGTGAGTGCGATGATGAAATCCCCGCCAAGAACGGCTGGCATCTCTTCTTTGCCGTAATAGCCGATTCGGGTGAAGTCGCCAAAGATCCAAGGAAGTGGGTAGTAGCTTTCGAGCTCGATCTGGCCGCTCATGGCATGGTTGCGGGAATCCTGCGCGGCCAGACCAAGGATCGGTTCGGTCACTACGGCAATTTCGGGCATTGTCTGCACATAGACATAAGGATCGGAAGGGTCGGCGAAGTGACGGAAATTCAACCTCAGGGTGATTAGGAGCGATGCCGTAAGGAGCAACGCCGTAAGTAAAGCCACCACCAGGTGGAATTGGGTTTTCTGCCATAGTTCCTCAACAGCACATCCGAAAAGCAGGAGAAAGGGCCAGAGGATTGAAATGATACACCAAGGTGTCTTGTAGGGGACGATCGAGTAAGCGATCAGAACCCCCAGCCCATAGATCGCCAGATAGCGCTGCTGGGCAGGGGCAGGCCAGACCAACCGGACTGTATAGAGCAATCCCAGCAAGGTTGGCCACTCGTAGCGGGCCATCAGGGCGAGCCAATACCAGTTCAGGAAAGCGAATTGGCCGATCTGATAGTCCGTCTTCACATGACCGCCGGCACTGCTCCCAGTCTGGAACCACTTGATATAGGCTTTCAAGAAATCGGGAACTCCGCCCCAATTCAGAAAAGTTCCACTGTAGAAAAAAACCAATACTAGAACCGAAGCTGCGTAACACTTGAGCAGATCACGGCTATTCCATTTGTGCCTGGCAAGGGGAATTGCCGGATGCGAAGGAACAATCCGCTGCCAAAGCGTCAGACATCCTGCCGCGAGCGCAAAACAAACCAGATGGATCACGGCCGTCTCCTTGAGCAGCAGTAACAACGTTACCCCCGAAGCCGTGATAGCGAGATCACGCCTGCGACTATCCTTCCAAAGCCTGAGAAGCCCCAGAGTCGTTATAATCAGGGAAGCAACGAACAACGACTCATGGATCGCATAGCGCCCATAAAAAACGGCTGCGGGTGAGACTGCTAGAGCCAGTGCTCCTAGGCGCGCAGCAGTCGATCCAAAGAAGCGGTCGAAGCGAAGTGCCATCCAGACCGAGGCAATGCTTGCGAGTACAGCGGGTAGACGGAGGGCCCAGAGATTCCTACCCAAAAGCGAAAGGAAAACAAACAGCACGTAGAAGTAGAGGGGACCGTGATAATTCTCTGGATCGTAGTGGTAGAATCCCGACGCCTTCATCTGGTCGACAAACCATCCGTTGATCCCCTCGTCAAAATGAGCCGGCTTCAGATCAAGCGCCCAGAGCCTTAGGAGGGTAGCCAGAAGAATTATGGATGCCTCGAGAAGAACTCCACCCCCCATCATAACAAGGAGTGTCTTGACGCTGGAATCACTTCGACGAGTCTGCATTCAGACCAAGTAAACGCGCTCCGAGGAATGAATCAAGATCGCCCAGCCCTCTCCATTGTCATTCCAGCAAGGAACGAGGAGAAACGCCTCCCCAAGACACTGGAACTGATCCGGGAATGGACTCTCAAATCGGGACGACGGACGGAGGTGATCCCGGTAGTCCAGGGAGATGACCGCACCGCCGAAATCGTCGAAGCGGCGGCGGCGAAGGATCCGGATCTGCGCCCGGTCATCCAGCATTCCGGCGAGGGAAAAGGGATGGCAGTACGGCTCGGTATCACGGCAGCACGGGGATCGATCATTCTCTTTACCGATGCCGACCTAAGCGTCCCCGTGGAGTGCTTGGAGGAGCTTGTGTGCATGATGGAAGCCCACCCCGAACTCGATGTCATCCTCGGCAGCAGACGACTGCCTCACAGTAGGATCCTAATTCAACAACCTCTCACGAGACAATTGTCCGGCAAGGCCTTCAATATGGCACTACGCCTCGGAAGATTGACCCGCTTTGCTGATACGCAGTGTGGCTGCAAACTCTTCCGTCATAACGTGGCAAAGGAGATCTTCTCCAAATCGGAACTGAACGGATTTGCTTTCGATGTCGAGATCCTCAATATCGCGGAACATCTCGATTATCAGATCAAGGAAGTTCCTGTGATCTGGGCAGATGTCGGAGGCTCACGGGTCTGGTTGCCCAGAGATGGATTCAGGGCTCTTCGTGACGCTTGGTCGCTTCGAAAGAGATTTTCTATCTCAGGAAGCAGCCGCGGCCTACAAACTGAAAGCCTTGAGAAGCAAGTCTTCTGCCGCAAAGAGACCTGAAAGCCATGCTCCCTCGATGCGACCTCCATTGAGACCATCACCCATGAAATACAGGGGCTCGGGGCAGGGTGCCTTCAAGAAGCCGCTTGGCGCACTCGGTCCCTTCGGATGGGCATAACGCCAGCGATGTACCACCAGATCAACGGGATGTTTCATCCAATCCCCACCGATCAAAGCCGCTTGTTTCAGCAACTCTTCTCCAGCACTTTTGAGCTCTTCCTTGGAAGCCTCAAGCCAGAGAGAGCTGTATTCGGAAGATGCATGGATGACGGCAAAAGCACCTAGAGTCCCTCGGTTTCTCCTGGAGGAGTCCCAGGCCATCCAGGAAATCGGCGAAGTCAGATCCCTCACCTGGATCCCATGCCAGAGCGGAGACTCGGTGGCATCCGAATATCGGGCGATCACAGCGACGCATGGATCACAGGTGATCCTAGAGGTAAACTCCAGCTGCTCAAGAGAGAGGCGGTTGCCGACCAGTTTCATCGCTTGGGGAAGTGGAGCGGAAACCAAGAGTGCTCTGGCACTTACTGGCGAGGAGGAATGAGCGGAATCGGCATACAGTTGCCAGATTCCCTCCTCCAACATCACGTTATCCACCTGAAACTCCCTCACAACATTTAGCCCCTCCGCCAGGAACTTACCAAGCTGACTCATCCCACCGCAACAGGCATACCGGGTATCCTTCCGCCACGCTTCGGGCTCATGAAGCGATCCGTCTTGCCAAGTCATGAAGCCCTCTGACCAGGGAAAACAGATACCCCGTTCCTGCCAACGCGCAACCTGATCTTGAAACCTAAGATCCCGGGCTGTGAAGAACTGAGCTCCGTGGTCGACGGGAATCTCCTCCCCTCCGGCAAGAGTCATTCTGCGCGTGGCAGCGCGTCCCCCGACGCCCCGGCTTTTCTCCACCACGACCACATTTAGACCTGCCTCCCGGAGGCGTTTTGCAGCTGAAAGACCGCTCATGCCAGCGCCAATGACAGCAACATCATGGAGAGTCGTTGTGCTCATGGCTCTTGAAAGGATGCGAGAATTTCTGATGCTGTCTTGAAGTGCATCTTGGCAACCTTGGGAAGCATTCCGGCACCGTACATCCTGATCACTTCCGCAGCGGCACTCTTCACCTTGGCGGAAACACCTTTGGCTAAAGGGATCTCAAGATCCTTGCCATGCTTGTCGAGCCAGTCGATGAAACCCTCGCGGGCCAGGATCGATGCCGCCGCAACGGCGTAGTCACTCTCCGCTTTCGTGCGTTGATCGAGCTGAATTTTACTACCTTTTTTGAGTAGCGCTTTCTCCAACACCCGGGCATCGGCGAATTTATCGGAAAGCGCACGATGGCACTCCGGAACCCGGGTACAGAGATTCTCGATAATGCGGGCATGGCCCCAGGCGAGCAGGCGGTTCAGGTTCCCGATCTTGGTGTAGAGCTGGTTGTACTTTTCAGGGCCGATCACAATGATTTCCGAGGGTGCTCCCGAATTCCGAATCACCTGGGCAAGTTCCCGGATCTTCTTGTCCGTTCCGATCCCCTTGCTGTCACGGATTCCCGCATCGCGTAGATGTCGTGCCAGATCACCGTCAACATAGACCCCGGCGATTACCAGAGGCCCGAAGAGATCCCCTTTGCCGCTCTCATCGATGCCAAAGTGGGGAGCGAACTGCTCCGGCTCATGCACCGCCTCATAGCCTAGGCGAGCCTCTCCGAGAATCTCCGGCTCCATTACAAAGGTGATAAAATCCTCTAGGCCGCGCCCCTGCAAGAGAGCCTTCGGCCCCTTCTCATAGACTGAGACATTAAGCTTCTCTTTGGTGGCCGCGTAGAGAGTGTACGGCTTCTCGACAAACGTAAATCCGCGCTCGCGAAGAAGCGTCTGCAATTTTGCCGCCTGCTCCGGTGTCAGCGGATAGGTCTGGGAGTGGAGCGGGGGCATGAAAAATGGAAAAAGGCAGGTGGAGTGACTTGATGTTTTTCTCAACGTGCCCTACGAGCCTACTGTGGACAAGCAGAAGAGACCCGCAGTAAGAGTGAAATCATCGCGTTTCACAAAGCGTTTCGGCAAGGCGCGCGAAGAGCTTCTGAAATGGCATCAACTCCATGGCAGGCATGATCTCCCATGGCGAAGAGAGCAGAATCCTTACGCCGTCCTCGTCTCGGAGTTCATGCTTCAGCAGACAACCGTCACTACGGTAATGCCTCGTTTCCGTGCCTGGATGCGTCGTTTCCCAAGCATCAGCGACTTAGCGGGTGCGAAAGAGCAGGAGATCCTCGCAGCGTGGGAAGGCCTCGGATACTACTCCAGGGCTAGAAGGCTTCATGCAGCGGCACGAAAAGTCGTTGAGAGGCATGGAGGAGATATCCCCGTTGAGGAATCCGACCTGCTCAGACTGCCCGGAATTGGAGCCTATACGGCGGCGGCGATACGCGCCTTTGCCTATGATCAACACGCCGTGGTGCTCGATACGAACATCATCCGGGTCCTATCCCGCTGGGGAAACATGAGCGATCCCATTGATACGGCTCTTGGGAAAAACAACCTTGCCGCAATCGCCGTCAGTTTTTTTCCTCGAACTGGATGCCGGGCCATGGCATCCGCCTTGATGGACCTTGGAGCAACGATTTGCAAATCGGGTGAACCCGACTGCCTTGCCTGCCCTCTCGAGAAAACATGCGCAGCGAGTGAACCAAAAAAACTCCCTAAGAAATCCCCCCGCTCCGTGACGACCAAACTCGTCGAACACCGCGCCTGGTTTTGGAAAGCGAATCGGCTCTATCTTGAGCAATCACGAGGGCCTCACTGGCGGGGACTTTGGATTCTCCCAGAAGTGCGAAATGCAAAATCAAGCGGACGTTCCCTCGCAGAGATCACCTACCCGATTACCCGCTATCGAGTGACCATGAAAGTGCATCGGGTGATCGGAAAGATCCCAGCCATACTGAAAGGCTTCACTTTGGATGAACTGGAGGGCCTGCCGATGCCTTCTCCCTTCCGCAAAGTCATCGTGAAGCTCGCGTCGACGTCGCAGTAGAATAGCCCACCTTTTGGATGATGGGCGATTGCCGTGGATTGACTTCCAAGTCATAGTACGTGTGATGGCATTAGAGACGCCCACCACCAACCTCACGAGCTTTCCCGATCAATACGGCCACTTCGGCCCTTATGGCGGGCGTTTTGTCCCAGAGACCTTGATGACCGCCCTGCTCGAACTTGAGCAGCAGTATGATAAGGCAAAAAAAGATCCGGCCTTCCGGAATGAGCTGTCGTCGCTACTCCAAGAATTCGCGGGCCGTCCCACCCCTCTATATTTCGCCGAGCGCCTGACCAAGGAACTTGGCGGAGCCAAGATCTACCTGAAGCGCGAAGATCTGCTTCATACAGGCGCTCATAAGATCAATAATGCCCTTGGCCAGATCCTACTAGCCCGGCGCATGGGCAAGAAGCGGATCATCGCCGAGACTGGGGCTGGCCAGCATGGCGTTGCGACGGCCACGGCGGCAGCACGGTTCGGCTTCCAATGCCGCATTTATATGGGAGCGGTTGATATGGAGCGCCAGGCACTGAATGTCGCGCGCATGCGCTTTCTCGGAGCCGAGGTGATCGGCGTCACTGCCGGTCAGGCTACTCTCAAGGAAGCGATCAACGAGGCGATGCGTGACTGGGTCACCAATGTCCGCGACACCCACTACATTCTCGGTTCAGCTTTGGGGGCTCATCCCTATCCGATGATCGTACGCGATTTTCACCGGATCATTGGGGATGAAGCACGGAAGCAGATCCTCCAGCGTGAGGAGCGTCTGCCCGATCTTCTGCTGGCCTGCGTCGGCGGCGGAAGCAATGCCATCGGCCTCTTCTATGCCTTCCTCAATGATGAGAATGTTCGAATGACCGGAATTGAGGCTGGTGGTGGTGGCATCGTCCGCGGCAAGCATGCCGCTCGATTCCAAGGGGGCAAGTTGGGAGTTCTCCAAGGCACCAAGACATGGCTTCTGGCTGATGACGATGGACAAATCGAACTCACCCACTCAGTCTCCGCGGGACTCGATTATGCGGCGATCGGTCCCGAACACAGCTTCCTGAAGGATGCTGGACGGATCGACTACTCCTACGCCACTGATGATGAGGCGCTTGCCGCCTTCCACAAGCTTGCCTCGATCGAGGGGATCATACCGGCACTCGAGACCGCCCATGCCATCGCCGAGGTGATCAAGGTTGCCCCCGGAATGACCTCCGATCAGCTCATCGTGGTGAATTTGTCCGGCCGGGGCGACAAGGATGTGCAGCAGGTGGCAGCTCTTGAGGCGGAGATGGGGAAAGCATCCTAACCCAAGAGCAATCTGTTCTTTTTAAAGAGTATCGAGATGCCTCTTTCCCTTGAAGCACAGGGACCGAAAGGTTACCAATAACACCCTTTTTATGAGCAATAGCATCCTTGATCCTGCCCGCACGGCGGCAGTCGAACTGAGCAATGACGAGATCGCGCGCTACTCGCGTCACCTCATCATGCCCGAGGTCACCCTCGAGGGTCAAAAGCGGATCAAGGCAGCCAGCGTCCTCTGTATCGGAAGCGGTGGCCTCGGTTCCCCGATCGCCCTTTATCTCGCCGCTGCTGGCATCGGACGGATAGGCCTAGTCGATTTCGACACGGTTGATTTCTCGAATCTCCAGCGCCAGATCCTGCACGGTACCCGCGATGTCGGCCGCAAGAAGATCAACAGTGCCAGGGACACCATCAAGGAGATCAATCCTAACGTGCAGGTTGACCTGCACGACTGCTTCTTCACCTCTGAGAATGCGGCGCAGATCGTGGCCCCCTACGACATCGTCATCGACGGAACGGATAATTTCCCGACCCGCTACCTCTCCAACGACATCTGCGTTTTCCAGAAGAAGCCGAACATCTACGGATCCATCTTCCGGTTCGATGGTCAGTGCACTGTCTTCGCCCCCCATCTCGGAGGCCCCTGCTACCGCTGCCTCTATCCAGAACCCCCTCCACCGGGCATGGTCCCGAGCTGCGCTGAGGGAGGTGTTCTGGGCGTGCTGCCCGGTATCATCGGCGTGATGCAGGCGATCGAAGCGATCAAACTGATCGTCGGCATCGGCGATCCTCTGATCGGACGCCTTGTCCACTTCGATGCACTGAAGATGAAGTTCCGTGAATTCAAGATCCGTAAGGATCCCAAGTGCCCGGTCTGCGGTGCGCATCCGACTGTCACAGAGCTCATCGACTACGATACCTTTTGCGGCATCCCGCAAGCCGCGGCTGCCGAAGAAGCCGAGGTTCCCGTTCCCGAAATCACAGTCGAGGAGCTTCAGGCAAAGCTCCAGAGTGGAGAAAAAGTGGCCTTGATTGACGTGCGCGAGCAGTTCGAGTGGGACATCGCCCGTATCCCCGGAGCCAAACTCATCCCTCTTGGAGACCTTCACTCGCGCATGAGCGAACTCGACAGTGCCGACACGATCTATCTCCAGTGTAAGTCTGGCGTCCGCTCCGCAAACGCTCTGCGCGAACTCCAAGGAGCCGGCTTCTTAAAGCTTTTCAATGTGCAGGGAGGCATTCTGGCCTGGGCTGACAGAATCGACCCCTCCGTCGCAAAATACTGACCGATGGCAGACGTGCTGACTGAGCTCGCCTCACTGCTTCGTTGCCCCATTACGGGACAGCAACTGCATCTGTCAACACCCGAGGAATTCCGCTTGCTCGCCTCCCATGATGCGGACGGTTTTCTTGTCCGTGAAGATGGCACTGCAGCTTATCCCGTCGAGAAAGGCATCCCCTCACTTCTCCCCGAGTCGGCCATCGGGCTCGCGCCCGCTGACCGGAAAGCTGAAAGATGAAACTTGAAACCTGAAGATTTCGGATTTCATTCATCATTGTTGCCTGCCAATTCATCTTCTGCCCTAACAGCCTTCAGCCTAAACGCCTTTCCCCATGACCGAACTCGAAACGATCCGCCACTCCTGCGCCCATATTCTGGCCAATGCGATCCTGCGGATCTGGCCTGAGGCCCAGTTCGCCGCAGGGCCTCCGGTCGAGAATGGTTTCTACTACGACGTCGAGCTGTCCCACCGGATCAGTCCTGAGGATTTCGAGCGAATCGAAAAAGAAATGGCCGCCATCATCGCAGAGGCACAGCCTTTTCAGCGGGAGGTCATCAGCCGGAACGAGGCCCTTGTCATGGGTGAGCGGGGCGAACTGGCCGGCCTGACACCGCGCACGGACGCGAGCAAGTTCAAGCTCGATATCATCACCCGCATACCCGAGGGAGAAGAGATCACACTCTACCGCAACGGCGCTTTCACCGACCTCTGCGCTGGGCCCCATGTCGCAGATACCTCTAGGGTGGCGGCCTTCCGCCTCACCCACGTGGCAAGCGCCTTCTACCAGGGCGATGAGAAGAACCCCCAGCTCCAGCGCATCTATGGAACCGCCTTCTCGTCCACGGAGGAGATGGAGAACTGGTTTGCCATGCTGGAAGAGGCGAAGAAGCGTGATCACCGCAAGATCGGCAAAGAGCAGGGCCTCTTTCACATCGACGATGCAGTCGGCCAGGGTCTGATTCTCTGGACCCCGAAGGGAGCGATCATCCGCCAGGAGCTTCAGAATTTCATCAGCGGTGAGCTCGCCAAACAAGGCTACTCCCAGGTCTTCACTCCGCACATTGGCAAGATCGGTCTCTACAAGACCTCGGGCCATTTCCCTTACTACAAGGAGTCCCAGTTCCCTGCGATTCCCGAACCGGATCAACTCGAACGGATCGCCTCGGAGGGATGCGGATGCGCGGAGATGACTGCACGTCTGGAAGCGGTCTCCGAATCCTTTGCCAACTCGCTGAACGAGCGGGCAGGCAAGGAAATCGTCTCATCCGAACGCGTGATGGATCCCACACGTCTGCTGGATGGCTTCATGCTGAAGCCGATGAACTGCCCTCATCACATCAAAATCTTCGCCTCCCAGCCTCACAGCTACCGTGATCTGCCGGTGCGTCTGGCGGAGTTCGGAACTGTCTACCGCTGGGAGCAGTCGGGAGAGCTGAACGGCATGACCCGCGTGCGCGGCTTCACTCAGGATGACGCGCATCTCTTCTGCACCGAGGAGCAGGTAGCCGCGGAGGTGCAGGGATGTCTCGAACTCGTGAAGAAAGTGCTCACCACGCTCGGCATGTCCGACTACCGGGTACGCGTCGGACTCCGCGATCCCGACAGCAGCAAGTTCACCGGTAATCCAGCCCAGTGGGATCTTGCCGAACAGGCCTGTCGCGATGCGGCCGCCACCCTCGGCGTCCCCTTTTCCGAGGAGCCCGGTGAAGCGGCTTTCTACGGGCCCAAGATCGACTTCGTGGTCAAGGATGTCCTCGGACGCGAGTGGCAGCTCGGAACCGTTCAAGTCGATTACGTCCTTCCTGTCCGCTTCGACCTCTCCTATACAGGTCCCGACGGCAAGCCCCATGTCCCGGTGATGATCCATCGGGCTCCCTTCGGGTCATTGGAACGGTTCACGGGCGTCCTGATCGAGCACTTCGCCGGAGACTTCCCCGTCTGGCTTGCTCCCGAGCAGGCCCGCATTCTGCCAGTCTCCGAAAAGGTTGCCGAATACGCACAACAGATGGTCGCCGAAATGAAGGGCAAAGGCATCCGTGCAACCGCTGATCTCTCACCCGAAAAGCTCGGCTCCAAGATTCGCCTTGCCCAGCTTGATAAGGTTCCCTACATGATCGTTGTGGGACCCAAGGAAGAGGCTGCAAGCCAGCTCTCCATTCGCAGCCGTCAACGCGGCGACGAAGGGGCCATCGCAGCAGATGCATTCATCCAACAAATCGAATCCGAAATCCGCGACCGCACGCTCACCGTATGAGCGGGTTGATCATTCCGTTGCCTGATACTTTTGATTCCTTTGGTTTCCTTGTTCCAGCAGTCCGTCACCAGACGGCACCCACGTGCCGTCACAACCCCGTGCCTCCGCAAGACGAGGGCGCATTAAAGTCCCATTAATCCAGCATTCATCCGTATTAACGACCGCATTCGCTCTCGCGAAGTGCGCGTCATCATCGGCTCCACAGGCCAGCAACTCGGCATTCTGAATACCGACGAGGCCATACGCCGCGCCAAGTCCTACGGCCTCGACCTGATCGAGGTGGCGCCGACCGCCAATCCTCCCGTCTGCCGGATCGCCGATTTCGGAAAGTTCAAGTATGAGCTCACCAAGAAGGAGAAGGAGAGCAAACACAGCGCAACCAAGATCAAGGAGATCAAGTTCCGCGTGAAGATCGGTGCCCATGATTACGAGACCAAGCTTCGTCATGCCGAAGAGTTCATCGAGAAGGGGAACAAACTTAAGATTGTTCTCCAATTCCGTGGCCGTGAGAACGCCCACAAGGATCTCGGCTTGGCGATGATGTACAAGATCAAGCAGGATCTTGAGACCATGGCCTTGGTGGATATGCCTCCGAAAATCGTGGGACGTGCCGTCGGCATGACCATGAGTCCTCTCCCCGCCGCCAAACGGAAGCGAAAATACGCTAAGATCGAGGAGGAATACGTCGAGGACGTTGATTCCGAAGAGGAAGATAATAACGAGTCTGCCGAGACAGTTACAGCCGAAGGCAAGGAAGAGAATCATGCCGGTTGATTCCGATCAGTCTCCGGCCATACCCGCTAACAAACGTCTTTACCTCTTTGACATTGACGGGACCCTGATCACTTCGGGTGGCGCCGGTGAAACCTCCTTCCGCGATGCCGTTATCGAGGTCTGCGGCGGAGACGCTGCCTTGGAAGGCGTCAATTTTGCAGGCAACACGGATACAGGTATTGCCCGCGAAGTCTTGCTCGCGGCAGGCAAGGAACCATTCCTAGAGAATATCATGGCGCTGCTGGATGCCTACCTGGGCAAACTGGCCGACCGGATTCACCTCCATCAAGGAAAGCTTCTGCCGGGAATCATTCCGTTACTGGACCGCCTCAAGGAGCGGCCCGACTGCAGGCTTGCCCTGCTGACTGGTAATATGGCGAAGGGAGCCGAGGTGAAGCTCTCTCATTACGGAGTCTGGAACTATTTCGCTTTCGGGGCTTATGCCGATGACCATCATGTCCGCAATGAACTCGGACCAGTGGCGATGGCCCGTGCCCTTGAGGATCATGGAGAGGAATTCACTCCTGATCAGATTTATGTGATCGGTGATACGCCCCGCGATATCGAGTGCGGGAAAGCTTTTGGCGCCGTCACCGTAGCCGTCGCAACCGGCCGCTACTCGCGTGAAAAACTCGCTTCCCACTCACCTGACTTCCTCTTTGACGATCTCTCGGACGCCGATGCCGTTCTGGCAGCAATCACACCAAAAATACAGTAAGGTTCAGAGAGATGAAGGGGATAAAGAGATCCCGAAAAACAAAACCGCAGTAATCTTAGGGCGTATGGTTTTAGGGGGATTGGCCATCACTCCTTCCATCCATCTCCTTCATCCCTTGCATCCCTGTGAGTTTTTCTCCCCGCTAAAAAGAGGCCGTCATTCCGTAGAGGAACCCCTTGAGGTATTCGCTCTCGGAGAAGCCGACAAGGATTGGATGGTCGGGACTCTGCCCAAAGGTCTGCAACTGGCGGGCCGTCCTGCGTGCATCGCCGAAAGCCTCGGCCACGCTACTGCCGAATTCTTCAGCAGAGACATGATGTGAGCAGGAGAAGGTGGCGAGCAGTCCGTCTCTGGAAAGCAACTGTGCGGCTTTCAGATGAAGCTCGCGGTAACCTCGCAAAGCATCGGCGATTCCCTTGCGCGTGCGGGTGAAGGGAGGGGGGTCGAGAATGATAAGGTCGTACTCCTCCTCGCGTCTTGCCGCCGAGGAGAGAAACTCAAAGACATCCGCACCGACGACTTTGACGGTGACATTGTTGAGAAGGGCATTCGCCTCGATCCGGGGGAGATTTTCTTTTCCGGATTCCACGGCGGTGACTTCTGTCGCCCCCGCCTGAGCGCAGGCAATGGCAAAGGCGCCCTGATTGGAGAAACAGTCGAGCACTCGGCGGCCTTCAGCCCAGGCAGCCACCTGTCGGTAGCTGGTGCTCTGGTCGAGGTAAAAACCGGTCTTCTGTCCATGGATTGGATCGAGATGGAATTTCATTCCCGCGACCGTGATCTCGAAGGGGCTCGGCTCTGGTCCGAGCAGCGTCCCTGTTCTGACCTCGAGCCCTTCCAGTTTACGGGAGGAGGAGTCATTGCGCTCTACCACGCTCTCAACGCCGAGCACTTCCTTGACCGCGGAAGCAATCAGGTCACGTCGCAGATCCATGGCCATCGTGAGTGTCTGCAAGGTCGCCACCCGCCCGAAGCGGTCGACGATCACTCCGGGAAGACCGTCACTCTCGCTCCAGAGAACGCGTCGTACGAGAGGATCGATGCTGAGATTGTCGCGGTATTCCTCAGCCCGCTGGATACGGCGCTGAAAGAAATCCGCATCCAGGTCCTGTCTCCGGCGCGAGAAGCGGCGTGCGATGATCTGCGACTTGGAGTTGTAGACGGCACTGCCGAGCATCCGGTCCCGGCCATCCTTGACCGAGACGACATCGCCATCCTCGGGACTTCCGAAGGTCTTCAGGACCTCGGTGCCATAGACCCAGTCATGACCGTGCAGGATGCGTGCCCGGGGGCGTACGATGATCCCTCCCATAAAAAGGATCAGGAAACGTAGGCTTCCTCGTGACGAGGGGCCCGAATGACACCTTCCTCCTCACGTTGCACCTGGACCTCGGGGTATTCGAATACTTTCCCCTCGAAGTTCCGGAAGACGACCTTCTCCCTGTCATGGAAGAGGACATAGCCCGGATTAATCGGCACCTTGCCTCCACCACCTGGAGCATCGATAACGAACTGCGGAACCGCATATCCCGTGGTATGCCCACGCAATCCCTCGATGATCTCGAGTCCCTTGCGGACAGGTGCCCTGAGATGAGCGGACCCGTGGATCAGATCGCACTGGTAGAGGTAGTAGGGGCGCACCCGGCAACGGAGTAGTTTGTGGATCAGCGATTTCATCACCGGGAGCGAGTCATTCACTCCGGCCAGCAAGACGCTCTGATTGCCGAGTGGTACGCCATGGTTCGCAAGCATCGCCAGAGCATCCCTCACCTCGGTGGTGAGTTCGCGGGGATGATTCGTATGGATACTCATCCAGAGAGGGTGATGTTTCTGGAGCATCCGGCAGAGTTTCGGGGTGATGCGCTGAGGCAGGAAGATCGGCACCCGGGTCCCGATGCGCAGGAACTCGAGATGAGGGATCGCCCGCAGTCTTGTCAGGAGGGCATCGAGCTTGTCATCGGAAAAGAGTAACGGATCCCCACCCGAGAGCAGCACGTCGCGGATCTCCGTGTGTTTCTGGAGGTAGGCGATCGCCTCATCGAAGTCTGTGTGCAGTTCCTGCTCGCCCGCCCCGCTGACAACTCTCGACCGCGTGCAGTAGCGGCAGTAGGCGGCGCACCGGTCTGTGATGAGAAAGAGCGCACGGTCGGGATAACGATGGACCAATCCAGGGACCGGCATGTGACTATCCTCACCGCAGGGATCAGCCATCTCCGCAGGCGAGACTGTTCCCTCTCCGGCATGGGGGATGACCTGTCGGCGAATCGGACATTCTGGATTCTCGGGCTCGATCAGGTTGAAATAATGGGGGGTGACCGCTAAGGAGAGCTTGTTACCCGCAAGGATGACTCCGGCCCGTTCCTCGGGAGTCAGTTTGAGATGTTTCTCTAATCCCTCAAGCGTCGTCACCCTGTTCTTGAGCTGCCATTTCCAATCGTTCCATTGCTCTGGCGGCACATCAGCCCAATATCCTGGTGCGTAGGAAAGGAACTCCGCCTCGACGCGCGGTTCGGTGATTAAGGAATCCATCGGCTGCTCAATGTCAGCGTAGGAGTCAGGGTGAAATTGTCAACGACGAGGACCCTTATTTGAGCTTAGGATCTAAGCATGCGACGAATTCTCCTTCTGATTGTGGCCGTTTGCGTTGCCGTGGCAGAGCATGCAACAGCCATCCCAGAGCAGGAATATGCGCCAAACTACGCAAGGACGGTTCTTCCGTTTCTGAGTTCGGGAAAGAGATTCAGCTTCCGGAGTGCGGATGGAGTCACAAAACTCCAAGGCATCCGCTTTCTTCATCCTGATGCGAAAGGGAAAATCGTGGTTCTGAACGGGAGCACAGAGTCGTGGCTAAAGTATGGGGAACTCTTTTACGACCTCTATCATAACGGTTACAGCGTGATTTCCTATGATCATCGGGGGCAGGGGCTCTCCCCTCACTTGGTCCGTGCCAACTCCCAGATCGGTCAGATCGACAACTTCGACCTCTAC
Source organism: uncultured Spartobacteria bacterium (assembly GCA_903858595.1). Classification (GTDB taxonomy): domain Bacteria; phylum Verrucomicrobiota; class Verrucomicrobiia; order Chthoniobacterales; family UBA6821; genus UBA6821. The sequence continues at coordinate 13,055 of CAIOJL010000105.1, read as the reverse complement.
GCGGCGGACCTCAATGCCCTTCTCCAGCAGGTGATCATGCCGGGGAACCATGAGAAACTCTACCTGCTTGCCCACTCCATGGGAGGAGGGGTGGCACTTGATTATCTGGAACGCTATTCATCACCGTTTCAGGCCGTAGTCTTGAGCGCCCCGATGCTCAGGATCAACACGGCGCCATATCCCGAATCGGTGACACGACTCCTCATCGCACTGCTCAACAACGCCGGAATGGGCGATCACTACGCTCCCGGGAAGCATGATTACGACCCGGCGGAACCCTTTGACGGAAACTCAATCACATCGAGCAGAAACCGTTGGGAGGCAAACCAGCTAGTCTGGAAGAGTCATCCTGATGCCGCCTTGGGAGGTCCTTCAATCAACTGGGTGGATCAGGCGATGACACGCACAGCTCTGATCAGAAAAAATCTTCCCACAATCAAAGACAACATCCTGATGCTCCAAGCCGGCAAGGATCAGCTCGTCATGTGTCCCGATCAGGACATGGCCTGCAGAATGATCCCCGACGCCCATCTGGTAAAATTCCCCGACTCAAAACACGAGATCCTGATGGAACGCGACGAGATCCGGGATCACGCCCTCGGGCAGATCCTGGAGTTCTTTAACAACTGATCCCTTGACCGGACCGCTTGGAAAAGAGACACCTACACCTTAATAATCTATATTTTGGATCCAATGCTCGGATCCAATCCTCACTGACACAGCTTTATTTAAAAATATCTCTTCACTCCCATGACTGTTCTTACAATCGATATCGGTGGCACCCACGTAAAAATTCTTCTCAGCGGCGAGAAAGAACCGCGCAAGATGCCATCGGGATCTGGCTTCACTCCCCTTCAAATGGTCAAGGATGTCAAGATGCTCGCCAAGGGGTGGAACTTCGATGTGGTGTCGATTGGCTTCCCTGCCCCAGTCCATAATAACCAACCGGTTGCCGAGCCCTTTAATCTGGGCGGAGGCTGGGTCGACTTCAATTACGAGAAAGCCTTTGGATGCCCGGTCAAGATGATCAACGATGCTGCCATGCAGGCCCTTGGCAGCTACAAAGGGGGAACGATGCTTTTTCTCGGTTTGGGAACTGGACTCGGTAGCGCGGTGCTCACTGACAGCGCCCTGCTACCCATGGAGCTAGGCCACCTTCCCTTCAAGAAGAAGACCTTCGAGGATTATGTCGGCAACCACGGACTAGAAGAAAACGGAAAGGGGAAGTGGAAGAAACATATCTTCCAGACCGTCGAACTGCTTACGGCGGCCATCCTTCCCGACTATGTGGTTCTGGGTGGTGGCAACGCTAGGCTCCTGAAAGAACTCCCTCCTGCCTGCATCGCCGGTGATAATGCGAATGCCTTTGAAGGAGGATTCCGGATGTGGTCAGGACCCGCGGACAGTGCAGTGCTTCAAGATCCCGCCATACACAAGGCAGCACGGGCAATGCGTAAGAAAAAAGCAACTGCGCCGAAGGCCAGAAAAACGATCAAAAGCAGAGGCAAGTAGAAAACCATAAGCGCTCTGAAGCCGACAGGGCCGTCGGTGCTGATCAGCCGCTCTCGCCAGCACTCAGAAACACTTATTCCATCCTCAGGAGATACACTTCCGGGGAGACGACCAGTTTCGGCAGGTGCTCAAGCAGCCGCTGATCACAGCTCACCATGGGAGCACCTAGCTGCTGGGAGAGCGCCAGGTATTGGGCCTCTGATCCTGAAATTCCGAAATCGATGGCCATCCTGAGTGCACGCAGCGGATCAGGAATTTGCTGACGGCCCCCAAGACGCATTCTGATTTCCTTCCAGAGTTCTTCCATTGCCAAGGCCGTGTCGTCCGCTCTCCCGACTGCTGCCAAGATATTCAGCATTTCGTGATTGAGAATCGGTGGGGTGATCCAGTCTGGGTCCCTTCGATAGAGTTCCCGAACCGTTTCGGACACCTCTCCCTCGAGAAAAAGGAAGCTTACCAGTGAAGCGTCTGCAATGATCATCAGCGAGCCGCCTTTCTGATTTCAGTAATCCAGTCGCGCTCGATCGATGCTCTCGAACGATAGATCGGAGGCAAGGGATTCTGCCTTGTTGGTACTCCTCTTGCCTTGAGTCCATTCCTTAACAATTCTCCGATGAGATCCTTGAGGCTGGATCTCTCCTGCGCAGCAAGAATCTTGATTTCCGTAACCAGCTCATCGGGAAGGTCTAGCGTAGTTCGCATACTTATGCTTTTGCATTTTGCCATATTTATGTCAATAGATTTCCTGCTTCAGTCATAGCAAAGGCATGACCTAAACACCCTAAGCGACTTTGTCTATATAAAAGAGAGATTTTCATGAGATGACAGCGGAGGGATGTCCCTTAAGCGAGGAATGAGCCTCCTTCTCCTGCGGAAAAGTCGCACCGAGAAGTCGCACGAAAAGTCTTGAGGACAGGAGTCGGGACAATAAGAAACCAAGTCATCAGTCGATAACTGACCGATCCAGGCATCACCTCTTGTTGTGCGTTAAAAAAGAAGGATGGTCTTTTTTTGTTAATGGCATTAAGCATTTGTCTCCTAACTGCTTCTTTTATTTTATTTCATGAGCGACGATTCTCCCTCTTTCCCCCGCCACACCGATCTGCCAATCCCGGCAACCGCGCCCGGCACCCTTGCCATGCATGAGGAGCCGACCCCGCCAAAGCGACCTAAACTCATCGTGTTTTTGGCGATTCTGGGAATGACCCTTTTGATCGCCGGCATCGCGGGGTGGAAGGACATGCAGATCTCAAAAGCCATCGCGATGGGAAAAGCCTTCAAGATGCCGCCTGATGCCATCACCTCGCTGAAGGTTAAACAGGAAACTATCTCCCCTGTTCTCGAAACAGTCGGCTCGCTCGCATCCCTTCAGGGAGTGATGCTCAGCGCCGATCTACCCGGGATCGTAACGTCCATTCAGTTTGAGTCGGGTTCCCATGCGACAAACGGGCAGTTGCTGGCTCAACTCGATACCCGTCAGGAAGATGCCCAACTCCGCACCGCAGCCGCCAAACTCGATCTGGCACGACAGAATCTCGAACGGGCACGGGACCTGAGCGCAAAACGCGTAATCGCCCAATCCGCCTACGACGAGACCAAGAGCCAGTACGACGCCGCCCGAGCCTCGGTCGACGAGACACAGGCCACGATCGACAGGAAGACCATCCGGGCCCCTTTTGACGGCTTTATTGGAATCCGCCAGATCAATGCCGGGCAGTACCTGAAAAGCGGCGATCCCATCGTGCAACTCGAGTCCCTTGACCCGATCTATGTGAACTTCGCTCTTCCCCAGCAACACCTCTCGAATTTGCATGTCGGACAGCCAATCCGCCTGCAGGCCGACGGACTTCCGGACAAAGTCTTCAAGGGTGCTATCAGCGCCATCAATTCCATGGTCGATACCTCCACGCGCAACATCCAGATTCAGGCAACCGTTCCGAATCCGGAGCATCTGCTTCGCTCAGGCATGTTCTCGGGAGTTCAGGTACTTCTTCCGAACAAGGAAAGCGCCATCATGATTCCGGCGACCTGCGTGCAGTACGCTCCCTATGGTGATTCCGTCTATGTGATCGGGACCATGAAGGATCCTGAAGGCAAGGAGTACCTTGGAGTGAAGGAGCAGGCGGTGACGCTGGGCAAGACTCTCGGCGATCAGGTCGAGGTGCTCAAGGGACTCAAGGAGAACGACGAGATAGCCACCTCGGGCATCTTCAAGCTGCATCAAGCAGGCGCCGTGAAGATCGAGAATAGCGTTCAACCCGGGAACAACCCGGCCCCCAAGCCCTCGGACAGCTAGCCCCGGAAGCCCCGAGCCGTTCAAGATGAAAATCACAGACCTCTTCATCAAGCGCCCCGTTCTGGCGCTTGTGGTCAACCTTGTCATCCTGCTGGCCGGCTTTCAGTCGATCCATGTCCTGAATGTCCGGCAGTACCCCCGCAGCGACATCGCCGTCATCAAGGTCACGACCAACTATGTCGGGGCCAACGCGGACCTGGTGCGCGGCTACATCACCACCCCGCTGGAGCGGGTCATCGCGGCAGCCGAGGGGATCGACTACATCGAGAGCACCAGCTCGCAAGGGGCGAGCACGATCACGGTTCATCTGAAACTGAATTACGATCCGAATGCCGCACTGACACAGATTCAGGCAAAGCTAGCCCAGGTACGCAACGACCTGCCGCCGGAGTCGGAGACACCGATTATCGAGTTGCAGAATGCGGACGAGCTCCGTGCGGCCATGTACATCGGGTTTGCGGCGAACGAACTTCAGCCGAATCAGGTGACCGATTACCTGACCCGCGTCATCCAGCCCAAGCTCACAGCAATCAACGGGGTGCAGCGCGCGGACATCCTGGGGGCCCGGGTCATCGCGATGCGCATCTGGCTCAAGGCTGACCGTCTTGCCGCTCTCGGCATCTCCGCCACCGACGTCCGCAAGGCGCTCCAGGCGAACAACTATCTCGCGGCCGTTGGAAAGACCAGAGGGACCATGACGTCCATCAACCTGATCGCGAACACGAACCTCACCTCGCCAGAGGAATTCCGTCAGCTTGTCGTCAAACAGAAGAACGGCGTTCTCGTGCGCCTTCAGGACATTGCCGATGTCGAGATGGGGGCTGAGGATTATGATTCGGATGTCCGCTTCGACGGGAAAAACGCGAAGTTCATCGGCATCTGGTGCCTGCCGACCGCGAACACCCTTGATGTTTGCAAGAACGTGCAGGATCAGCTTCCCGAACTCCGTAAACTACTTCCTCCCGGAATGACGCTCGATGTCCCTTATGACTCGACCGACTTTATCCGTGAGGCGATTAGCGAGGTCTTCAAGACACTCTCCGAGACGCTCTTGATTGTCGTCGTGGTCATCTTCCTCTTTTTGGGCTCGATCCGATCCGTGCTCATCCCGCTGGTGGCGATTCCGATCTCCCTGATCGGGGCTGCGTTCATTATGGCTGTCATCGGATTCACCATTAATCTACTGACCCTTCTGGCGGTTGTGCTGGCGGTGGGACTTGTTGTCGATGATGCCATCGTCGTGGTCGAAAACGTCGAGCGTCACTTGCACAAGGGCCTCTCTCCTTTCAATGCGGCTCTCCAGAGTGGACGGGAACTCTTTGGCCCGATCATCGCGATGACGATCACCCTTGCGGCGGTCTACACGCCGATCGGTATTCAGGGAGGCCTGACAGGAGCCCTCTTCCGCGAATTCGCCTTCACGCTGGCGGGGGCGGTCATCATCTCAGGCATCGTGGCCCTCACCCTCTCCCCGATGATGGCCTCGCGACTCCTGCGCCGCGGGGATGACACGCGCGGCTACGCCGGTTGGGTGAACCGACGCTTTACCGCGCTCCAGCACGGCTATGTCACCCTACTTGCCTCGATGCTCCGCCACCGCGGGGCAGTACTGACCGTCGCCGGCTTCTGGGGCCTCATCCTGCCACTCCTCTACATCCTCTCCCCCAAGGAACTCTCGCCGAAGGAGGACCAGGGGATCGTCTTCACTATCTTCCAGGCATCTCCCTTCTCCACGATCGACCAGACGCTCCTCTACTCCTCGCTTGTCCGAGACACGTTCCTCGAATTGCCCGAGACCGGTCACACCTTCCAGATCATGAATCCCACGGGAGGATTTGGCGGCATCAGGACAAAGCCTTGGAGCCAAAGGAAACGTAGTTGCGACGAGATTGCGGCCGCCCTCGGCAAGAAAACCGCCGGCATCCCTGGACTCCGGATCATCGCTACAACCCCGCCGGCGCTTCCTGGCGGCAGCAACTTCCCCGTCGAATTTGTCATCTCCTCCACCTTGGAACCCCGCCAGCTTCTGGATGCGGCCAACGACCTTGTCAGAACAGCCTTCGGAAGCGGCATCTTCATCTTTGCCGACAGCGACCTAAAGTACGACCAGCCGCAGGTCGAAATAGCCTTCGACCGCAACAAGGTCTCTGCCCTTGGGCTCGATCTCCAGCAGGTCGGCTCCGATCTCTCCACCATGCTGGGAGGCAACTATGTGAACCGCTTCAGCATCCAGGGACGCAGCTACAAGGTGATCCCGGAACTCAAGCGAGAAGACCGCCTGGACCCTGACTCACTGGGTAAGATCTATGTCAGCGGACCCGGCGGCCAGCTCATCCAGCTAGCCACCTTCGCGGAACTGAAGCGCAGCACCGTGCCGCGTCAGATCAACAGATTCCAGCAGCTCAATTCGGCTAAGATTTCCGCCATCCTTCCTCCCGGTATCACCATCGACCAGGCTCTCAAGGTGCTGGAGATGCGTGCCGATAAGATCCTGCCGCGCGGCTTTGTGATCGACTACGCCGGAGAATCTCGCCAACTCCGCCAGGAGGGCAACAGCCTTATCATGACGATGGTTCTCTCGTTCGTCCTGATCTTCCTGGTGCTTGCGGCTCAGTTCGAGAGCTTCCGCGATCCCTTCATCATCCTCTTCGGATCAGTGCCGCTGGCCCTCTCCGGAGCGCTCCTCTTCACCTTTTTGGGCACCACCACCATAAATATCTACAGTCAGGTGGGGTTGATCACTCTTGTAGGCCTAGTGGCCAAGAACGGAATCCTGATCGTTGAGTTCGCGAACAATCTGCAGGAGGGGGGCCTCGACAAGTGGCACGCGATCCTGACTGCCGCCGGAACACGGTTGCGTCCGGTCCTCATGACGACGGTGGCCACAGTGGTCGGTCACACACCCTTGATTCTCGCCAGCGGTCCCGGTGCCGGTGCGCGCAATAGCATCGGTATCGTCCTTGTCTCGGGAATGATTATCGGAACTCTCTTCACCCTCTTTGTCGTTCCCTCCATCTATTTGCTGGTCTCCAAATCCAAAACCGCGAATCCCTCAAGGGAACACCACGCGCTGCTCGGGGACACAGCGTCAGTCGTCCTACCCCTTTCAGGAATGGTCTGAATCCAACGTTTTTCTTAATCCTTACGGATATGGATAACGATGGCAAAAAGCATGATGCCCATCGCACAAAGAACTGATCCAGCACCGATGCCTGCGAGAATATTCCTGGCTCTTTCGAAAAGGGTTTTATAGAGGACATGCATTTCCATCACACAAGGGATATCCTCTATTATATCATACAATAGTGCACATGTTGGTTTGTCGCGTGACTTGTTCGCGCTTTTGGACGAGCGCTGAGTGATCGATCGTGACTCCGGGTTGGTGTGCGTCCCGGGGTAGGAAGATAGCGAAGGAGCCGGCATTCAATTTCAGAAGTGTCGAGGAGCCAAAATTCGATTAACATTGGAGGTTCAGTAATCAAGTGTATAAAGAGTCTTATGAGACATTGTTTGAAGCATCTCTTCTTCTGGCTTTCGGGAGCTGGAACAAAAACATTGGAATTATGCCCTGACTGGGAGCAAAGAAAATACGTCGCTTTCGGCGCAGCCGTGCTGGTGCCATGTCTCTTTGCGTTTATTGCGGGTGCCTATGCGATCTCCACGCTGACAAACGATCACTTCATCATCTTCTTCGTAGCTGCGGTCTGGGCCTTCATCATCCTTTCCATTGACCGCGCGTTGCTGACCTCCTACCGGCCCTATCAGTCATGGTATCGCAAGTTGGGCCAGTTCACGCTGCGATTCATCGTGGCAATCCTGATGGGCATCACCATCGCGCACCCGCTTGTCCTCCTGCTCTTCCGGGATACGATCACAACCGAGATTGAGGAGCATCGCGCCACGGACATCTCTAGAACTCGGGTTGAATTCAGTGCCAGAAAAGAACAGATCAACTCTGCGATCACGGGGATCGAAAAGGAAATTGCGAACCAGCGGGCCCTGTGGGCAAAAACCTTCCAGTCGGAATTCATTCTGGAGAAACCCAGGCAGGCCGAGAGTAAGATTGAGGGCCTGACCGAACAGCAGAAGGATGAGTTGAAGGCGGCACTCGCCGCCGCGAACACTCCCTACGCTACTTGCCTCACGGATGTTGATACCCAACTTGCCTCACTCACTGCAGCCTATGAAAAAAACCAGAGCGAACTGGGTTTCTGGCAGGCTGAATTCGAGCATGAACTCAACGGGCAGCGTTCCGGTCTTGTTGGCGAAGGACCGAGAGCACGGTCAATACGCGCAGATCAACTGGAACCAAGGAATCAGGAATCCGTGCGCCTGTCCGGCTTGATCGATCAACTCACTAATGAAAAATCGGTCCTTCAAAGACAAATCCAGACAGCCGAAAGAAATGCCGTGGCAAGCTATCAGGAACATCTAGTCGAGACCCGTGCAGCGAACAAAAAGGAAGAACTGCGGATTGCGGAACTCAAGGCAAAGGTTCAGCAGAACCAAGCAGACACATTTGTCACCCAGCAGGACGCACTCCGTGCCACCATCAAGACGCAGATTGACCTCGGAGTTGAAGCCCTCGCATCCAAACAGCGGGAAATCGACCACGTTGTTGCCGAAGAATCCTCGAAAATGGACGCCATCGTGGCCCAGGCGCGAGGTGACATCCTCACCCGGACTCTCGCTCTCCACTCCCTCTTTCGTGCCGGTGGTGAAGAGGGGCTGTTTGCTATCTGGACCTATTTAGTCCTTACCTGCCTATTCATGTGCGTGGATACGATCCCCGTTGTCGTGAAGTTCTTTACCAAACCAGGACCCTACGACACCCTGCTGGACCGCGACGAGGTTTTCTTCGCTGCCGGGCACAAGGCTTTCCTTGATGGTCATGCACGTTATACGCAACAGCTCTCGTCCGGCAATCTGATGGCCGTCACATGCAACCGAAGACTTGAAAGCGCCCTTTTGGAAGGTGTCGAGCATTCCCGTGCTGCGCGGGAATTTCTCGATTCACTGATCGAAATGGAAAGATCTTTTGCAAAAAAAATCGAAATGGAACAGGAAACTGGCCTCGCTAGAACACCCGAATCCCTAGCTGCGCTGGAGGCCATAAAAAGAAGCTTCTACGATGATCTCCATCGACGGATGGAAACTTTCTTCACTGGGGAAGGCTCGCCGGCCAGAAGTTAACGTATTATCATATCCTGAACTTGATCACTACCTTGTGGACCAGCGCTGAGTGATCGATCATGACTCCGGGTTGGTGTGCGTCCCGGGGTAGGAAGATAGCGAAGGAGCCGGCGTTCAGTTCCAGAAGTGTCGAGGAGTCCGTCGGAGCCTGATAGAACTCGGCATCCTTCTCGGAATTATAGGGAATCTTCACTGCCAGCGTCTCACGCTCCGCATAACCGATCCTCTCGGCACCTTCGACCATGTACTGGATGTCGCCGTGCACCTGGTGAGTCTCCCACTTTTTAGACTCGGCAGGCGCTGTGTCGTAACGCTGGACGATGGCGATCAGGGAATCATTGCCAATCTCGTAGCGCTCGTCCGGAGTCGTCTGATCGTAAGAAGCAAGCCAGGCAAAGGCGCGACGGAAGGAAGAATGCAGCTGCTCGTAGGGAGAAGCGTTTGCAAGTGAATCGAGGATCATTGCCCTATTTGCCCTTATAGCTGCAGCGGGCCGAGGGAGTCTCATGAATTACGATCTCGGATAGACCGGGGAGCTGGCGCTCGAGCTTCTCCCAAAGCCACTGGCACATATTCTCGATCGTCGGATTCTCGAGACCGGAAATGTCGTTGAGATAAGAATGATCGAGCAGCTCCAGGAGCGGATCCATCGCCCGACTGATACGGGAATGGTCATAGAGCCATCCGGTCGCGAAATCGACCTCTCCCTCGACGGAAATCTCAATCTTGAAACTGTGCCCGTGCATCCTCCCGCACTTGTGCTCGGGCGGAACATTGGGAAGGGTCTGGGCGGCCTCGAAGGTGAAGTCTTTGGTCAGTCGGACATGCATGATGTTCTCCCATGACTACAGGATCATCGGCACAAAGGAAATGCCTCATTATCGACAGGATTTGCCGCGAGTTCATCGGATCGGGTGACTGTCACTAGCCATATTCGCGTTTTGATTACCCAGCTGGCTTGGGGAATTAGCTCCATCCTTTAAGTTGCGAGCCTCTTGGGAGCCTCCAGATCCGCCTGAACCAACCACTGCATATACTCCGTCAAGTTCACTTCTTCCATGGTTGCGGCGATATTGGTAGCAGCATGAATTTCGGGTTTAAGCTTAGTTTTCATAGTTATCAGATGCACAATATTTATTGTTTATATATATTATATATTACATATTTCGGAATTTTTCCAGTCACATATTTGCATCTCTGCAAGTAATGGTTAATATTGTTGAATGAATAAGAAACATATCGTCAAGGTATTGACAGGGTTTCGTCTCGATCCGCGCTTGAAGTTGCTCGCTGTTCAAGCTGCCGCTCAGGAAAACAGGTCTCTCTCTAACTATATTGAAAACCTGATCATGAAGGACGTAGAAGTTCGTGATCTTTTGCACTCATCGGTAGTGGTTAAGAAGTAGAAACCGCTGGCCAAATCGGGTTGAGGCGTTTGAAGTGAAAATAGGCTGCGGGCCAGACGAGCCGGAGCAAGCGAGGCACACTATCCCAAGCCTTTTGAAGTCTATGAGTTCAGCATCGCCCTCATCTGCGCAAAGCCGTCTGTCACTTCATCATCCGTCATCGGGGCTGAGAGAATCTCCTCCATACTCTCCGATTCCACACCCTCGCCTGCCAGCTCCATCAAAAAGGGGCTGGGAGTGCACGACATAACGCTTCCGAATTTCCTCCGGGTGGAGCAGTGGGTGATGGTCAGGCGGTGCCGGGCCCGGGTGATGCCGACATAGAGTAGCCGGCGTTCCTCCTCCAGCGTTCCCTCGGTCTTGGAGCGCTCGTGGGGAAGGAGTCCATCCTCCGCACCGACAAGCCAGACCTCGGGATACTCGAGTCCCTTCGCTGCATGGAGGGTAATTAGGGTAACGCCGTCGCGCTCCTCGGATTTCTCCTCATCGCGTTCCTGCTCGAGCATGAGGCCGTCCAGAAATCCGCGGGCACCGTCGCGGGGGTGCCGCTGGCAGTAGCCGGTGAGGGCATTGAGCAGTTCTCGGACATTCTCCTGACGGATGTCGGCCTCCTGCTCGTTCTTGCAGCTCATCTTGAGATCCTCGAAGTAGCCGCACTCTTCCAGGATCGCACGCAGGATGGCAGCAGGATCGGCTCCCGGAGTCTGGAGCTGGATGCGATAGGCACCCCAGTCTTCGGTGAAGCGCTGGATGGCACCGCGTGTCTTGGAAGAACTGACATCGAGGTGCTCCGGATCATTCAAGATAGCCAGGAGGCTCTTCCCATTCTTGGCGCCCGCCTCGTTGGCCAGCTGAAGAGTCGCACTGCCGATCCCGCGCGGGGGATTGGCCAGGACGCGAAGCAGGGCATTGTCGTCATCGGAATTCAGCAGGGCCCCCAGATAGGCGACGACATCCTTCACCTCGCGGCGGTCGAAGAAACTCTTCCCGCCGACGACCCGGTAAGGGATGCGCAGCTCGCGCAGGATCTCTTCGAACTGACGGGACTGCGCATTCATCCGGTAGAGGATGGCGAAGGAGTTCCAGGGAAGGGCCTTGGCACTCAGGGGTCCGGAAGCCTGGATCTCATTGGCGATGAACTCGGCCTCGGTCTTGTCGTCCACAGCCGAGAGAATACGGACAGGCTCCCCTTCCATGCGGTCGCTCCAGAGGTTTTTACCACGGCGGCGGGAGTTGTTTTTGATCAGACGGTTCGCCACCGAGAGGATGACGTCGGTGCTGCGGTAGTTCTGCTCGAGCTTGATGACCTCCGGATTAGGGAAGTGACGTTCGAACTCCAGCAGATTCGCCGCCTCGGCGCCGCGCCATCCGTAGATACTCTGGTCGTCGTCGCCCACCACGCAGATGTTCGGACGCTGCTCGGCGGTCAGCAGACTGACCAGCTCGAGCTGGAGTTTGTTCGTGTCTTGGAACTCATCGACCAGGATGTGCGTGTAGCGGGAGCGCCATTCCTCACGGGCCTCGGGATGATCGCGCAGGAGCGTTCGGGCCTGGAGCAGGAGATCGTCGAAGTCCATCGCGTTGAGCGAGCGGAGCTCGTTCTGGTACTTCGAAAAAAGGCTGCCGAGCGCCGTGTCGGTCGTCTCGGGTTCGCTGATGCCTAGGTTCTTGGCCTTGCTGATGATGTTGCGCGAGAGGTTCGGATCGAGGGGGTTTTCCTTGTCGTGGATGCGGGCGGCGATCTTCTTCACGAGACCGATCTGGTCGGATTCGTCGAAGATGCTGAAGTTCTCCTTGTACCCTAGAAAATGGGCATGCTTGCGGAGGAGTCGCACGCAGAGAGAGTGGAACGTCGAGAGAGTGATGAGCTTTGCCTGATCTGACCTCACAGCGTCAGCGACACGCTCGCGCATCTCCTTGGCGGCCTTGTTCGTGAAGGTCACCGCGAGAATCGATGCTGGATCCACTCCCTGCGCCACGAGCCAGGCGATGCGGGCCGTCAGGACGCGGGTCTTCCCGGTGCCAGCTCCTGCAAGGATAAGCATCGGCCCCTCTGGATGGGTGGCGGCGCGGTACTGCTCGGGATTGAGATCAAAGAGTCGAAAGCCGGACACGAAAGAAAAGGATGTGGGATGAAGTATGAAAGCTGAAACGCAGAAGAGAGGCAGATTTTAATCAGGAACTCAGGAAGGAGAACTGGGATAGCCAGATATAAATGAAATAAATGATATTCAGATCAGAAGACAGCCGCTCTTCCAACGAATCCGAAATCAAACCTATATTTACAACTTTCCTGAGTTCCAAATTAATTCTCAGGGGTTCCCAGCTTCTCCGCAAATTCCCGGACTATCCTTGGATAGAGCTCATGCTCGGCGATCTGGATCCGGGCATAGAGCGACTCGGCTGTATCCCCGTGTAGCAGGGGAACGCGGCTCTGGCCCAGAATCCTACCCGTATCGACCCCGAAATCGACCAGATGTACGGTGCAACCGGCCTCGGGCACGCCTGCCTCGACGGCCTGACGCCAGGCCTCCAAGCCGCGGAAGGCGGGCAGGAGCGACGGATGAATATTCAGGATGCGGCGAGGGAAAGCCTGCAGCAGTAGTTCCTTGATGACCCTCATGAATCCCGCCAGCACGACGAAATCG
>CAIOJL010000104.1 GCA_903858595.1 uncultured Spartobacteria bacterium | reverse complement strand
TCTTCTTCAAATGGATCAAAGGCCACCTGCGTATCAAACACTACTTCGGCACCAGTCCCAATGCAGTGAAGACCCAGATCTGGATCGCAGTGGCCGTTTACCTCATGGTGGCCATCCTTCACAAGCAGCTTCAACTCCCCGGCAGACTCCACAGAACATGGCTTGCCCGGCCGTTGCTGCGCATCCGTTACGGCCAGCTTTTGAGTGTTCATCCGTTTGAGAAAGTTCCTATCCATGAGCTACTTACAGAAGAAGACCTCAAATCTTATATGCCTCACAAAAATAACCCGTTGATGCTGTGGGACTTATAACCGGACGCTTGTGATAGGTTTACTGAGTTCTTTTAAGTAAAAAAGATTCAATATACTTGCGAATTCGGTCGGTATTTCGCTCAAAGAGGTACCAGATAGCAACTGCGTAAAGGATGACTCCCCCTAGCACAAGACCGAAGCAGTTGCCAGCAGTCAGGTCAGGATCCATCTGGCTTCCCTTGAAGAACCCGAAGAAGAGAAAGGCCAGCAGCGGAAAATGCACGAGATAAAGAGTGTAGGAGATCTCAGACATACCCGTCGAGACCATTCCATAAAGATGGTTTTGTGAACTTTTGGAGGCAAGACCTGCAACCATAACGGCACATCCTATTCCGATGATTAGATCTGCCCCCGCCCCAAATCGTCCACTCCTGCTCACCAGGAGACTGCCCACGGTCAGAATGAGGCCGATGCTCAGCCATAGGGGATGGGTCACGATCCCCCTGATCCGATCTTTCCGAATCAGAAAAAATACGCCTGCACCTAGGAGCCAGATCAGACCACTGATGAGGATCGACTTAGGCAGAAAGATAAGGATGGCGCCGGCAAGCAGGAGAGAAAGGATACGTAAAATAAATTTCCCTCCCGCAAAAATGGCGAGCACGAGGGGAAAAAGGAGATAGTACCAGAATTCATTAGCCAGACTCCAGAGGGGTCCGTTCGTCCCGAAGCAGGGAACAAGGATGGTCTGTAGGAAGAAGGCATTTCCAAAGAAGGAGGCAATACTCCAGTCAGCCGGCGTGGTTGCCGTAGGGCCAGAGTGATACATTTCTCGGAAGGCTCCCAGATAACCATCCGGGTCAATGCCGGCGCCTAGCTTATCCCAGAAAAGTGTCAGCAATAAGGCCGGGATGAGCACGACCCAGAGTCGGCTCATGCGACGAAGCAGGTAGCCCTTCCAAGACCATTTGCCGGTCTGAAGTGCCGTGATCACACTACCCCCCACAAGAAATCCGCTCAGAACGAAAAAGATCATCACCGCTTGGTGCCCCAATCCAGTCACAAGGTAGAATAACTTGGTCATGACGCCTGGCGCCTTCAACTGAACATAGGGCACAAATAGAAAAGCCCTCAAGTGCTCAATGACTACCAAGAGTGCAGCCAAACCACGTAGGCAATCAAGATGGACTAGGCGGTGTTTCAAAGAGGGGGCAACCACGAAGCGGGAGTGGGGATCGGGGATCGGGAAAAGGTTAAAGGCTAAAGGCGGAAGGATTAAGCCGAAAGTCGAAAACAGATGGTGGGTGGAAGTCGAGCGACGAGGGACGAGTGTCGAGGGCTAGAATAGAAGGATGAAACTTGCCGTAACGGCTGCGGAGCAATGGCCGGGCCAGCAAACTTGAAAAGCTCGGAAAGCGGAAGGTAGGAAAGTACCGTTAACCAAGCGTCTCGGAAGATGCGCAAAAAGTGCGTGGGAAAAGGCGAAAGGATGAAGCATGGACGGAGGTCGTCGAGGGGAGAAAATGTACTTTTGGCTGGCCCGGCCGTTGCTTCGCATCCGTTACGTGTGCAGCTTGTGGCTAAACCTTCGTTCAGCTTACGAGTTCGAGCCAGTCTGGATTCTGCTCAGCGTGCTGGGCGATCTCTTCCAGAATAGGTGGCATGAGTGTCCGGGGCATCCACCCCCACGCCTCACCCACTGCGGAGGAATCCAGAACCATCCACGGGATGTCAAACGGACGGGGATTGGTATCTGAGGCCACCTGATGGGGACCAAGGCGCTCTCTACACCACTCACTAAGCTGAGCGAGTGACATGGCACTCTCCACTCCACCACTGACATTGAGTATAGGATCGACCTTGCGTCCGGCATCTCCCATCTGGGCAATGAGGAGCGGCACGATGTCCCGAGGGTGTAGGCAGTCCCGAACCTGATGTCCCCCCCCCCCGAATCCGATGAACTTGAGTGGCAGGCGTCGGGCCCATGAATGGATCCAGAAGCTGAAGATGCCCTGGTCGGCCTTCCCGAACTGACCCGCTCCGGCGAGGACACCGCAGCGGTTGATCCGCACGGGGAAGTCGAATGTCATGCCATACTCGAGAGCGAGAAGCTCGGAGCACTTCTTGGATGAGCCGTAGAGGGAGATGGGGGGGAGAGTGGAGAACTGCTCTGTAAGCCCCAGAGGGCTGAGAGCAGGTCGAGAGACGAGGGTCGAGGGTCGAGAGCTATGGGTATCAGTCGAGAGCTGGGGAAAGGCGGAAGGCGAACTGAATACTGGGCGGTATGCGTTGTTGACGACTTCGACGGGTAGCGAGGCCAGCGGGGGGATGGAGTAGACTCTGCTGGTGCTGAGCAAGATGAAGCCGGCCTTGTGCCTGCGGCAGTACTCCAGCAGATGAATGGTACCACCGAGATTATGATCGAGGAGGTCCTTGGCACTGGTCTTGCCATCTACTCCGGCGAGGACGCTGGGATTGGCAGCGCAATCAAGGACCCAGTCGGCGGAAGGAAGGTCGGCAAGATCCTGTTCGTTGCGGATGTCCCCCACCCTGACATCGATACCGAGTGCGCGGAGTGGCTCAAGATTGGTCTCGCTCCCCTTGCGGATGAGGCTGTCGATACCGGTGATCTTAACGCCGGGAAGATGCTCAAGGAGACCCCGGGCAATGATGGATCCGGCAAAGCCACAGATTCCGGTGATGAGGAGGAGCATGGGGTAGGTTGAAGAAGGATGAAACCTGAGACCTTAAACTTGAAGAAAGGGGCAGTCGAGGGACGAAGGGTATATTGCTGATGGATGAAACTTGAAACCTGAAACCTGAGTCAGAGTAAGAAACTTACTTTCGTTTTGTATTTTTAGACATCGTTACAAAGATACTGATCAGTTCATCAGCCTCTTTCCAAACTGGATCGGTGATGGAAGAGGAAACCGAGCATTCATCCCGTAGAAGTTCCAACCAAAGCTGGGTTTCATGTGCTTCCTGACAGCAAAGGTCAATTTTCGCCGTAAACTCTTCATTGCTCCTAGCCCGGCTAGCTTCTCGATAGTTGGCTGCAACGGAGGTTCCCGATCTAATCACCTGCTTTCCAAGAACACGCAACTCTTCCCGGCGTTTATCAAGGACAAGGAAGAGTCGAATAACCGATCCGGCGAATTCCTTAGTTCGCTTCCGTAACTCTCGCTTGGGATCTTCTGTTTCCAATTCAGGTTTCAAGTTTTGCTGGCCCGGCCATTGCTTCGCATCCGTTACGGCAGGT
>CAIOJL010000103.1 GCA_903858595.1 uncultured Spartobacteria bacterium | reverse complement strand
CCCGTCATCCTGGATCCGAATGACGATGCCACCGCGCTGATGGGAAGCCGTGAGCCTGATCAAACCAACCGACGGCTTGCCGCATGCCACTCGCTCATCAGGAGACTCGATCCCGTGATCGACCGAGTTGCGGATCATGTGGATGAGAGGGTCGCCGAGTTTTTCCACGATGTTGCGGTCAAGTTCGGTCTCCTCTCCCTCCATGACGAGCTGAACATGTTTGTTCTGCTGCGCCGAGATGTCACGCACGAGGCGGGTCATCTTCTGGAATGCGCCGCGGATGGGAACCATGCGTAATGACATGGCGTTGCGCTGAAGTTCCGTGGTTGTCCGGCTCAACTGGCGCAGACTGCGCTCCAGCGTGCGACTGACAAGATTCTGAACATCCGGATCCTGCACGACCATCGACTGGGCAATGACAAGTTCACCGACAAGATCGACGAGGGCATCCAGCTTCCAGGTTTCGAGTTTCACGAACCCCGAGGCTACGTCTGCGGTGGCCAGAGTTTTCCGGGAGGCGCTGTTGACGGGGGTGGGCACGGTGGAGAGGAGTGCTTTCATCTCCTCCAGCGGCTGGGAGAGTTCCCCGTCCGCAATGTTGATGGCGACCGCCACGGGAATCGAGGGAGGCATTATCTCTCCCCTAAGGGCCGCCTGTGCACGGCGAATCAGTTCGCTGGTGGGAACGACGATCGGTGCGCCTGCATCCGATCCCTGCAACTGAAGCCCGATCCCCTGGGTAAAGTGCTTGAGCGCATCGGCACCCGCGAGAATCAGGTCGATGGTGTCGGAGGTGATCCGGAGTTTTGACTGCCGCGCGGCGTCGAGTACGGACTCCAGTTCGTGCGCCAGGTCCTGCAGTGCCTTGAGGTGCAGGAACCCTGCCCCGCCCTTGAATGTGTGAAAGGCGCGAAAGATGGAGTTGATCGTCTCCGCGTCCGTGGGATTCTCCTCCAAGACAAGGACACCCTGCTCAATGTTCTGAAGCAGTTCCAGTGACTCTCCGTGAAACTCGTGCAGGAGTTCGGCGTCATCCGCAAGGTTCAGAGTGATGGCCGCCTCCTCGGCGCCTGAGGAGACCGGCGAGGCGGGTACCGAGGCTGATTTTACCGGAGCAAGTGCGGGGGTCAATACCGGAATTGGTTTAACTGAAGCCGCAGGGATAGTCGCGACCGCTGGGGCCGTGGAGGATTCATTCATCCCGACCCAAGCGGCTGGCTGAGCAGGGATTTCCTCACCCACCGTCCAATCGCTCAGGGCCGAGCTCATCCAGGAATGCCACTGGTTGAAGTTGCTGATTGAATCGGGAGTGAACTTGCCGGTTCCATCCAGGATCAGGTCCATCCAACCACGCGCCACCGAAAGAGCTGAGACCAAACCCCGCGGAGTCTCTTTCCCCGTAAGTTCCTCCAGGTCCATGAGAAGGCTGTTGAGTGGGAGCAGTCCCGTATCCTGATCGGGCAGGATGAACGCCATTTCAAGTGCGATCTTCCCGAGAAGATCGAGGAACTTCGCGGTGGTAGTT
>CAIOJL010000102.1 GCA_903858595.1 uncultured Spartobacteria bacterium | reverse complement strand
GGGATGAAACTTGAAAGCTGAAACTTGAAAGCTGAGTAATAGGAAGCTGAAGGCGGGAGAAGATAGGTAATCGGTTATGGGTAATTGGAAGGGGAGAGGAAAATGAGGGCTGTTAGACTGAAGGCTGTTAGGTGGGGGAAAGATGAAAGCGTTGTTTGTTGCAGGTTCTTGGTTCTTTGCTCCCCAACGGGCTTATCCCGTTGGAGGCGGAGTCCTGGTCGTCATAGGCGACGCTGGACTCAAAACTTCCTTCCCATGGGTCAAGCCCATGGGGGGTCGAGTGGACCTGTTCTTTGGTTTCCGACAATCAGGGGCAAAGCACAACGAGGAGCTAAGAACTAGAAACTATGACAGAGGCCTGAGTTTCCATCTTGACCCTTGCGGTGAATGAGAGGATATTCTCCGCATAAGAAGCGGTGAATATATGTATGTCTGGAAAAGTACAGATTGGCCTAAGTGGCGGCACGATCCCGCAGCAATTGCAGATTTGCTGAGTGCTGTCCGGGTCAAAAACTCCCGATTGATCGGTAGAATGGAAGGGGTGGGGTTGGCCCTCCATGCACAGGCGAGGCTGCAGGTGGCTACCGAAGAGGTGCTGCGCACCAGCGAGATCGAAGGGGAGCATCTAAACAAGGAGGCGGTGCGATCCTCGCTGGCCCGTAAACTGGGAATACACATAGGGGCGCTCGCGCCGTCCGATCGTCATGCCGACGGGGTGGTGGAGATGGTGTTGGATGCCACGGTGAGATTTCAAGATCTGTTAACGAAGGAGCGCCTCATGGGGTGGCACGCGGCTCTCTTCCCGACCGGTTACAGCGGCACATCCAAGATCCGTACCGGTGATTGGCGTGATGATCGGAGTGGTCCCATGCAGGTGGTGTCGGGAGAACTCGGCAGGGAGCGAGTGCACTATGAGGCTCCGTCTGCCGATTGCCTCGACGAGGAGATGGGAAAATTTCTGGAATGGATCGATAAGGAATCGGAACTCGATCCCATCGTGAAGGCGGGCAGGGCGCACCTTTGGTTCGAGTGCATCCATCCCTTTGAGGATGGCAACGGGCGCATCGGTCGCGCGATCAGTGATCTGTTGCTTGCCCGTGCCGAGGGGATTCCGCAACGGCATTACAGTCTGTCCGCGGAGATTCAAAAGGAACGCAGGGAGTATTACTCCATGCTGGAAAAAGCATCCCGAGGCTCTCTGGATGACACGGAGTGGTTGCGCTGGTTTCTGGGGTGTCTGGAGAGATCGATCGACGGTGCTGGAGTGATTATTTCAGATGTTCTCTCGAAGGCTTCTTTTTGGGCCAGATGGGCCGGGACGCCGCTGAATGCCAGGAAGGTCGAGATGCTGAACCGCCTGCTGGATAGCTTTGAAGGCAAGATGACATCGTCAAAGTGGGCCAAGATTGCTAGATGCTCGCCTGACACCGCACTCCGGGACATCAATCAATTGTGTCAAATAGGTATGCTCAGGCGGGAGGAAGCCGGAGGGAGAAGCACCAGCTATTCGTTGAATTCATAGCTATTCTAACTTCCAACTTTCCATTGCCAAAACAGCCCTCGACGCTAGACGCTCGTCGCTCGACTCATTCTCATGCACTCCATCTGTCTTCTCGAATCCGTCAGCCGTTCCGACGGTGGGATCAATGGGGTGCTGTTGGTGTCTTCAGACCCTTTCTTGCAATATCGTGATGAGCTGTTTGGGTGGGCCTTTCAGGAATTCAATTTTTCCAAGGATGGAGTTGCCCTTGATCTCTAGTTTGAGTGTATCAGTTTTCTCGGTTCCGTGGGCGAAAGCATTCAGGTAGTTGGAGATGCATTTTCCTTGACCTTTTTTGGGGGCGAGAAGGTCAAAAAAACTGGCGGAAGATTTCTCTCCGCTGTTGATGTCTGCTGATGTGATCTCCAATAATTCACGAGCACTATCATTCAACATCGAGATTTTCCCATCCTGATCAGAAACCACAACAGGGATAGGCAATTTCAGGATCAGCTGATCCATTTGTTTTTCCTTACTTCGAAAGCTGTTCAAGAGGAGTGAAAAGACACAGCAGAAAGCTGCGGTGGTCACGAATCCGGCGCTCCGGAACAAGTGTGATGTGTATTCTGGTGGTATATACCCGTTGCTCAGGAGTGAATTGATCCTGTGGTTCATCAGACACAGAACGACCACTGCCGAATAGAAGCAGGCCCACCAGATCATCCATCCCGGTCGGAGATAGAGAGCCATGACTAGGATGCCGATTGTGCAGAGCGGCGGGGTGATGGTTCTAATCGTTTCTTGCAGGTCAAAAACAATCACTCCGATGAGGAACAACAACGGGACAAGAAAACTGAAAAGAAGTGTGCGAAACCAGAAAAGAAAATTCATGACCCTCAACAATAAATCGTCGGCCCAATTTCACAAGATCCGGGTTCAAGTCGTACCTGCATATTAACTTGTAAGAAAATGAGATGGCTCGACTTCTGAGGGAGTTGATACATTTTTTAACACAAGATACTTTTGACTCTCGACTGGGCTGTTTTTGGCTTTAGTTTTTTAAAACTACCCATGATCCGAACGGCTAACCTCACCGGACCCGTATCCCGTGCCGCAGGGGGCCTTTACGAGAGCGTAAGGCGTCTGGTTCAGGAGTTGGAAAAAAACCGTCTGGAGGTATCGGTGCTGGGGACTTTTGACCAGTTTACCGAGGGCGACATCGCGGCTTGGGATCCCGTTTTGGTAAGGGCTTTCAAGGCTTTGGGGCCCCAGCAATTCGGATATTCCCCGGAATACGATAAATTCTTGAAGCTCTATAAGCCTGAGCTCCTCCATACCCACGGCATCTGGATCTATTCAAGTATGGCGACACTTAACTACAGCAAAAGGAGTGGGGCTCCTTACATGATCTCGCCTCACGGGATGCTGGATCCTTGGGCCGTGCGGAATTCCCGGTGGAAAAAAATTCCCGCCTACTGGCTTTATGAGCGGGCTCATCTGCATAGAGCCTCCGTGTTGCGTGCTCTCTGCGAATCGGAGGCCGAATCCTTCAGGAAGTTCGGGTTAAAAAACCCGATCGCTATCATCCCGAACGGGATCGATTTGATAGATCTTTCCGAGGCGAGTGTCGAGGGACGAGGGACGAGAGCTAGTGTCGAAAACGGGGGAAGGAAGACGCTGTTGTTTTTGGGTCGGATTCATCCCAAGAAGGGGCTTCCGAATCTCATTCGAGCCTTTAAAAAAGCCCTCGACTCTAGACCCTCGACTCTCGACTTCCCGTGGCAGCTTGTCATCGCCGGCTGGGATCAGGGGGGGCATGAAGCAGAGTTGATCCAGCTCTGTGAGGAGCTGGGGTTGAAAAGTGCCGTAACGGATTCAGAGCAACGGCCGGGCCAGCTAAAGTTAAAAGTTGAAGGTGAAAGAAGAGCCCTCGACGCTCGACACTCGTCCCTCGACTCAGCAGTCCTCTTTTTCGGCCCTGCCTTTGGAAAAGACAAAGAGGATCTGCTTCGCAATGCCGATGCTTTCATCCTTCCCTCCTTCAGCGAGGGGCTTCCGATGTCGGTGCTGGAGGGCTGGTCCTACGGCTTGCCGGTGGTGATGACGCCGGAGTGCAATCTGCCGGAAGGATTTGTTGTCGATGCGGCAATCCGCATCGAAACAAGTGCCGAGAGCATTGCAGAGGGGTTGGGCACGCTCTTTTCCATGAATGATGCCGATCTGATATCGATGGGACAGAGGGGGAGGGAACTCGTGAAGGAGCGCTTCACCTGGCAGACCGTGGCCGCGCAGATGAGCGAGGTCTATGACTGGATGCTGAGAGGAGGGTCGGCTCCAGAGTGTGTGGTGACAAAGTGAGGGCCAGATGGGGAAAGGCTAAAGGCTGAAACGACTGATAACTGAGTCGAGAGTCGAGGGTCGAGGGTCGAGGGGCCAGATGGGGGAACCAAGCCCGAGGGGTCGGGCGCGGAAGACTACGATGGAATCGTAGCCCATAAGGTTGCCACAGCTTCCCGGGAGGGAAGTGGCATCAAAGGCAAGCAAGGCGGTGGGAACCGCCGCGGAAGATTCCGCGTCAGCGGAACCCAAAGGGTAGCACAGCTTGCCGGGCGGCAAGTGCCATCAAAAGGCTTAGAGCGTTTTTGAATTAGGTGTAAACATAACCTGAGGCATCGAAGTAGTTAGAACACTCCTGAGGGGAAGTGGCG
>CAIOJL010000101.1 GCA_903858595.1 uncultured Spartobacteria bacterium | reverse complement strand
TGGCCGTCTCGAGCGAGTTGGGGACGCTCTATGTGGTGGATATCCCTGATGGACGCATCCTTTACCAACGTGACCTCGGAGCGGTTGCCGTGAGCTCCTGGCTGCCGGGCGGCGACCTGTTGGCTGCCACATGGATGGGAAGCGTTGTACGGTTCAACGCCGAAATGGATGAAAAATGGCGCACAAATCTCTCAGCAGTGCCGCATTCAGCCGTCGCTGCTGCCACCCCGGGTCCCACCTCCCGCATCACCTCCTGGGTCAACGCCGAACAAAAATCGTGGCCGCTCACCCCGAACCTGCTCAATGCCGCAAACATCAATGTTTTTGCCACCGCCGGCGATCGGTGCACGATGGAGGTCAACGACAAAGGGCTGTTTGATGGCCTGGGCAAAGTTCCAGAGCAACCTCTGATGGATTGGTTCAATACCTCCATGATCAATTCCGGCTGGCGAGGCGATTTCAGTCTAGTGTTTGACACCTTGCGCACCCAGTTGCGTGTGGAGGCGATCACCCTGGTCGAGGATCCGGCCCATCCCGAGTCCTGGATCCGCGATGCCCGTCTCGAATACTGGGACGCGGCCAAGTCACAGTGGATCTTCTCCCAGTACCTCACCTCCGACTCTCCTGTGCACACGCACAAGCTGGTTAAGCCGATCGAGGCACGTAAGTTCCGACTGGCTAAACCGGACGGCGCCGGTTGGGGCACCGGCAATCTGAGACTAGCCCAAGTCGTCTTCCATGGACAGCAACTGGGATGCGCGCATCGAGACGCCGTGGCCAACCGCCCGGTGGCGGTGCTGCTTGACGAAAAAACCGACGATTATATGGAGGGAGCCGACTGGCGAACGGGACCGGAGGCCTTATCTGGCACGCAGTACCTGGCGCTAAAGGCCGCCGGAGATGTCACATGCCCCGAGTTTGCGGACTGGGACTTCGAGATCGTGGAAAAACCCGAAAAGCCAGGACAATACCGCTGGCTTCAGTTCTCCTGCAAGGCACTCTCCTCGGAGACGCAGGGCGCTTTGGTGATGATCGGCAAGCCATTCAAGGGTGAGAGCCTAATAATTGGTAACGATGGGAAGGCCCGCGCCTGGGCATCGAAAGAGCCCCTTGCCGAAAAGCTTTCCACTGCCTGGACCACGGTGCGGGTCGATCTCTGGAAGATACTGAGTAAACCGAAACAGTTCGACGGGAAACCGATGTCCCTCCGCGGCTTTAGGCTGGATGCAGTTGGCGGTGGTGTTGCTTTCGACCGCATCCTGCTGGGTCGCAGTGAGGAAGATCTCAAGAACTCAAAACCGATCAAGCCCTGAGAGCTTCAACCAAGCAATACCATCCGAACTTCAGTTTTGGCGCGTACCCTCTTTGAGTAGATTGGTGTTGTTTCGATGCAGGTTATATTTTATACAATTGATGGAGTCTTTTAGTGATGCCGATCATCGATCACATCAATCCCTTCTTCGGAATTCACGGCGGCGGGAACTGTCTGCCGGGGCCGCAGTTGCCGTTCGGTCTCGCCCGGCCCGGGCCAGATACGCTGGTGCCGCATTCGACCAACGGTCTGGAGCCGGGGCGGCCGATCGCCCGTTTCAGCCAGAATCATGTGAGCGGCACCGGTGGGCAGGGGCGCTACGGCAATGTCAGCCTGATGCCGGTCACCGGCGCGCCGGAGCAGGCGCACGCCGGGCGGGCGCTGCTGGCCGAGGAGGCGCGGGTCGGCTATTACCGCGCGGATCTCGAGTGCGGCGTGCGGCACGAACTCACCTGCAGCCGGCGTGCAGCGCTGCACCGCAGCACCTTTGCCTCCGGCGGTCCGCACGGCTTGGTGCTGGATGCAAGCGCGATGGTGAATGGCGGCGCCGCCGACTGCCGGCCACTTTTCGGCTTCGTCGAATGGACCTCGCCCCGCGATTGCCAGGGATGGGCGATCCTGAAAGGCGGTTGGGGGCATGGCTTTCCCTACCAGGTCCACTTCTACCTCCGGCTTGATCGCCCGGCCCCGCTAACACAATGAAAGCAAGGACGAGCCCTGTACGGCTGTGTCGCTTTCCGGGAAGGAAGCTTTCCAGCCGGCAGTAGACCAAAGATAATGATGTATTTCGCGCTACCTCAGAAGATTGTTTTGATTGAAAACCGAACCAACCGGGTTCGCGTGGCTTTCCCGGCAATTGCGGTTATCCAGGTGCTCTCCTCGCCCGGCGACCTGAGCGTGTGCGGTCTTCCGAAGCTTACTGCTGACGGTTGGTATCTCGACATTGCGGCCGGACCGCGGCGCACCGGTTACCTGCCGTTGGTGCTGGCTGCCGAGCAGGATGGCGTCCGTGTCACGATGGATGTGCCGACACGCATCTTCGCAGACAAAGAATGCTTCTTCTGTCTGACCACCACCACCAATTTCCACTGGGGTTTCGCGCCAGATCAGATGCAGGTGGCGGATGCCATGGCCAAGCCGGAGTGGGACGACGTCATCATGGGCGATCCACTTCGCTTCCACGGCCACGACTATGCTTCGTCGCGCTTCATGGCTGATGGCGGACACCGGTTCCGTCTGCCCGTGACCTGGTTGATGGACGGCAGCGCTGCGGAAGTGGGCGCCGCGGAGATTGCCGGATGGCACCAGGCGTACGGCGACGATGTGGGCGTGCTGCCGCCTAGTTATTTCTTTAAGAATCCTGTTAACTATAACACGACAAAGACGCAGGAAGAAACCACGGCGTTGTTGGCGCATACCCGCGACCGCGTCGAGGCCGCCTTCGCTGCACAGGGATTCCACTTCCGGTCAAGCGTGTGCGGCATGGACCAGTGGGTCGGCGCAGTCGGGACCCGCTGGCTGACCGCCGCCAGGGACCTGGGATTCCGAGGTATCTGGGGTACGGCTTTCGACCATGAAACCTGCGACGGCAGCATGTACAGTGAAGGCTGTCCCTGGGATGTCTACCGCACGCGCCCCGAAAATTTCCGCTACCCTGACACGGACACCCAGTCCCTGTGGGGGTTGCCTTGGACCACTCGCGAGTTGGTCAACTCGTTTCTGGAGTATCCCAACAGTTCGACCCGCTACAGTACTGATCCCGACGATATCAAGGGATGCGGCATCATGGATGCGCAGGCCGATTACTGGGACCGCCTTCTGGGCGGCATGTTGGCCAACCTGTCCACGTGCGACTTCCAGTGTTTCCTGCTGCACAACGAGGACCACGACGCGCACCGTATCTGGTCGCAGGAATACCTGGCAGCTTTCTTTAGCAGGCTTCCGGTCGCTGTCGTCCCCGCGACGCTCGAAGAAGTAACCCAGTGGCTCGACCTGCGGTTTGGCAACGGAGAGCATCCGTGCCAGCTCCTGGAGTTGCCCGATCCTCTGACCTGCCATGATGCTGTGGAGGCAGCCCTACGGGCCAATCCCTGGATCAAGGATTACGCGCCGCCGACCCATTGGAAAACTATTGAGGGACACAATCCATCGGTGCTCTGCTACTACGATGCAACCTGCCGATGGTTCGCAGTGCAAGGGGACCGCATCCCCCGGCAATACATTGATTACACGAAGGAAAACGCTTTTACGGAGACCGGCACCAGCCCCAAGGCGCGTCTGCCGCAGCTCATCAACTGGTGCGAGATCCTGCACACATCGAACGGTAAGAACGTACTCCGCATAACCTTCTCAGCCGACTGTGCCTTCACGCGTCTCCCGTTGATCTGGTGGGACAATCCGGAGATACCCGGCGCGCGCGCGACCGCTCATTGCCGGGTTCTCTTGCATGATGTGAAGCGCGGCGTGAATGTGATCGAGGTGTAAGCTCAGGAACGAGCTGCCGGTGATTGAAGGGGTAGGGTAGATAGCCGCCTTGCCGATGTCCTGCACCTGAGTTAACATTACTTCATGACAACGCTTCTGGAAATCAAGGAGGCCTTTTCCCATCTGCCCCAAAGAGATCGGGCGATTCTGACTGCGGAGCTTTTTGCCCAAGAGGAGCCGGATGCTGTTGAGTTGGAGATGGCCCTTGAGAAGGGCCTGAATGATGTGCGCGATGGCAGGATTCGTCCGCTTCAAGATGTGAAGCGGTTCCGTTGCCTCGTGGATTATAAAGTCCTGATCACGGATGCGGCCCTTGATGATCTCAAAGGTATTGTCTCGTTCATCGCTGAGGATGATGCCTATGCGGCAGTCCGGGTTGGCGAACGGTTGATTGATCGCGCTCTCAGTCTCGGCACGATGCCATCGAGATGCCCCTACCTTGATTCGGTCCGAGGCATTCGCAAAATGACGACCTCGCCTTTTATCATCGACTATCTACTATAACTGCGACGAGAGGAATGCAGCGGTTCATATTCTCCATTTCTGGCATGCCGCGAGACTCTCTCCAGAATCTTAGGGCCTGATCCGGAAGGCATCCAAGACTGAAGGATCAGGTTTTAGCCTGTCTCTGTACCTACAAGGGGCTGAATTATAAGCATAAACGAGCCGTGGCAAGATGAGTGCTTGTTGAGTCCTCTGCGATTGTTAGCTCGGCCGTTGTAGACGCACATTTTCCATCCCGCGGCGGCCCATGCTTCCTACTCTTCGTAGTGGGCCGCCTCACTCAGAATGCTGTCCCTGAGGACCCGTGCTACGCTGGAGTCGCTCGTGTGAAGGCTCCTGCGGACACGCCTCTTGGTGAAGTCTGGAAGGTGCTCGGTGTAGTGGCACCACCAGGTGCCGTTGTTATTCCACAAATGGTGGAACGGGTTGTTCGTGGTCCTGATCGAGAGGACTGGCCTGTCGGTGGTGGCTGTAGCCGTGCTCATAGGTGTGATGTTGTGGGTGACACATCAGGAACCCGGGACAATAAAAAAGCGCCTCCTTGATCGGATGATCAGGAAAGGCGCTTGAGATAAGCTTGGAGAGATTTTTGTTCGGAGGATTTCTCCCTCCGCCCATCGAATGACTTTCGCCATTCAGCCACCGTAGGATTTCTCCGTCCCCGGTTGGCAGCCTTTGGTGTTATTCAAAGGCATTCCTGATGTTGACAAAACTTTATCACCCTCTACTGAGGAATGCAAATTCCCCGCGTGTCATAAGGAAGCTAAGCGATAGACTTACCTACGAGACCTATCTCGTTTCCCTGTTTCCAGAGTAGTTTACTATTGTGGCAGGTGCTCTCACAGCTTTCGGTTTCGGGTTTTTCTACTTCGTGGGGGCCATTCCCGCAGGGGTGGCTGCCCATGCGCCGCTCTGGATCGCTGGTCTGGCGGCATGGCTTGGCTATAGCGCCGGAGGTCTGGTGATTCTGGTCGCTGGAGTGCCGATCCGTGCCTGGATCACGAGAAAGCTAAAAATCAATTCGAGGCCGGATCCCTCGAAGTTCTTCTGGAGGATCTGGCACCGCTTTGGTCTCTGGGGACTGGCTTTGGTCGCTCCGATATCGGTTGGCCCTCAGGTTACCGCGATCCTTGCTCTGGCGATGGGGGAGCCTCCCCGAAAAATCCAGTTGGCTATCTCGCTGGGCATTATCCCCTGGCTCCTGCTGTCCGGGTACCTGACCTCTCTCGGATTCAACATTTTTAAATGACAAGGGACGGAACATGAGCCACTCAACTCACTCTGCCAACCTAGCCAATAGCGAGCTTCCCGGCGGAAGCTCCGCCATAGGAAAGCCCCTGGGAAAGACTCTCGGGAAAAGGATTCTGATTGTCTCGGCCAGCGCCGGAACAGGACATCTCAGGGCGGCGGCAGCCTTGGAAAAGGCCTTCCGGGGGATGCCCGATGTCGAGGAGGTTCGCTCAATCGATGCGCTGAAATACACGAATCGACTATTCCGTGATTTCTATTCGAAGCTCTACACGCAACTTGTGGCGAAGGCCCCCACGTTTCTGGGGTGGTGGTACAAGACAAGCGGCGAGCCGTGGAAGACGGACAAGATGCGCCTGATGCTTGACCGCCTGAACACGGCGCCGCTGATCAGGCAGATCACGGCGTTCCATCCTGACATCACTGTCTGCACGCACTTTCTTCCGGCCACGCTGATTTCCTACCTCATAGCTGAAAAGCATCTCCAGGCCCGTCTCTCCATCGTGGTGACTGATCTTGATTTCCACGCGATGTGGCTCTCGAGGACATTTCACCGTTATTTTGTGGCGCTCGAGGAAACAAAGATCCATCTGCAGAAACTGGGCCTACCTGGAGATCGGATCACGGTGAGCGGAATTCCCATCGACTCCTCGTTCCATGAGTTCAGTCCGGAGCAACAACGAGCGGTCCGGATCAAACTCGGACTCGATCCTTCACTGCCCGTTCTGCTCGTGTCGGCGGGTGCGTTGGGAGCGAGTCCGGCCGAGATCATTCTGGAAGAACTTTTCGAGCTGAAGCGGCCGGTCCAGATCGTTCTTCTTGCCGGACAAAACGAGGACTTAAAGAAGAGGCTGGAGGTCATGGCGGCCGCGTCACCCTCGCCGATGATCCATGTGACGGTGATCGGCTACTCAACGGAGATGAGCTGTTGGATGGGGGCGGCTACGCTCTTGATCGGGAAGCCGGGGGGAATGACGATTTCCGAGGCGATGGCCTCCGGATTACCGATGGTGATTGTCTCCCCGATCCCCGGACAGGAGGAGCGCAACAGCGACCAACTTCTCGAGAAGGGGATAGCTATCAAGTGCAATGACTTCACCACGCTTTCCTACAAGGTGGAAAAGCTCCTGGAGTGTCCCGAGCGTCTTGAGGAGATGAGAACCCATGCCCTGAGCTGGGCTCATCCCGACGCGGCACTCACCATCGTCCGAACGTTACTGGACGAGACCAACCGCCCGCAGACGGCTGTCCAACTGGACAGAACGAAGCTGGCATGACCCTCCATCTAGCGTAACCGAATGTGAATCCATGATCTCTTCCTCTCACGACAAGTGGCCTGGACAAAAACCGAGGCCGGAAAACATCCGCCTGACTGAGGGAGAAGAATTCCTGTGGGGTGTGTCGACTTCGGCTTACCAGCACGAAGGGGGAGTCAATGGCGAGGGCGAGCCTCAGAACAATTGGGCTTGGGCGGAGAGGGAGGAAAGGGTTGATCCCGCAGGTAGCGCCGCTGATTTCTGGAGCAGGGCCGAGGAGGATTTCGAGCGTTGCCGGGAGCTTGGCATCAATGCGTTCCGGTTAAGCCTTTCCTGGGAACGGATCCAACCAACGAGGGAACTGAACACCGACGGACTTCCCAGTCAGGAGCCACCGCCCCCATTCGACGAGGAAGCGCTCGAGCGCTATGCGGAGATCCTTGCCGCCTGCCGTAAGGAGGGACTCGAGCCGGTGGTGACACTCCACCACTTCACCCATCCCGCCTGGCTCGGGATCGATGCGTGGCTCGACCGAGGAACGATCGAAAAATATCTCCACTTCGTCGAAAAGACTGTCGGTTACCTGCTGGAGGTACTCCCCGAAAAATATGGCGTCTTGCCGCCGCGTTGGTTCATCACGATCAATGAGCCGAACCTGCTTGCCGCGAGCAGCTACTTCAACGGTTCCTTCCCGACTGGTAAGGAAACAAAGAAGAATCCGGCACAATCAATCACCTGCGTCTCTCATCTGATGGAGGCGCATGTTCTGGCTTACCGGCTGATTCACCGTCTCTACCGGGAGCATGGGAAGATCGGCGACCTGGCTCCCAAGGTGAGCTTCAATAACTATTGCAGTGACCTGTATTGGAACGATCAGGCATGGATGGACCTGCTCTTTGCGCGCTCGCGGGGCATTGCCAGGGAGCATCTCATGTCCCATCTCTGGAAGCAGACCTGGATGCTTGACGAGGCATTTCTTAAGGCACGGCTTCCCATCCGGCCGATGATCCGGTTTTGGTTGGGCGAGTTGTTGAAGAAGCTGCATCACTTGGTTGCCTTTTCCTACACCTCCGAGCCTGCCTGGAAGCAACTCCTGGACGTCCTCTATGACCCTGCAGAGGCCGATCAAGCACCGCTCGATTATGTCGCCTTCGACTATTACGACCCGTTCATCGCTCATGCGCTCCGCTGGCCCCGGTGGAACGATCTGTTTCACAAGCACCGTCATCAGCATGTGCCGATACCTCCTCCGTTCCATGAACGACTTCTCGAGAGCATCACCAACAAATGGTGGGACTGGCGACTGCTGCCCGAGGGGCTGACATTCTTCGTCAGTATCCTGGAGCCCTTCAATCTGCCGATCATGATCGCGGAGAACGGCATCGCCTATCGCTCTGACCCGCGCCGTCACTACGGCAGGAGGGATAATCTTCTAAGGAGTGATTTTTTGCGCAGTCACATCGCGGTGGTGAAGGAATTGAAGTCCAAGGGCTGGCCTCTCATCGGCTACTTCTACTGGTCACTCATGGATAACTACGAGTGGGGGTCTTACGCGCCCAGGTTCGGTCTCTACTCCCGGACTCGCGACGCGGTGGACTTCATGGGCGACAATGCCTCGGAGACCTATGCACAGGAAATTGCCTCGGCAAAGAAACTGCCCGGATTCGGGTGATCTCTTTCCAATTTGCAGGGCCTTCTCAAGGCCTCTTGGAATTCATTTCGAGGCGATCTTATTGAGTCGACTTGAGATATCTTTCATCAGGCGACTATCCGAGATCATCCAGTGGTGGAGCATGGTGGGGATGCACACCTCCTCGCCCATTGACCAGCGGCTACTCTCAGCTGGAATGACAATAAGGTCGAAGGGCGTCCAATAGCTGGTAATAGGCAGCGACTCCAATAGCTGGGAGGAAGTTTTTAGATCATGTAAGAAAGTGCTCCCTGGGCGCATTTGATTCACTCCCTCACTCGAGTGAAGATAGGCAGCCCAGGTTCCCTCATGCGGTCCGCTGATCGAAAAAAATGCATCCGCCCTCTGATGTCCCCCTAGTTCCTGGAGATAATAGCGGGCGATCAAGGCGCCCATGCTGAATCCCACAAGTGCGAAGCGTTCTCCGCTGGCCAACTGCTCTTCCAGTAGCCCATGTAACTGCAAGGCCATCATGGGGAGACCGTCCCTGGCATCATGGGGATCCAGCGTGGGAACGAGACACTCGTGTCCCTGCTCGGCGAGATGACTCGCCAGTTTTCCCATCACGGTCCCGTTATCCTGAAACCCATGAACAAGAACAACTTTCATGGCATCAGATGGGGCGCTTACTGAGAATACAACTTACCAGTCGGTTCATAAAAGTTTCCAGGCCGAAGCCTGACTCCAGTAGCAGTACCCTAGCATCAAAAAGGCTTTATTGCATAACCGAGCTTCGGTGAGGATGCCTACTCGTGCCGCCGCGAGCTCGGCGAAGGGGGTGCACTGCAAGAATCTTTAAAAAACCTTTTCTCAGGCAGGAGGAGAGTTGTTGTTACTGGCGTTCTGCTGCTTTAGAATCCAGCACTCGCATTGGTTGATCACCTGATGCGAAATCTCCTACACACTCTTCTTCGTCACTCTCTCCGATCCGCTTCTTTTCTCATGACTCATTACCAGGCCCTTAATGTTTCGCTCGATTCATCTGCCGATGAGATCAAGTCTGCGTTCCGCAAGCTGGCCATGCAGCATCACCCCGACAAGGGTGGGGACCCGCACCTTTTCGACGCCATACAGAAAGCCTACTCGGCACTCTCGGATCCCGCCAAGCGCATGGAGTACGACGCATCGCTCAAGCGGCGCCCGGTTCAGGACTTGAAAAAACTCTCTTCACAGCTAGCCCACCAATTCTGCAACGCATGAACGCCAAGACCATTCGAGAATACAAGGAGATCATCTCCGGACACTTCACCCGCGCCACGACCGACAAGGAGGCTCTCGCGAAACTCGCGGAGTTTTCCTCCCAGTTGAGGGTCTCCATCCAGGACATCGTCCGCCAGATTGTCGTGAACCCGGAGGATCCCCTCTTGCACGCTTATCTAGGAGCCGCGTTCTATGCAGCGATCAAGACAACCGATCTGAGATTCATCAAGCGTCTCGCCGTGCCCTCCACCTCCGCTGAGAATGCGATCGAAAGGATCCGTGCCGCCGGCATCCTGCAAATCTCGGCCGAGGCCCAGAAAGAAGCCCTCTGGCTCAAGGATTCCTACCCCGAGCTGCTCTGGATCACGATTCAACTCACCCTTCTCCATAGTCCCGAGCAATCCTGGGCCTCAACCGTGGTATCCAAAGACGAAATAGAAGAACAAGACGACAAAGAAGACAAAGACGATGACAACGCAGAATAACCCTCACACCCTTGCCGTCCGCGAAGCCCTCCAGCAGGGAGCAGGCGCCGCCGAGAAGCAACTCACCACGATCGGCAACGACTACGGTGACGACCAGCTTGCCATCATCGTGGGGGACCTCACGATCCCTGAGATCATTGTCATGTCCGATGAGTACGACATGACCAAACCCTCTCTCATCAGCGCCTTCATTACGCCGGATCAGTTCACCAGTGCTCTGGACCGCAAGGCGGAAGAATGGGGAGGGCTCTACGGCCCTCTCTCCCAAGAAGATCTCGAAGCCGCTCTCTACGAGCTCCAGGAGAATGTCGAGGGCTTCCTCTGTCCGATCGTCTATTCGAGCGATGATTCCGATCGCGAATACGAAATGCTCAGCAC
>CAIOJL010000100.1 GCA_903858595.1 uncultured Spartobacteria bacterium | reverse complement strand
GGCCTCCTCCTGGTCGTGGGTGACGAAGAGGCTCGTGAGGTGGGTTTTCTGGTGAAACTCGGCCAGCCAGCGGCGGAGTTCCCTGCGGACTTTGGCGTTGAGCGCACCGAATGGTTCATCGAGGAGCAGGACCTTTGGTTCGACCGCAAGTGCCCTTGCAAAGGCCACGCGTTGGCGCTGCCCTCCCGAGAGTTGCGCGGGGAAGCGGTTGGCCAGGCCGGGAAGCTGGATCGTCTCGAGCAGCGAGTTCACGCGCTCGCGTATCTTCTCCCTGGAGAGGCGTTTGCCGCGCGGGGCCACACGAAGACCGAAGGCGATGTTCTCGAAAATGGTCATGTGGTTGAAGAGGGCATAGCTCTGGAAGACGAATCCGGCTTTCCGTTCGTTGGCGCTCTTCATGGTCACGTTCTCCCCCTCGAAGAAGATCTCCCCCTTGTCCGCAAACTCGAGTCCGGCGATGAGGCGAAGCAGGGTAGTTTTCCCCGAACCGCTGGGACCAAGGAAGGCGACCATTTCACCGGTCTCGATCTTCAGGCTGACATCGTTGACTGCGGGAAAGGCTCCGAAGCTCTTGGTGAGTGAGGTGATTTCGATGCTCATCGGAAAGTTGGGTAATGGGGACTAGGTGATAGGTGATGGGGAAGAAGACCTCGGTGTCCGGTTATGGATGGAGGGTTTCAATCGTGGGTTCGAGCAATGAGCGCTGGCCCGCTTCGAACTGCCTCTTGTTCTCCCATTCGGCGAGGGTCTTGAGGCTCAGGGTGATAAGGGCCAGAAGCGAGAGTGCGGAAGCGACGGCAAATGCCGAGGCGAAGAGGTAGTCGTTGTAGAGGCGTTCGATCTCCAGGGGCATGGTGTTGGTCATGCCGCTGATCTTGGCTGAGACAACGCTGACGGCTCCGAACTCTCCCATGGCACGTGCGTTGCAGAGGATGAGTCCGTAGAAGAATCCCCAACGGATTTTTGGAAGTGTGATGCGTCGCAGGATTTCAAATCCTCCGGCTCCGAGTGTGAGGGCTGCCTCTTCCTCCTCACAACCCTGCGCCTCCATAAGCGGTATCAAACTGCGTGCCACGAAGGGGAAGGTCACAAAGGTGGTCGCAAGCACCATACCTGGTAGCGCGAAGATGATCCTGATGTCATGGGACTGTAGCCAGGGCCCCAGATAGCCGCGTCGTCCGCAGAGCAGTACATAGATCAGTCCGCCGATGACTGGGGAGACCCAGAGAGGCAGATCG
Organism: uncultured Spartobacteria bacterium; assembly: GCA_903858595.1. Taxonomy (GTDB): domain Bacteria; phylum Verrucomicrobiota; class Verrucomicrobiia; order Chthoniobacterales; family UBA6821; genus UBA6821. Next base: position 2,792 of record CAIOJL010000100.1, on the reverse strand, counting down.
ATGAGGGCAAGCAGAAGCGCTCGTCCCCAAAACCGGAACCGTGTGATGGCCCATGCGGCTGTGATTCCGAAGACCGCATTGGCCGGCACTGCGATCACGGCCACAAGCAGGGTGATCTGGACTGAATGGAGGATATCGCAGTCGGTAAAGGCACTCAGGAAGGTTCCGAGTCCCTTGGCGAGGGCTCCTTGAAAAACCACGATCAAGGGACGCGCCAGGAAGAGTGTGAAGAAGACGAGGACAATGCCGATCAGCAGGCGTCGCATCCAGAGGGGTTCGGAGGTAGCCCGGATCAGACGGTCTGCCCTGTTGTCACTGCCGGGGGGATTTCGAAAATCGATGAAGCTGGCCATCTTGTAGGGGTGTCAGGGGGAGTAAGGCTTAGGAGTGGTTCCGGAAGCGGTTGCCCCAGGACTGGAGCTTATTTCCGATCAGGACGACCACTAGCGAGGCGAGCAGCATGGTGAATCCGATCGCGGCTGCACCTGTGTAATCATACTGCTCAAGCTTGGAGACGATCATGAGGGGGGTGATCTCGGTCTTGAACGGAATATTCCCCGAGATGAAGACGATGGATCCGTATTCCCCCACTGCACGGCCGTAGGCCATGATCACGCCTGTAAGCAGCGCGGGGAAGAGTGGGGGAAGAACCACATGACGGATTGTCTGCCAGCGGGTAGCTCCCAGGCAGGCCGCGGCTTCCTCCACGTCGGCGGAGAGCTCTGTGATGACGGGTTGCACGGCACGCACCACGAAAGGGAAGCCGATGAAGGTCATCGCTATGAGGACACCGAGCGGTGTAAAGGCGACATGGATGCCGAGGGGAGCGAGGATTTTTCCGATCCATTCATTAGGAGAATAGAGGGCGGTGAGAGCGATGCCGGCCACGGCCGTGGGGAGGGCGAAGGGAAGATCCGTCGCAGCCTCCAGAACCTTGCGACCAGGAAATTCATAGCGGGCAAAGATCCATGCTGCCAGAAATCCGAAGAGCCCGTTGATAAGAGCCGCGATCAGCGAGAGTCCGAAGCTGATACGGTAGGTGGCGACAACCTGAGGATCGGTCACGGTCTCCCAGAAGTGGTGCCAACCTCCCGAGAGGGTCTTGCCGATCAGCGCCGCAAGCGGCACCAGCACGATCAAGGAAAGCCATGTCACGGTCCACCCGAGGCTGAGGTGGAATCCCGGCAGGATATGGTGCTTTTTGCTCATTTGGATAGGGTTAATCAAGAGGGACGGTTTAGATATCCCTACCCTCGGAGCTAATGGTTCGAAAGAGTGAGAGGATCTGCTTTATGGCGACCAGATGAGCCTCGACCTGCTTCCCCAACGGAGCGTGGTGAGGGGTTTCAAAAACGATGGAGAACGGCTGCGGATGCTGCTCCTGCGGTGCGCCGAGGATGCCCTGATAGCCGCCGAAGATCATCGAGTCACTGGCCTGGTGGGTGTCGATTTCCGGACGAATATCGCGCGGTAGTACGGACGAAGCAGCTTGCAGGGCTGGTTCGAGCAGATGGCGGGTGAGCGTATTTCCGTTCACATAGCCGTAGATCCCCTCGCTGGTGTCGTCGGTGTGCAGGGAGATGATGCCGTCGAACTCTCTTGCCCGAAGATCCTGTTCTAGGAGCCGCACCTCGGGTTCCTCGGCTTCCTGTTTTTTTGGCCAGAAGCAGCGGTTGAGATCCTTGCCTGATTCCCCCTCACGTGTTCCCGATTCAAATCCCCAGGGATTGCAGACCGGGTAGATAAAGAGTTCGTAGAACTCCGCGAGGTACGGGCTTTTCTCCAGTTCGTGGAGCAGTTGGATGGCCGCGATCACGCCCGACTGCTCGTCGCCGTGGATTCCTGCAAAGATCCCCACCCGGTAGAATGACGGTGACGAAGGATCGCTCCAGCGATAGCGCATGAGGCGACGGCCCTCGGGCGCGTCCTGGACATGACGGGATTCCAGGAATCTACTGCGAGCTGCCAGTTGTTCGCCGTACCTGAAGATGGACTCCGTGCGGCTTACGAGCGGTGATAACCCACTGGATGTGGCCGTGTTGGCAACGGGAGCGATCATCATGCGCGTGCGGGACTATTTATTGAGCCCTTTGATGATCTGGTCGAAGACTCCGCCGTCCGAGAAGTGGGTCTTCTGGGCGGTTCCCCATCCCCCGAAGTCGGCGATGCTTGTCATCTCCAGAGCCTGGAATTTATCGGCATACTTGGCCTTCGCTGCGGAATCGATGGGGCGGTAGAAATTACTCCCGATGATTTCCTGTCCCTCAGGGCTGTAAAGGTATTCGAGGTAAGCATCCGCCTCCTTGCGGGTGTTGTGACGATCGACGTTGCCATCAACGACCGTCACGGGTGGCTCCGCCAGGATGCTGACAGATGGTATCACGATCTCATAGTCGTTCGGATGGAGTTTCCTTATCATGAGGGCCTCGTTCTCCCAGGAGATCGCCACGTCTCCCAGCTTCCGCTCGGTGAAGTTGATGGTGGCGGCTCGGGCGCCTGCGGGCAGGCCATTCTTCTGAGCGTTTTTGTAGATCTTGCCTAGGAAGTCGCGGATCTTCTGCTCGTCCGCACCGAATTGTTTCTTGGTATAAGACCATGCGGCGAGGTAGTTCCAGCGTGCTCCACCGCTCGACTTGGGGTTAGGAGTCACTATGGAGATATCTTTCCGCAGGAGATCATCCCAGTCCTTAATGTTCTTAGGATTGCCCTTACGGACCAGGAAGACGATCGTCGAGGTGTAGGGTGAGCTGTTGTTGGGGAGGCGAGATTGCCACTCTTTCGGAACAAGGGGT
>CAIOJL010000099.1 GCA_903858595.1 uncultured Spartobacteria bacterium | reverse complement strand
TTCCCCGTGAATCTCTCTTTTGAGTCCTTGCTCTTGAGGGCACTCCTAGGTTACCAAAAGAGGCTATGGTTTTTTCCGCAACAGCCCTTTTAATCCTCGATGCCGCCTCCACCGCTGGAGCGCCGGCTCCTAATCCCATCACCCAGTTCGCACCGCTGATCTTCATCGGTGTCATCTTCTACTTCCTTCTGATCCGCCCCCAGCAGAAGCAGCGCAAGGAGCAGCAGAAGCTGATCGAATCGATCAAGACGGGAGACAAGGTGGTCACCAGCTCAGGAATTCATGGCATGATCTCCAACGTAAAAGAGCGCACTGTCCTGCTGAAGGTCGCCGACAATGTGAAGATCGAGATCGACAAGGCTGCCGTTGCCACAGTTCTAGACCGCTCCTCCGAGGAAATAACGGAGACCCCGGCATCCTAATAATCTCCGCGATTTTACGCGATCTTCGCTGACAGTACACAAGACACCCTGAAGTCTCTACGCCCCGACGCCACCACTCCAAATGACGCCACTGCTCACCTTTTTCTTCGGACTGCTGATTCTAGGTCTCTTTGCCTGGTACTTTTCCACGGAGACTGACGGAAAGAAGCGTTGGCTGGGTGCCATCCTGACGATCTTACTTCTGCTCTTCTGTCTCGATTCAGCGACTCCTCCCGCAAAGAAGATTCATCTTGGGCTCGACCTGCGCGGCGGCACCTCCTTCCTCCTGCAGTTAGTTCCACAGAACGACCAGCCGATCTCGGCCGATATGCTCCAACAGGCAGTCGAAGTGATCCGCAAGCGTGTCGACAAGTTCGGCGTCAGCGAGCCTGTGATCGCTCCGCAGGGCTCCAGCAGGATTCTCGTGCAGATCCCAGGCCTCGACCCCGGGCAGATTCAGTCCACCAAGGAGCAGCTCCAGCAGGTGGCGAAGCTTGAGTTTGCGGAAGTCCATCCCAATTCCGTTGCACTTATCGCCCAGATCGACAAGGGGGAGGCGATCCTGCCTCCGGGATTCCTTATCAAGGAGCACACTCAGAACTACCAAGGCAAGGAGATCACCGAGCGCTTGCTCGTCAAGAAAGAGGCTGATCTGACCGGCGAGCACGTCACCAAAGCTTTTGCTTTTTTTGATCAGCAAGGTTACGGGGTCACTCTCAATCTCGACGGCGAGGGCGCCAAGACCTTCTTTGAACTGACTCAGCAACTGGCTCCTCATCAAGGACGGCTTGCCATCCTGCTGGATGGTAAAATCCAGAGTGCCCCCTCGGTGAAGAATCCAATTGCCGGAGGTCAGGCTCAGATCACCGGAAACTTCAAGGAAAAGGAGGCACGCGAGCTGGCCAGTGTCCTGGAGAACCCTCTCCGTACCCCCGTGACGATCGAGGAGACCCGCAGTGTCTCCCCTACACTCGGACAAGACTCGATCCGCAGCGGCATTGTCTCGGGTATCGGGGGCCTCGCCCTTGTGATGCTTTTTGTTCTCTTTTACTACCGACTTGCCGGATCCGTAGCCCTCATCGGGCTCTGGATCAATGTCATCCTGCTCTTCGGAATGATGGCGATGTTCCATTTCGTCCTGACCCTTCCCGGCATCGCCGGTATCATTCTGACTATCGGCCTCGCCGTGGATGCGAACGTGCTGCTCTATGAGCGCCTGCGCGAGGAACTCGGAGCGGGCAAATCGCTCGGAGCGGCCCTCGACGGAGCCTACAACAAGGCCTTCAGCGCCATCTTCGACGCAAATGCCACGACGCTGATAACGGCAGGCATTCTCTTCTGGCAGGCCACCGGACCTGTGCGCGGATTCTCCGTCACACTGATGCTTGGTATCGTCGCCTCGCTCTTCTCGGCGATCCTCTTCACGCGTACCGCATTCCGTTGGATGATGAAGTATGCTGGGTTGAAGCGCCTCACGATGGCCAACCTGGCGCCAAGCCATCAGTTCAACTTCCTGGGCAAGCGGGTCATCGCCGTCTTCATCTCCGTCATCCTGATCGGTGGATCAATTGCCTTCTTTGCGGTGCGCGGGGCCAATAACTTCGGGATTGATTTCCGGGGAGGGGATCTCCTTGTCCTCGACTCCAAACCGGCACTAACCGTGAACGAGGTTCGTGGTGCGCTTGAGCCCCTTCACCTTACTGAAGAAACCATCCAGTTGGAACAGGCCGGTACTCAGCAGATGATTGCCATTCGGAGTGCTGAGGACACATCTAGTCGGATCTTCGACAAGTTGAAGGCCAGCTTCACGGACCGGAAGATCGTTGCCGCCCAACAGGAAAAAGTCGGCGCCCAGATCGGTCTCGAATTTGCCAAGAAGGCACTCCTTGCGCTCGGCCTCGGCATGGTTGGCATTCTGATTTATGTGACGCTTCGCTTCGAGTTCTCCTTCGCGGTGGGTGCCCTTGTGGCGCTCCTTCACGATGTGATCATCACGGTTGGCGTCTTCTCCCTCACGGGCGGCGAACTCTCGCTCGTGATGGTGGGTGCAATCCTGACTATTGCCGGCTATTCGATCAACGACACGATCGTCGTCTATGACCGTATTCGTGAGGGACTCCGCAACCGTACTAGTGGAAGTGTTGAGGCTCTGATGAATCGCAGCATCAACGAGACGCTCGGTCGTACGATCCTTACCGGCGGCATGACGCTACTCTCCGTGGCCACTCTCTTCTTCTTCGGTGGCGCGGTACTCAAGGACTTCGCCTTCGCCATCCTGATCGGCATTCTGGTCGGAACCTATTCCTCGGTCTTCGTTGCCTCGCCGATCGTCCTCTGGTGCTCCAAGCTTGGGGCCAAGAAAGCAGCCGCCGGCAAGTAAAAACCTTTGCATTCCTTCAGCCTTCAGCCTTCAGCCTAAACATCTTTTTCTATGTCCCTGCTCGTCCTTGGTTCCATCGCACTCGATACCGTCAAAACACCGCTCGAGGAACGCGCCGATATACTCGGCGGTTCCGCCTCCTATGCTGCTGTGGCAGCCAGTTTCTTTTCCCCGGTAAATCTTGTGGGAATTGTGGGGGATGATTTTCCGAAGGAAAACATCGAGTTTTTCAAGAGTCGCAACATTGATCTCACGGGGCTTCAGGTTGTTCCCGGAAAGACCTTTCGCTGGTCCGGGGAATACATGTGGGACATGAATCAACGCGAGACCCGCTCGGTCGAGCTGAATGTCTTCGAGAACTTCACCCCCGACCTGCCCGAGTCATACCGTTCGGCTCGGATGGTCCTGCTGGGCAATATCGCCCCGGCACTCCAACACCATGTGCTCGATCAGTTAATCCGTCCCCATTTCGTCATCGCTGATACGATGGATCTCTGGATCAACATTGCGAAGGAGGAATTGGTGCGCCTGATCGCCCGCGTCGACATGCTGATCCTGAATGATGGAGAAGCGCGTGAACTGACCGGTGAGACCAGCCTGATCAAGGCGGGTCGCCGTATCCGCGAAATGGGCCCCTCGATTGTGGCCATCAAGAAAGGAGAGCATGGTTGCCTGCTCTTCGGCAATGGTCAGTTCTTCAGCTGCCCCGCCTATCCCCTCGAGGATATTCATGATCCGACCGGTGCCGGGGATTGTTTTGCCGGTGGTCTGGCTGGTTATCTGGCCAGTCGCCATCTCAGCGATGACGAACTGAGTGAGAAAAAAGACATCCCATTCGAGTATCTTCGCCAAGCTGTTGTGGAAGGAAGCGTGCTTGCGAGCTTTAATGTCCAGTCCTTCAGCATGGATCGATTGAGGACGGTAACGAAGGCAGACATCGCCGAGCGCTACGAAATTTTCCGTACGCTGAGTCGGTTCGAAGCCATCTGATCCATCTCTGTCGACGCATGCTGGTGCGGATGACCTTGTCGTCTCGCTGATTGGGCCTCATGCTGGGATCGATGAACAAGAGCATTTCCCCCTGCGCTTCCGCTTCTGACTCAGTCTTGGTCTCCATGCTTCTCTCTCCAGAGGATCTCCATCCGCTACTGGAATGCCGCCATTGCGATCCCCATCGTATTCTCGGCGTTCGCAAGATCCAGTCGGGTGAGGGTGAGGGGGGAAGCATTGCCCGTGTGTTTTATCCGGGAGCTTCCAATATTACGCTGAGTTTTTCCAATGGGGAGAAGCTCGCTCTCACGAAGGTACATGCGGAGGGATTGTTCGAGGCCGATACAACCCTGGCCCTTCCCTCCGGAGGGGCTGACTACACCCTTGAGGTGACCTTGGCAGACGGCTCAGCATTCAGCTCCAGCGATGCGTATGCGTTTGCCCCGACGCTCGGGGAGTTGGATCTCTATCTGCTTGGGCAGGGGGAACATCTGGAGGCCTACAAAGTTCTGGGGGCGCATCCGCGGAACGTCGATGGGATTACGGGAACCTCTTTCGCGGTCTGGGCCCCCAATGCGCAGCGGATCAGCGTCGTCGGAGATTTCAACGGATGGGATGGTCGCCGCCACATGATGAGGCGTTTGGGAAGATCCGGTGTCTGGGAGATTTTCATTCCCGGAGTTGCCGAGGGAGAGCATTACAAATTCGAGATTCGCGGCCCGCATGGGGATATCTTTCTGAAGACGGATCCCTATGGATTCTTCGCACAGCATGATCTTCGCACGGCATGCATGGTGACTAATCTTGAGCGATATGCATGGAGGGATCAAAACTGGATGGAGCAGAGGGCCCGGAGGAATGCCTATGCGGAGCCGATGTCGGTCTATGAAGTCCATCTCGGATCATGGCGGAGGCGTCCCGAGGAGCAGGATCGCCCGCTGAGTTATCTGGAGCTTTCCGTGGAGCTCGTCACCTATGTGAAGGAGATGGGCTTCACCCATGTGGAGCTGCTGCCAGTCATGGAGCATCCGTTCGACGGATCGTGGGGCTACCAGGTGGTCAACTTCTTTGCCCCGAGCAGCCGGTTCGGATCGCCGGATGAGTTTCGTCATCTTATCGACGCGCTCCATCAGGCGGGTATCGGGGTGATCCTCGACTGGGTGCCCGGGCACTTCCCTAAGGATGCGCATGGTCTCGCCCGATTCGACGGCACGGCACTCTACGAGCACGAGGATCCGCGTCTCGGTGAGCACCGAGACTGGGGGACTCTGATCTTCAACTACGGCCGCAACGAAGTCCGGAATTTCCTGATCTCCAATGCCCTCTTCTGGCTGGACCAGTACCATATAGACGGTCTTCGCGTGGATGCCGTGGCCTCCATGCTTTACCTCGACTACTCGCGCAAGGCTGGGGAGTGGGTCCCGAACCGCTTTGGAGGTAGGGAGAATCTTGAAGCTATCGAATTCCTGAAAGCATTCAACACCGCCTGCTACGCCCGCCATCCGGGCGTCATGACGATAGCAGAGGAATCGACGGCGTGGCCTGGTGTTTCGAAGCCCGTCTACGAGGGAGGGCTGGGCTTCGGATTTAAGTGGAACATGGGTTGGATGAATGATTCGCTCCGCTACATCGCTCGTCCGCCGATCCACCGGAAGCATCATCAGGGAGAGATCACCTTCTCGATGCTCTATGCCTACCATGAGCACTTCATGCTGGTGCTGAGCCATGACGAGGTCGTGCACGGCAAGGGATCCTTGATGAACAAAATGCCGGAGGATGACTGGCAGAAGGCGGCGAACCTGCGGATGTTCCTGAGCTGGATGTGGACTCATCCCGGAAAAAAACTTCTTTTCCAAGGCTGCGAGATCGCCCAGTGGCGCGAGTGGGATCACGACCAAAGCATCGACTGGCACCTGCTGGAGCATCAGCCTCATGCCGGAATGCAGCGCCTGGTGAAGCGCCTTAACGAGGTATACCGAAGCGAACCGGCTCTAGCACTGCTCGATGACCGTCCCGAGGGATTTGAGTGGATCGACTTCCATGATGCGGAGAATACGGTCTGGTCCTTCCTACGCAAAGCCCCCGTGGGTGTTGGGAATGACCTGCTGATAGTCGTCAACGCCACCCCCGTTGTGCGGCGTGGCTATCATATAGGTGTCCACGCTACGGGAACCTATGCGCAGGTGCTGAATTCAGACGCCGAAGAATTTGGAGGTAGCGGATGTATGCATATGGATAACATTACATCCAGCGAGGTCGGAGCCCATGGACGGAATCACTCCATCAAGCTCGATCTTCCTCCTCTGGCCATCTTAATTCTGAAAGTTCCCTAAAGTGTTTCCCGGGTTCCTGATTTCCAAGTGTCGGAAAGACAAAAACAGCACTTGACGATTTGCTCGGGCGGATAGATGTTGCGACAGCTGGAAATCCCACCAAAACAACCATCACCAACCAAAACAACAAACCCATGAAAGCCCTCCGCAGCAAATTTGCCGCCTTCACCCTCATTGAACTTCTGGTCGTCATCTCGATCATCGCGGTGCTCGCCTCCTTGGCGTTGCCCGCTATCACTGGAGCCCTTGTGAAGGGACAGATCACGCAGACCACCAGCAATTACCGTCAGCTTTATATTCTCACACAGAGCGCCAATCTGGACCTCCAGGGATCTGGTGGCACAGGTGCATTCCCGGGTGATTTGAGCAATAGTGTCGGTAATTGGCAGGACGCCCTAGTGTCCAACTACTGCTCAAAAACCACCTTTTCAAACTGTATATCCGTTAAGGGACTTCCTGCAAACACCTCGGTTTGGCCGGTTGGATCCACAAACGATGCTTCCGCCGTGTTTCTTAGCACACTCAATATCAATGCCTCTGGAGTTGGCCCTGGATTGCCCTACGCACTGAAGGGTGGTTCAGTTGTCACCTTGGGTGGTTCGGCAATTTC
>CAIOJL010000098.1 GCA_903858595.1 uncultured Spartobacteria bacterium | reverse complement strand
TTTGCTGCGCCGAGGGGGACCGGTTGGCCAAAGGAGATTCTCTGATGGAGTTGAAGGGCTCCACCCGCTCAATCCTGTCAGGAGAACGGACGGCCCTGAATTTCCTGGGGCGACTCTGCGGTGTGGCGACGCTTTCCAGATGCTATGCCGATGTGGTGAAAGAAAGTAAGGCGATCCTTCTCGACACCCGGAAGACGACACCCGGCTGGCGTCTACTCGAGAAGCAGGCCGTTAAGGCCGGCGGTTGCACCAATCACAGGATGGGCCTGTACGATGCCGTGCTGGTAAAGGACAACCATCTGGCTGCACTCGGCTCTACGGAAGCGCTGCCCGGAGTCATCTCCAAACTTCGCGGCGAGCATCCCGGCCTTCCGATCGAGATCGAGGCCGACACATTGGAGCAAACGGAGAGCCTACTTGCCATGAAGGAGATCGATGTGATCCTGCTCGATAACATGGATCCAGGCATGATGCGAAAGGCCGTAGCCCTGCGAAATAACCTCTCCCCCGGCGTGCTTCTCGAGGCCAGCGGCGGCATCACTTTGGAGACACTAAGGGCGATTGCCGATACGGGCGTGGATCGGATCTCCGTGGGAGCTCTCACCCATTCGGCTCCCAATGCCGATCTCTCGTTGGAACTCGGGCATGCTTTCTGACCCCTTGCCTTTCGTTCCCTTGGATAGCGCCTCCCTCACGGCTGCTTCCCCTTGGCAAGTTCTGGTTCAGGTCCTATCTGAAACGACCTCCAGCAACGATAATCTGCTCCGGATGGGCGAGGAAAAAGCTCCACCGGGCACGCTTCTCTTTGCAGAGAGTCAGACGGCAGGACGCGGACAGTTCCGCCGTCCCTGGTCCTCGGCTCCTGGACTGGGACTCTGGTTTTCTTTGCTGCTGCGCCTTCCTATCGATGATGCCACGATTCCCTTACTATCGGCGTTCGCGGCAGTCGCCCTTGTGGAGACAATCCGGGGCCTTGGCATTTCCGGATGCGCCATCAAGTCTCCCAACGATGTCCTGATCAATGGACAAAAGGTAGCAGGCATCTTGGTTGAAACCCGCATTGGCAGAGATCCCTTCGCTGTAGTCGGGATTGGACTGAATGTGAATCATTCCCGTGAGGACTTCCCCGAAGAACTCCAGGATCGTGCCTGCTCGGTGGCGATGGCTAATGGTAATGGTAATGGAAAGGACAAGGGGGAGCCGATGGATCGGAATAAGCTGGCCGCCGTCTTGCTGCGTCATCTCGGGGAACAGGAACGCCTGATGTCAACCGATCCCGGATTGCTGCTTTCTACCTGGAATGAAATGCTGCTCCATGACACCACCCCATGAAGTCCTTTGATCCGCAGTCGCCCATCCTTGCGATCGAGTCCTCATGCGATGAGACGGCCGTCGCAGTCTTGAGGGCACCCGGCATCATCCTCTCCAGCCTCATCGCTTCGCAAGCCGAGGAGCATGCACGCTTTGGCGGTGTTGTGCCTGAGGTGGCCTCTCGCAATCATCTTCTGGCGGTCGATCCCCTGGTCCGACGTGCGCTGGATGAGGCCGGTGTTCTAGCAACGGAACTGGGGGCCATCGTGGCCACCTCGGGACCGGGCCTTGCTCCCGCATTGCTTGTCGGAGCCTCCTACGCGAAGGGTTTCGCTCTGAGCCTTGGCATTCCCTACCTTGCTCTCAATCATCTGGAAGGACACCTGCTCTCTCCCTTTCTTGGAGCCGGGGAGATCCCGGATCATCTCGCCCTGCTGGTGAGCGGCGGCCACACGCAACTGACCCGTGTCAAATCTGCCGGTGACTATACCGTACTGGGCAGGACCCTGGATGATGCGGCAGGTGAGGCCTTTGACAAAACGGCAAAGCTACTCGGACTTCCCTACCCGGGCGGGATTGAGATTGATCGTCTGGCGGAACTCGGGAATCCCGATCGCCATGAATTTCCCAAGGCGCTGATGGAAAAAGGGAATCTCGATTTCAGCTTCAGCGGGCTCAAGACCTCGGTTCGTT
>CAIOJL010000097.1 GCA_903858595.1 uncultured Spartobacteria bacterium | reverse complement strand
CCTTTGGAACGTGAGTCTCCTCCCATAACCACTAGACCAGGGCTACCGCCCTGGAAGGTTAGGTTATGATAGGCCTATTATATCTTCTGGCCGAAAATCAGTGAATCTTATATACTGAAGCGACGTCTAGGCGTTTCACTTATGCTGAAAATGTCCTAAGGTTTGTTAATTGATAAGTCGTGTCATTGGTTAGGTAAATGAATGAACTGTCGTCGGGCGATTAGTTGCAAACCCTTTTCTTACCTAATTTGATAAAAATGTAAGTTGCCGAAGGGCTTCGCAGGCAAAGAAAGAACTGCACATTAAAATGACGATGAGCGAGACAGTGAGTCGGAGGGTCAGCTCAACGACGCGATAATCGCCGAGGGGGAGAGTCAGGAGGGATTCCATAGTGGCAAACCGGCTAGCGCAGGGGATGGGATGTTTGGGTATCAGAGTTCGACAGTATCGCCGAACTCGACCTTCAGATTTCTTGCAAGGCGGAGCAGTTCTGGGTTTGGATGTTTTTTCTTTCCGATTACCTGATCGAGGTCGATCAGCGTGGTACACCCCTTTGCTAGCGCCGTCATGCATCCCGTCTCCTGCTGGAGTAGTCCCATGACCGCCAGTTCGCCGAATCGTGCCCCGAGCATGCGGTCAAAGTGGCTCGGGATGCCCCCCCGCTGCACATGACCTAGGACGGTGATGCGGATTTCCTGCTCAAATTCCCCTCCAGGAACGGTCTCCTGCATGCGCTCCATGAAGGTTGCTGCGCCACAGACGCCCTCAGCAAGCATGACAATGGAATTGCCCCGATCCTCTTGATAACGCTTGTGAAGCATGGAGACTATTTTATCCATGTTGTAGCGGAATTCGGGAATGACTGCGATCGTGGCACCCGAGCTGATCGCTGTGGTGAGGGCGAGGTAGCCTGAATTGCGACCCATCACCTCGATGAGGAAGCAGCGACGGTGGGATCGGGCCGTGTCGCGAATTCGGTCGACCAACTGCATGATCGTGTTGGTAGCCGTGTCGACGCCAATAGCCATTTCCGTGCCGGAGAGGTCGTTGTCGATGCTGGCGGGAATCCCCACCACGGGCACACCCCGTCGTGCAAGTTCGCGGGCTCCGGTTAGTGATCCATCCCCTCCGATGACGATCAGGCCGTGGATGCCGAGCTCGGTGAGACGTACCCGTGCAGCATCCACCCCCTCGGGGCTGTACATCCGTTTGCAACGGCTTGACTGAAGGATTGTCCCGCCGCGGTCGATGATGGAGGCTAGGCTACGGTGGCCGAGCTCCTCGATATTCCCGTCGAAAATCCCATCATAACCGTTATTGATGCCAACTACACTGCAGTTTTGTTGGGCAGCGGTTCGCGCTACCGCACGAATCGCGGGATTCATTCCGGGGGCGTCTCCGCCCGATGTCAATACGCCGATAGTTTTCATGATCTTAAAAGAGAAGTCGGCTAGGGGTCGTGACTGTTCAAGGATAGCAGAATAACAAAAAAATCAAAGGAACGATAAAATCTTTGAACGAATGCCTGGGGCGGATGTCAAAATATACAGGTTTACATTTAGGGCGGGCCGCCTCGTTCCGGTTTCATGGTTTTTCCGGGACGAATCAGGCGGCCCGATTTTTGTCTTCATGGGCTTTTGACGCGTTCCCACACCCCAAAGAGGCGCTTGCCACCATGACGCCACTCGGGTAGCTCCTACGGGGAGCACGGGATTTCACCACCACCCACACCATGTCCGAGACAATACTTGTTATTGAAGATGAAGAGGATGTATCCGATCTGATCCGATATCATCTGAAAAAAGCCAAGCTGCGGGTCATTGTGGCTTCTGATGGCGTGAAGGGGTTGGCTTTGGCGGCAGAGGAGTGTCCGGATGCGATCATTCTGGACATCATGCTCCCCCGGCTCAACGGATTCGAGGTTGCCAGGAAATTAAAAGCGAATGATCGAACGGCAGATATTCCGCTGCTGATCCTGAGCGCCAAGGGAGAGGCGGATAGCCGGATCAAGGGGCTTGAGCTGGGAGCCGATGATTATCTGCCAAAGCCCTTCAGTCCGAGGGAGCTGCTGCTCAGGATCCAATCCCTTCTGAAAAGGGCGCGTCCAGCCGTTGTTTCAGAAGCCGCCACGGCGGGTCCGTTTGTTCTGGATCGCAGTTCATTAAGAGTGATGCTTGACGGGCGGCGGATCGACCTGACTTCGACCGAATTCAGATTGCTCTCACTGCTCATCGGGAAGGAAGGCGCGATTCAATCACGTGACGAACTGCTCCACGAGGTCTGGGGATACCGCAGCACAGTCGATACGCGGACGGTCGATACCCATATGCGCCGTCTTCGCGAAAAGCTAGGTCTCCATTCTGCCTATTTGGAGACGATACGGGGTGAAGGTTACCGTTTTATGGCGCCCACCCAGTCGATCTGATGCATGGGGTTGATGTCTGGGGAGCCAGCCTGTTGCTGGCCGGTTGCTGTCTCTGGTGGTTCTTCTGCGGCATCGTGCTCCCGGCGGGGGAACTGTTGGACATCCTTAGGAGGATAGCCCGTGGCGACTTCAGGCCGGTGATCCTGAGTGAATTGCCCGGGATTTTCAAGAAGCCAGCCGGTGATCTGCGAGTCATCGCAGAAACGCTTGCCCGACAGAAGAGCCTTCTTGCCGAGGAGGAATTCAGCATCGCAGTCATCCTTGAGAGTATGACGGAGGGCGTGGTCATCACGGGAGAAGACCTGCGTATTCGCCTGGTGAACAAAGCAGCCACCACGATGTTCAATCTGCGTGGAGAAGTGAAGGGCCTCTTGCTGCCCGAAGTCTTCATGGGCCATGAACTCCATGGAGTGGCCCAGCGTGCCGTAAGCACAGGTGACGTGCAACGAGGCGAGTTGACCCTCGGTATTCCTGGAAGAAGCGATCGATGCCATCTGGTGGTGACTGCCGACACGCTAAAGACTTCCGACGTGAAGTCCCCTGGAGGATGCCTCATGGTGCTGCACGACGTGACAAGGCTTCGCGAACTAGAGTCTGTAAGAAGGGAATTTGTGGCCAATGTCTCGCATGAGTTTCGCACCCCCCTGTCGATCATCAACGGCTATCTGGAGACTCTTCAAGAGGGAGGGCTGAGTCGTGAGATGACGCGTAAATCCCTAACGGTGATGCGCCGCCACGCCGATCGGTTGAACCATTTGATCGAGGATCTGCTCACCATCAGCCGCATGGAGGAAAAGGGTGGGAGTCTCGAGACTCTTCCGACGAACCTGGGAGTGCTCCTCTCGAATGTGGTTGATCACTTGGAGAGTGAAGTGAAGGAACGTGGTGCTCGTGTCCTGCTGGAGGTCAGCTCGGCACTTCCTGATGTCCAGGTTGACGGATACAGGATGGAACAGGCCTTCTCGAATCTCCTGGTCAACGCGCTTCGTCACGGCGTTCCGCTGCAAGATGATAATGGCGACATCGTGATCAGCGCATCGCTTGAGGGGTTCGAAGTCGCCATCAGTTTCCGCGATCAAGGACCCGGCATTCCGTTCCAAGATCAGGACCATATTTTCGAGCGTTTTTACCGTGTCGGGGGCGACCGCGCCCGTCAGACGGGCGGCACCGGGCTGGGTTTGTCGATTGTGAAAAACGTGGTCCAGGCACACGGAGGGAGGATTGCTCTGGATAGCCGCCCGGGCGAGGGCTCCACCTTCACTATTTTCCTGCCGATTTAGGGATTTTGGGATTTTCCCTGGATCCCGCTATACGATATTCGAAGAATGCTCTAGCGATGCCGCCTCTTCCGGAATTTCCGAGAGATGGCTTGCAATGATGGTATCGAGTTCCATCAGGGAGCCAACCCCGGAGAGGCTGGAGCGGAGGGGACGGGCGGCAGGCATTCCCCTAGTGTATGCCATGAGGCGTGACCGCATGCCCTGCATCGCGAAGCGTTCATCTCTCTTGGATGCCACTTCTGCGAAGCAATGTCGGCGCACGAGTTCCCATCTCATCTCCAAGGAAGGAGCCGTGTAGGGAATTCCTTCGAGCGCCGCCTTCACTTCGGTGAAAATCCAGGGATTAGTCATGGCCGCCCGTCCGATCATCAGTCCCGAGACCCCTGCTTTTATTCGCTTGCGTGCCGTTTCGCCGTCAACGATGTCTCCGTTGCCAATTACAGGTATTAAAACAGAAGCGGCGACAGAGGCGATCACCTCCCAATCGGCTTCTCCCGAGTATCCTTGCGCCTTGGTGCGACCATGGACGGCTATACGTCGGATTCCTGCCCCCTCCAGGAGTTGAGCCGTCTGCACGGCGTTAATGCTAGCGGCATCCCAGCCGATACGGATCTTGGCGGTGACGGGCAGTGGAGCGCAGGCACGCACGACGGCATTGGCGACTTTTTCCAGCAACGGGCAGTCGCGCAAGAGAGCGGAGCCTCCGTTGCGACAGACCACCTTGCTTGCGGGACAGCCGAAATTGATGTCGATGAAGTCGGGCTTCACCCAATCGATGACCTGTTGTGCGGCTTCAGCGAGCCTTTCTGGGTCCCCTCCAAACAACTGAACCCCCATAGGACGCTCCAGGGGAGTGAACTCCACATAGCCGCGCGTCCGGGCATTCCGGTGCATGATGCCGTCCGCAGAGACGAACTCCGTTGTCAGGATGTCAGCTCCCTTTTCCTTGCAGATGGTACGGAAGATGGAATTCGTGACCCCCGCCATGGGGGCCAGGAAGAGCGGAAGGTGGCCCTTCTCCATAAGGCGTGGAGTGTGATTCAGGCTGCTTCAGCCGGAGAAGATGCTGTCTCCGACTCGGCTGTTACAGGCTCCTGGACCGTCGGCATTGCTGGTGCAGAGAGACCGGAAAGGAGTGCAGAGACCTCCTCTTGGACGGCGACCAAGTCCGATAGGGAGAGATGCGGGTCGGTGATGATGAAGGTCTCGCCGGTTCCGGTTCGTTCATAGATCAGCGTAGTCTTATCGGGAGAGGGCTGCGGCTTTAGGACCCGCTTGCGTTCCAGCATGACGGCGAGCAGGAAGCGTGTGTTGGTGTGGGCCGGTTCATTGCTTTCAATAAGCCTCCGTAGCATCCCCTCGGCGTCATCGCGTGGAAGCGGTTCCCGCGGGGGAGGAGCAGGAGGTTCAAATCTGGAGCGCCATGCGGAGAAGGGAGGTTCGGCACTTGGGTCGAGCGAACGAGCCTTCCATGCCTCCTCACAGAGGTCGCTGCGACGGAATCCCTGGCCTTCAATAAAAAGGGCTGCATGGAAGATTTCCCCCTCGTCGAAGGGTCGTCCGGTGGCGTCGCACGCCTCGGAGCGTGCCTTAATGTTCCAGTCCTGCTGCATGAATCAGACAATTTTAGGCTAGGATCAGAAGCCGGGCAACCGCAACTTTGGGAGTTCCCGGCCCGTTGCCTTGATCCAGAAGAGAAGGAGTCCTATGGACAGGAAGATCAGGATCGGCCCCCATCCCGCAACCCATCCAGGGATGCGATCTCCCTTGCCGAGGGCGATGAAGAGACTGCTGGAGAAAATCAGCGCGGCAAAGAGGCCGATCGCCGCGGTAACCCCTCCCATGATCCCACGGCGCCCGATGACTACTCCCATCGGACCCGCGATGAAGATCACGACAAAACAGATCCAGGGAAGGGCCCAGCGGTAGTTCCAATGGGTCACGAAGGGCGCGAGGCGAGTCTCCGGAAATTCAGCATTGTATCGCAGATAATCGGTCAGATCCGAGAGTCCCATGAACTCAGAGTTCATCGTCGAGCTGGCGATTTTCCAGGGGGTTTCATGCCAGCCCTTGATCTCCAGGCGTGGGGAGGACTCTGAGGAGACCTGATTTCCGGATTCGTCGACAATCACATGCCTCGCATCCAAGAGTAACCAGCATCCTGTTTCCGGGATATAGGCGGCGTGAGGGGTATACCATTTCTCCGTTACGATGCCCGACTCGTTCTGCTGGATGATCTCGACATTCAAGGCTTGGTTGGCCTTGGTAAACATGGCAGTGAGATACCAGAGTCGATGGTCTTCGCGGTTACGGAAGAGATGATTATTGATCCCGCTGAACGGCTTCTGCCCCGACTTAATCTCGCTCTTGATCTCTTCGCTGGAGGAGCCTGCCTGCGGAGCCAAGCGGTAGTTAAGGGCGCCCAGAAGAGCCGTCATAACGAGTCCCACGATTACCAGCGGGACGAAAATCCTGTAGAGACTGACGCCTGCGCAGAGCATGGAGATAATCTCGTTGCGCCGGGACATCTGGGTCAGGGTATAGAGAAGGGCCAGGAGGAGACCGACCGGAACGCTCAGGACGATGACGCTAGGGATCTGCAGAAGATAGTAGCGCGTTACGAGGGCAAAGGTGGCATGTCCGGAAAGAAAATCCGGCAAATTGACACTCAGGTCCCAGACCAGCCAGACCGAGACAAACCCGGAAACGCAGTAAAAAAAAGGGATCAGAAACTTGTTGAGAAGGTAGCGGTCGAAGATCGTCATGGGAGTCACCGGCAGAAACCCGTTGCAGGAGACGGGAAAGAACACGATTCTGAGTCCCTTGCGTCGGATTCTGCAATCGTAAACACCCTGCTATCCTGACCAACATCTATGATTTCCATCAATGAAGAGCTTGCTCCTGGTGCCCCCCCAGTGACGGGAGGCTTTGCACGCGAGATTGCTGAACTCTTCGGGCCGAACGGGATGCTTGCCTCAATTCGGGGTTTTGAATGGCGTCCCGAGCAGCAGCGCAT
Source organism: uncultured Spartobacteria bacterium (assembly GCA_903858595.1). Lineage (GTDB taxonomy): Bacteria > Verrucomicrobiota > Verrucomicrobiia > Chthoniobacterales > UBA6821 > UBA6821. The sequence goes on along the minus strand of CAIOJL010000097.1, from coordinate 4,647 downwards.
GGCGGAAGGGGTAGCCGGGGCGTTGGCAAATCGCTCCCATCTTGTGGTTGAGGCCGGAACGGGCGTTGGTAAATCTCTCGCCTATCTAATCCCCTCCGTTCTTCATGCCATCAGGACGGGCCGGAAGGCCCTGATCAGCACCCATACCATCAACCTTCAGGAACAGCTGCTTTACAAGGATGTCCCCCTAGTGAGGGGCCTGATCGGGGAGGAGTTCGAGGCAGTCTTGCTCAAGGGACGTCAAAACTATGTCTGTCCCACCCGTCTTTCCCGCGCGCTTCGCCATGGTAGCGATCTCTTCACGACGGAGGAGAAACCAGAGCTGGAACGTATTCGTAAGTGGGCTACGACGACTGCCGACGGATCGATCAGCGATCTTCCCTTCGAGCCTGCGCAGCAACTCTGGGCCCAAGTCTGCAGTGAGCAGCATCTCTGCACCCCCAAGACCTGCGGCCGTGACTCTGGCTGTTTCTATCAGTCGGCCCGTCGGCGTGCGCAGTCGGCGCAGGTCCTTGTGCTCAACCACACCCTCTTCTTTACCCTTCTCGGAGACCCCGAGGACGAGGGGATCGGTTATCTCTTCCCTGATGACTTCGTGATCTTTGACGAGGCCCACATTGTCGAGCAGGTAGCCTCACGGCATCTCGGTTTTTCCCTCTCGCAGTATGGTCTTCGGCAGTCGATCCAGCGTCTCTACAACCCGAGGACCCGAAAAGGGCTTCTCCAGCAGGCCAGACACAATGAGGGGATCAGCACGGCTGCGGATCTGATTCCTGAAATCGACCGCTTCTTTGACTCGATCGCCGGAGCCTGCACCTTCCGACAGGGAAGGGAATGCCGCGTGCGCGGCGATCAGTCAGCTGATCTTATCGAGGCCGTGGCGGGAAGTCCTCTCTCCGAGGGGTTGGCGCGCTTGGCGGATTCCGCAGGCACCGCCGCCGGGAAGGCTGAGGAGGAGGGACTCAAAGGTGAGCTTTCCGAAGTCGCTTCGAGACTGAGGACATCCAGGGCAGGTCTTGTCGATTTTCTCTCCCAGAGCGAACCGGGTCATGTCTACTGGGTGGAGCGGAACATCAAGACCACCTCCTGGTGCAGTCTGCATGCGGCACCCGTTGCCGTGGCACCGCTCTTGGGCCGGCTCCTTTTTCGAGAGGGCAGTACTGCAGTCATGACCAGCGCGACCCTTTCCGTCGGCTCTTCCGAACTCGATTATTTCCGGGGCCGTGTCGGTGCCCTGGAGGTTCCCTCGTTGCAACTCGGTTCCCCGTTCGATTACTCAAAGCAGATGAAGCTGCATCTCGTACGCAAGATGCCCGAACCGAAGGATCCTTCTTACGAGGAGTCGCTGGCCAAATGGATAGGCCACTTTACCGAGGAGAGCCGTGCTCGGGCCTTTGTCCTCTTCACAAGCCATCGGACCTTGCAGTCCGTTGCCGCCCGGATGGGCGATTTCTTCGAGAAGAAAGGATGGAATCTTATCGTTCAAGGTGGAGGGCTCTCCCGTTCGCGCATGCTGGAAAGCTTTCGTGAGGATGGGGAGAGCGTTCTCTTCGGGACTGATAGCTTCTGGACCGGTGTCGATTTGCCTGGCGAGGCCCTCTCCAGCGTGATCATCACCAGATTGCCGTTCGTGACCCCCGACCACCCCCTTACCGAAGCAAAGTTAGAGGAGATCGAGTCCGCAGGAGGCGACCCCTTTCAGACTTATTCGCTTCCCGAGGCGATCCTGAAACTCCGTCAGGGAGTCGGTCGGCTCATCCGTAGCTCTAAGGATCGGGGCTCCATCGTCATCCTGGACAGTCGTATCCTCTCCCGTCCCTACGGCAAAGCCTTCCTCAAGGCCCTTCCGGAATGCCCGATTGAAATAGCTTAGGGCGTCTTGTAGTGGAGGGAGACCAATCGCAGGGATTTATCCCTCTCCTCGAAGCTGTAGTAGTTTAGCTCAAGATTCACGGTGGGCTGACTCCATTGATAAATAATCAGCGTGTAGGTAGTTTCCTTCGGGATGTTGTCCCCTGGGGGATGTTCCTTCACCTTATTGACCAGAAGAGGGCCGGGGCCATAGCGCTCGTCGATGCGGCGTCTGGTGCGATCAAAGAAGTCGACCGTCTTCTCGGCATCCCAAGAGGGGTCGTCATATTGAAGCTCTATCTCAATAAGCGAGCTATCCTTGAAGGTGAAGAGCGACTTTTTCAGCAATTTGTCGCCGATGCTGAGTCCTTCGGCTTCCAGAACGACTTTGCAGATCGATTTCTCGGCGCAAGAGGTTTCACGGGCTTTCACCGCATGAATCATCTCGCGGACCTTGTCGATGCTGTCGCCCCACGATAAAGAATAGGGGATTTTGATTTCTTTCAGCGTCTGTTGCTGAGCAACGGCGACTCCTCCCGTTATCAGCAGGAGCGTTATCATAAAGATGATACGGAGTAGATTCATTGATGGGCCGAGTCTTCAGTAGAAGGCGACGAATGGAAAGCATCTGGGAAAACTTCAATCTTTCCTGCAGAGAGGGGAACCAATCGACCCAGTCCCGTGATCTCATAGGTGCTTGTTCCACGAGTGTCCTCGATCATGAGGCTAGCCACTCCTTCCTCGTGTCCATGAAACAGGCGGATTCTTTGTGGAGAACCAGAGTCTTTAAGCGGAACGGAAAGGAGGGGAAGTCCCTCCACTGCAAGAACACAGGCGTTTTCCTCAAGGCTCGCGCTGATTGTGAGAAGGGGGCTTTTTTCTAGCAATGCATCTCTGGCCGCGCGAACAGTTATCGTGTTTCCAGACAAGGGCATGGGTGACAATTCAAACAAGGCAAAGAGCTCTTCAGGTAGTATTGGACCATTACGGAGTTCCGAGAACGGCAGGCAGGAGATAAAGAGTGGCCCATGGACGATACCCCGGGCCGTATAATTTCCGGCCTTCACGGGTCGCCCGCGATCGTCCTTTTCATCCCAGGACATAATGAGGCCGTTCAGACCTCCCGGAATGGATTCCATCGGCGCGTTCCGATAGAGAAGGCGGATAAGTTCCTTCCGTTCGATAAAAATTCCGAGAGTCAATGGTCCCTCCAGTTCCGGCAGCGCAACGGCAAAGGATTGATCCCCTCGTGCCTGATCAGAGCCGATCTCGGTCAGGAAGAGGCAAAGGACCAAGCACGCCGACAGAAGTGGCGGGGTGGAACTTTTGTACTGTTTCAGGAAGCCTGCTTTCATTCTTTCGAGATCCTTGAATATGATGAGGTCACTTCCCAAGCAATTTCAGAAATTCCCAAGCATTGGAAGATTCCCCTCTCGCGAACCATGTCCCCATCCATCCTAGTCACAGGAGGCGCCGGCCTTATCGGAAGTGCCGTGATTCATGCCCTCAACAATCAAGGTCAGGAAGATATCCTAGTCACCGATGTCCTCGGCAAGGATGATAAGTGGAAGAACCTCTCGCCGCTTCGCTTCGACGACTACATGCAGGCCGATGTCCTCCTTGACGTCCTAGACGAGAACCCCGATTCACTCGGCTCCATTCGGACGATCTTCCATCTCGGCGCCTGCTCGGCGACCACCGAGATCGACGCCGGATACCTGATGGAAAATAACTTCGGCTATACCAAGCGCCTCGCGCAGTGGTCGCTCCAGCGAGGCATCCGCTTTGTTTATGCGAGTTCGGCCGCCACCTATGGCGACGGAGCTCAGGGTATGGAGGATGGCACGGCTCATCTTGAGTCACTCCGCCCTCTGAATGCCTACGGCTACTCGAAGCACCTCTTTGATCTGCACGCGAGGAGCAATGGCTGGCTCGACCGGATGGCCGGGATTAAATACTTCAACGTCTTCGGCCCCAACGAAGGGCACAAGGGGGAGATGCGCAGTCTCGTCTCCAAGGCTTACGAACAGATTCTGGAGACTGGTAGGGTCCGCCTCTTCAAGAGCCATCGTCCCGACTACAGCGACGGGGAACAGGTCCGCGACTTCGTCTATGTGAAGGATGCCGTGGCCATGACGCTTCATATTGCTGACTCACCGACAGCCAACGGCCTCTTCAATATTGGCACCGGCACCCCCCGCACTTGGATAGATCTCGCGACATCGCTCTTCACGGCATTGGACCGCAAGCCGAAGATCGAGTTCATTGACATGCCGGATCATATCCGGAACCAATACCAGTATCACACTTGCGCCGATGTCAGTCGGCTTCGCGCTACCGGCTGGACCACACCCGTAACTACGCTGGAGAGTGCGGTCAGTGACTACGTCAGGAACTACCTCGTCCCGGGCAAACACCTCGGGGATGAGATGGGTTAATCACTTTGTGACTATGAATTGCATAACACATCATTCCGAAATAAATTAGCTTCCTTGTTTACTCTATCCAGCATCAGCCTGGTTGCGGCCATCGCATTGCTTTGTGCCCTCTGTTTGCGACTGAGCCGATGCGCCAGCCCCCAAAGCTGGCACGTCCAAAGGGTTGCCTATCTTTTCCTCCTGACAAGTGTTGATCGGGCGGGGCAAGCCCACTGCGGGGATTGCCCCGCCTTCCCGTCTTGGCCAGAAGAAAAATCTCCAGTAACGCGGCAATCCCTAGTTTTCAGACAGTCTCTAATACCATTTCCATGGCTATACTGGTATAAAGGTCACGTAGGAAGAGTTTGCTTGAGATAGG
>CAIOJL010000096.1 GCA_903858595.1 uncultured Spartobacteria bacterium | reverse complement strand
ATGAGGTCTTTCAGATCAAATCCGAACGCCTCGACGTTGCTGATGAGCTCCTGCTCGCTCTCTTGGAACGACATAAAGACGCCCGGTTCATTGTACAGATTGGCGCCATTCACCAGAAACTGCATTCCCATCACTGTCTTGCCACAGCCTGTGGCGCCGCAGACAAGGATAGGCCGCCCTTTTGGCAATCCACCGCCGGTGATTTCATCCAAACCGAGAATGCCGGTGGGCGTCTTGGGGAGTTGTGGTCTGGACTTTGCTTTACCTCTTTGTAGGGAGGTAGCTTTCAGAGCACGATTCATGGACGCATTGCGTGCTCTCTTGGGCCTTGGGATGGGCGTCGGTTTGGGTGTTTTCTTGCTCATAAATGAGATAACTGAGGGTGACGGAGAAGGGGAGGTGACGGTGTGTCAGGTATGGTCAGAGACAGCACGTTCGGGGAGTACTTCACCATGAAGTCGATGAGATCCTCGATCGGCATCGGCTTCCCATACAGGTATCCCTGTCCGTGATGGCAGCCGATGGAGACAAGGTAGTCGGCCTGTCCCTGATGCTCGATCCCCTCGGCGATAAGCGAGTAGCCTAGGGTTTTCCCCAGGGCGATGATGCCGGCCAGAAGCTCTTTATCCTTTGTGTTCTGCGGCAGGATTCCCTTCAGGAAAGCACGGTCGATCTTGAGTGTGTCGAACGGTATGGAGGTCAGGTGCTGAAGATTGCTGTAGCCCGTCCCAAAGTCATCGATCGCAATGCTCACGCCTGCTTCCCGTAACAAGTTGAGGTTTTCTAGGAGTGATTCATTACTCGTGTCCAGGTGATCCTCGATGATCTCGATGCACAGTATCTCTGGGGGGATTTTGGCTGTCCTCATGCGATTGAGTGTGAAGAGAGCATATCCGTGAGTCATGAGTATGGCTGGACTCACATTGAGCGAGAGGCGGAATCCGGGAATCGCTGGCAGATTTATAAGATGTTGCTGTACGATCCGGATGGCCTCAGCGACTACCCAGTCATCGACCTCAGGCATGAGGCGGATTCGTTCCAGCGAGGGGATGAAATGGTAGGCATTCATGATGGAGCCATCCTTGTTTAATACCCGTAGCAGGGCCTCCGCGGAGCAGATCTCTCCCGTACGGAGATCCATGATCGGCTGGAACTGGAGAAGGAGCCGTTTCTCATAGACGGCTTGATGGATGTTGTGATCGAGATCAAGGCGATCCTTGAATTCCTTGATGATCTCCGCATTGGCGATGCAATACCCCTTGCGCTCCCCGTTCTTGACGAGGTACATGGATTCCTCGGCACGGCGAAGGAGTTCGGGTGTAGTGAGGTCGTTCCTGTCCAGAATCGCGGCCCCGATGCTGCTGGTGATGCGGATCTCCAGATCTCCGAGCATGAAGGGCTGGGAAATGTGTCTCTGAATCCGTTTCAGAAGAGGTTCCAGATCCTCGGTGATATCTAGATGGCGTACCAGGAGGACAAATTCATCGCCGCTCAGGCGCCCGAGAATGTCCTTTTCGCGACTGAGGCTCCGAAGGCGGTTTGTAACCTCAACAAGAAGGCGGTCTCCGATCTGATGGCCGAAATTGTCATTCACCTCTTTGAATCCATCCAGATCCAGGAAGAGAAGAACCGCGTCGGGGTGACTACACTTGGCTTCCAAGATGCCTTTCTGAAGCTCTTCCAGGAAGAGGGTCCTGTTGATCGCCCCGGTAAGGGCATCGTGGTTGGCCCGATGCTTGAGCTCCATGGTGGCAAGTTCCCTCTCGGCGACAATACCCAGAGTGACCGACATGATGTCGAAGACCTCCTTGATCCGCGGGTCGGCCTTACGGTGATCCGGATAGATCAATTCAATCCTAGCCACCAGCTTTCCACGGTTTCTGACTGGAACCACCAAGTAGGCATACTTAAGACCCGTGGCGCTGCTGGAGAGAAATGCCGTCTTCTGCTTCTCCAGAACAGCCTTGTGTGCTTGAGATTCAATCTCCTTCCAAATTGGGTCAAGTTTGGGGTCCTTGGGAAGATTGGGATTCATTCGGATATCGGGTAATCGCTGCGACGTGAGGTTATTGATCCGGCATGAGAGCCAACCCAGAGAGGGATCGAGATTGTTCAGGATATTCTGGAGTGCTTCTTCCAGTGTGATGGAGGCCGAGGTCATGTCGGAAGACATGCTCAGAAGGCGGTTGTAGATTTGCTTTTCTTTCAGCATTAGGTGCGTGAGATGTCGGTTGGAGCGATAGACCTCGAGGTAACCCATGACGATTAGGGCAATATCCTTCAGTGATTTGATCTGTTCTTCGGACAGTTCCTTCGGTTCCCGATCGATGACACACAGGCTGCCAATCGCGAGCTTGTCCCCGTTATGAAGAGGGACACCCGCATAGAAGCGGATATGTGGTTCACCAGTGACAAAGGGATTGAAGACAAAGCGCTCGTCCATCATGGCATCCGTTATGAGCATCACCTTATCCGCATCCATAATCGTGTGGGCGCAGAAGGCGTCGTCTCGTGGGGATTCCTCAACATCGAGGCCGTAGTGGGACTTCAGCCACTGTCGATCCCGGTCAATCAGAGAGATGAGAGCGATCGGGCATCCCGTGATCCGGGCAGCCAACGCGGTCAGTTGGTTCAAGATCACATCATTCTCGGTATCGAGGATATCGTAGCTGAGCAACCGAGCCAAGCGTTCCTCTTCGCGAGGGTGGCTGGGCGCATGGCGTGACAAGTGTTGTGTGACAGATTGATCCGTGGTTCGTCTCATGGGGACCTTCTGAACGTGTGTCAGGAGAGCCATTGTTTTTTCTGGGGGGGAATCACTCACAAATTTAGAATAACCGTATCAACCAGATCGGACGATCAGTCTTACCTAAGTCAATTGCTTATGTTTACGGGTAATGGGGTGGTAGATTTCAAGGGGATTCACGCGGATAAAAGCTTTGATGAATATAGAATTGATCAAAGCTAGGAAATAACTCCCGCAGACGTGCAATGGCGCAGAGAAAAAAACAATTACACCCGAACTCCGAAGATGAAACTGATGAGGATAGGCAATGTGTAGGGAATACGGCTGAAATCACTCGCGATATTTGCGATACTTGAGAAGCAGACGGGGATGGCGAAAACAGCTGATCGGTGTGCCGTCGCCATTCATCACGTTGAATTCGCAATGGTTCCTGGCTGTGAGCGTGGAGACATAATCGATCAGGACGCTGGTGTTGAGTGTTGGTTGGGGTTCCAGACCGCGGAAAATAACCAACGGTTTTTTCCTATTACTGGAGCAGGAGATCAGCTCCTTGAGGGAGTTTCTAAAGCCCGGAATCAGTTGACTTCTTCCATCTCCGATCATGAGGATGACATCGGGCCGGATTCGTTCAATCACGTGATCCCAGCTGATTGCATCATTGCACAACACTGCGAAATTATAATACTCAACGCTAGTGCTCGCGTGGGGAGTCATGTTTCTGAAAGCCGTCTTGATCCATTTTCTGCCGAGTTTTCCGGCATCGACAGATGGGTAAATGCAGATAATTCTGATTTCGTAACTCTTGGGATAGGGGATCTCATCGGATCGCGGTGTCTGGTGATCTCGCGGTAATTCGGGCGCATAAGCATTCTTTCGTGTTCTCCGGATTTTCTGGAGTGATGAAGGATTCGCGATACAGAGTGGATTCATAGCCATCAACTATTCATCTTAATCCCTGCAAACGATAGACGCTGTCGTGATTATAAACCACTAAGTAAGATCCTTAGTAAAAAAAGCAAAAAGAGCGTTTGAAGAAATGCCGTACCGAGATAATCAGTATCTTCATCTCAAAGGTGTTTTTTCACGCGCCTCGAAACCGCTGATTAGAGCGAATTAAGTTGAGTGATGGCCACAAGAAGCAGGCATGCACAAGAGGGAGAAAGAAAGAGAATGCCGAATAATCTGGCGATGGCAGTTTTCAGGGGACTGTTTGATAGCACTTCCAAAAGATGAATCCCAGAATGGTCAAGGGATCGATAATGCTGATTTGATGAAGTGATGTACCAGAGAATCCCTTTTACCTATGCCCCCTTGTGCATCTTGTGGCTACACCTTTTCTAAACGTGATCTAGGTTCCATTATTTGAAGAGTCCCGGCAGGGCTTTGTTGAGTTCTTTGCCGAGTTCTTGGGAGCCCTTTTGCTGAAGTTGCTGGAGTCCCTGCTTGGCGAGAGTGTTGATTCCCTCTCTTGCTGCCGCGTTGAGCAGCGGCGTAATGATTTGCATGGCAAGATCACGTGGCGAGACTCCGCTGCCATCGCTGCCAATATTACGGAGAGTGATGTCTGGAATAGGAAGGATTTGCTGGATCTTCTGATCCAAGGGGCTGGCGGTCACAGTCACCTTCGCGCCAGAAAACACGACTTCCTTCACGATGAATTCTTTGGATGCTCCTGATGATGAGGTTTCCTCTTTTGATTTTGACGAGGATCCCGATTTGATGTTTTGGAGACGTTTGCCGAGGTTGTTACCGAAAGGAGTTCCGATCAGGGCCACAGCGGGATTGCGGATGACGATCGAGTTCATGACGATGGGACCCTTGAGGATGGTCTATTTGTCGACGCTTACCGCGATACTGCCGAGCTTCAGGGCGTAGGGACCCTCGAATCCCTCGGGATTGCCTATGACGAAGCCACTCAGTTTGCCGCTTCCCGAGAAGGGAGAGAGATTGGCTGAAGCGAGGCTGACATTGGTCTTTGTGATAGTTGGGCCCACGGTCTCGACGGCTTTCTTCACCAGCGTGTTGAGCGAGAGGTAGAGGTAGGCGACCCCCCCGATGAGGAGAAGCAGGATCAGGGCCACGGCACCGAGAAGGAAAAATCTTTTCATGGAGTGCGGGAAAAGGTGCACCTTGTTCTAATGAAGAAGGGTTTCTGCGCCAGTCTAAAACTAGGTGAAGGAGGGTGTAGAAAGAAGGATCCCTATTTTCATCCAGGGCTGACGCTGTTAGATTCGAACATGAACCAACTCCGGACCCGCTGGGAATCTGTCAGGACTTTTTTTGCGGCCAACGCCGGAACTGCGCTTGCTGGGCCTCTTCTCACGAGGGTGCTTACATCGGGTTCTGCCTCTTCAAAGAGATCCCTTCCGTTCCTGATTCTTGGTGACTGGGGGAGAAGGAGACAGCGCGATTAACTCAACGTGGCCGCTTAGATGGGCATGGCTGCGGCCGCGCTCCGGATTCCTTTTGTGCTGTCGCTCGGGGAGAACTTCTATGACTACGGGATTAGTTACATGGATGAACCGCAGTGGAAGGAGTCCTTTGAGGATGTCTAAACCGAACCTTCGCTACAGGTGCCATGGAATGTGATTCTCGGTAACCATGACTACTGTGGCAACTGCCAGGCGCAGATCGACTACTCGGCTCGGAGTCCACAGTGGCTGATGCCGTCCCGCTATTTCTCGCGCACTGAGAGTATTCCCGGGGGTAAAAGCATCCTGATGGTCTATTCGTATACTTCCCCCTTCGTAACGTCCTATGCCAAGGACGAGTTAATGGGGCCTAGAGCAATTTAAACAATACGATAGCCATTCTTTGCGGTGGCATGTGGCGTATAGCAGCGTCGCATCGCTTGGACTATAACGCAGTGACTACAGCCGCATCGCTCGCGTCTTGCTACGCCACCAATGGCGCTCGCAAACCGACGGCCACATTATTATCTAAAAATCCTCTAATGTCTGCTCACAGGACACGCCTGCCCAACTGGCGTGGATCGACCGAACGCTCAGGGAGTCGAAGGCTGACTGGAAGATCGTCCTGGGCCATTACCCGATCTATTCGGAAGGGGATCATGGCGATACGCCCGAGCTGATCGATCGTTTCCTTCCGTTACTGAAACGCCACGATGTGAATGTCTATCTGAACGGCCACGACCATGATCTCCAGCATCAGGAGGCGGGTGGGATCCATTTTTTCTGCTTGGGTACGGGTTCCACTGTCCGGCCGATCAAGTCGAGAAAACGCTCCTTGTTTGCCACATCAACCCCGGGATTCGCTGCGGTTTCAGTCGGGCCGGAGGCGATAAAGGTCAAGTTGACCTCGGCTTCAGGAGAGGTGCTTCATTCCACCTCAATCTCGCGCTCCGGCGCCTGAGTTCTCTTGAAATTCCTGCTTCTGGTCACAGGAAAACGGTCTATTTGTTAAGAAAACGATTCGGAATATCGGCACTCGGGCAGAGGTCTCGGAGTTGACATTCCTTGCAGTCGGGATTGCGCGCCCTGCAGCGGCGACGTCCATGCCAGATGAGCCAGTGTGAAAGAAGTGTCCATTGCTCCTGAGGGAAGAGCTTTATGAGGTCCTGCTCCACTTTCACGGGATCGCTGTTCGTCGTAAGTCCGAGTCGCAAGGAGAGTCTGCCCACATGGGTGTCGACGACGACCCCCTCGTCAATCCCGAAGGCATTCCCGAGAACGACATTGGCGGTCTTGCGCCCTACCCCGGGAATGCCGGAGAGCTCTTCCATAGTGGAGGGGACTTTTCCCGCATGGCGTTCCACGAGGGCCGTTCCCATGCCACGGAGTGACTTAGCCTTGTTCCGGTAGAATCCGGTGGAGCGGACGATTTCTTCGAGTTCCTCCTGAGAAATCTCAGCATAGTCGGTGGCGGTTTGGCAGCGTTTGAAGAGTGCTTTAGTCACGATGTTGATCCGAACATCAGTGCACTGGGCTGAGAGTATCGTAGCTACGAGGAGCTCCAGCGGATTTTTGAAATCGAGCTCGCAGTGCGCGGTCGGGTAGATGCCGGGAAGTTCTTGGACCAGTTCCACTGCGCGTTGTTTCCGTGTCATGATCTTTGGAATTCTAATTGCCGACCCGCCTGACCGAGAGAGAATCGATCGTGAGAGCAAGGGACTTTTCCGCGATCCGAAGGAAACCCTCGGAGCAATCGGTGAGCAGGATGTCGAGACCCGAGGATGTGGATGAGCCTTTGGCGGGATCGGAATCCAGCAGTTCCTTGACAGCAAGGGCGCAGTTTTCCGCAGAATCCACCAGTGAGACCCCGGGCCCGCAGATTCTGCCGATCACTCCTTTCAGTAGTGGGTAATGGGTGCAACCAAGCACCAGTGTGTCGATGCCCCCTGCCAGCATCGGCGTAAGGTAGCGCCGCAGGACTGCCTCGGTGATCTCGTCATCAAGCAGTCCTTCCTCGATCAGGGGAACCAAGAGGGGGCAGGCGATGGTATTTACGGAAAGCTCAGGATTGAGTTGTTCGATCGCCTTCGTGTAGGCCTGGCTCGCAATGGTGGCCCGTGTTCCGATCACTCCGATCCTGCCGCTACGTGTCGCCTTGACGGCGGCGGCGGCACCTGGCTCCAGCACGCCGATCATGGGAACCGAATAATCGGGGGCAAGCGAGGGAACGGCCAGCGCGGAGGCTGTGTTGCAGGCAACCACGATCATCTTGGCCCCCTCGATGAGCAGCAGATCGGAGATTTCACGACTGTAGCGCGTCACGGTTTCGGCACTCTTGCCTCCATAGGGAACGCGTGCCGTGTCGCCGACATAGAGGATTCGCTCGTGTGGAATGGCGCGTCGGAGTTCCGAGACGACTGTCAGTCCTCCGATACCGGAGTCAAAGACACCAATGGGTGCGGAGTTGGAGGGGCGTGATGATCCTGTCATGGTTTGGATTCCTATTCCTTTTCCAAACTCTTTTGAGGAACCTGGTGATCGTGCCCTTGATGGCCTTCCCATCGCTCCAGAGATTCCTCATGGTAGTGGCGGCCTCTGATGAGTTTGAAGAGCACTCCGTAACGCGGCGAGAAGAGATACGCGAGACCTAGAAACACGGACATCAGCATCACGATACAGGGGCCCGAAGGGATATTGGCAAAGAAGGAGATAAAGAGTCCTCCCACGGCACAAACCATCCCGAGAAAAGCGCCACCCCAGAGCATTCTGTTGAACGAATCGGTCAGCAGGTAGGCGGTAGCTGCGGGAATGATCAGAAGGCCCAGCGAGAGAAGGACGCCCACGGCTTGCAGTGAGGCGACAAGACCTAGAACGGTCAGCGCCAGCAGCCCCGTCTCCACCCATCGGACCCTGACGCCAGAGGCCTGGGCCACCGCCACGTCGAACAGAGTCAGGAGCAGCGGACGCTGGAAGAGCACAAGAGTAACTAGCGTCAAGAAGGCCGCTCCGTAGGCAATCCAGAGATCGCCATTGCTGACGCCCAGGATATTGCCGAAAAGAAAATGGGTCAGGTCGACCTTCACCCTTGCAAAACGGATAAGAACGATCCCGAGCGCGAAAGCGATGATGTAAAGCGAGGCGACGGCGGTCTCTTCCTTCAGGCGTGAGTTTCTGGCCATGACCTGTGCTCCCAGTGCCACGAAGAGGGCTGCAATCAATCCCCCCAGGAGCAGTCCCCACGGGGAGGAAAGGCCGACGATCATCGCTGCCACAGCAAGGCCCGGCAGGAGGGAATGGGAGAGCGCATCTGCCAGCAGTGCCTGGCGCCGCAGGATGATGAAGGTTCCGAGAAATCCGTTGGTGAATCCGATCAGCGCGCAGGAGAGCAGCGCTCGTTGCATGAACGAGTAGCCGAACGGCTCCACCAGCGAAGAGAGAAGATGGGAATACCAGTTCATTGTCAGGAATGATGATGAGCCCCAGAGTAAATCGCCGTGCCATAGGCACACTCCAGGTTTTGAGGACTGAGGGTTTCCGATGTGGGACCGCAGGCAACCAGCTCCCCGTTGAGCAGGATAGCAGTGTCGAAGAGCGACTCTGCTTCTGCCAAGGCATGGTGTGAGACTAGCAGGAGTTTGCCTCCGTCGCACAGGGTTCTCAGTGCGGATGACAAAGCCGCGGCGCTGGTACGGTCGAGTCCACCGAACGGCTCGTCGAGGAGGTAGAGGTCGGCCTCTTGAGCCCAGGCTCGTGCAAGGAAGGCGCGCTGTTGCTGGCCTCCGGATAGTTCCTTGATCTGCCGGCAGGCCAGCGGTGTCAGGTTGAAGAGTTCCAGAGCTTCCTCAACAGCCGTCTGATCGCGTTGGGAAAACGATCCGACAAGACCGACCTGATGATAGCGCCCCATCTCGACAAGTCCGCGTACTGTCACCGGAAAATCCCAGTCCACCGATTCACGCTGGGGAAGGTAAGCGATGAGGGAGGCCGCTTGATCGAGGGCGATTCCCTCGATGAGGATCCGTCCTGTTTCCGGCTTTAACAATGCGGCAACAGATTTCAGAAGTGTCGACTTGCCGGCACCATTCGGACCGAAAAGCCCGACGCAATGTCCGGAGCCTAGTGAGAGCGAGAGGTGATGGATCGCAGGAACCCGGTGGTAGCTCACCGTCAGGTCCTCGATGCGGAGCATCGGCTCTCCCTCATGGTGGGGTGTGCTCATGGCAGGAAGGACTCGGGAATGGGAATAGTGTCTTCGACGGTTTTCTGGCCCCAGAAACTCTTTTCAAGCGGTGCCTGATAGCCGTGAACCAGCACCTCGAGACGCAGGGCATGGGGTTCTTCGTCGCCCCAATCTGCCGAGACTAGGAGATCCTCGCCTTTGGTTATCTCTATCGCGGTCCGGTATTCGCCCGGGGAGATCTGATCTTTCTCGGTGAGCAGTTTCCTTCCAGCTTGAGTAATCAGGCAATGCTGTGGTGAGGGGGCGGCGTGGAGGAGGAGTGTGGCTCTCAGGGTCGGCCTCTTTTCTGAACTTAATAAGGGAGAGGTTACAGCGGCATCCGGGGTAGAGGAGGCATTGGTCTCCGTGTAGATGGATACCGGCATCACTGCTAACGGAATCGCTCTGTGCAGTGTCAGGCGGCAAACCGGCCAGAGAACCGCGACGAGCACAAGCAGAACGATGGCAAGCCGGAGTAGTGGATTTCCCTTCATGAGTGAAGCTTCACTTTACGGATACCTTCCCGAAAGGGAAAGTCCGTACAGTCCTGTAATGAACCGAGCCGTCCTGTGATGACTCCTTCTATTTTCCGGTATTAAATCGGGAAATAGAAGTCGTAGACCGCAAAAGCGATGAGGAAGAGACCGGCAGTCCGCATCAGCATGGTAAATTTTTGGCTCCAAAGGAGTAGTCCTCCGCTTAAGCCACAGGCATGGAGGAGTGATGTGGCGATCACCATGCCGACAAAGAACATGAGAGGAAGTGTTCCGGAGGGCATCTCCGAGCCATGGGCATAACCATGACAGAGGCCGGCGGCACCGACACAAAGCACGGCAATAAGCGAGGGAGGCCTCCACGCCATGCCGAAGGCAGTACCGAGCAGGACGATCGAAGCGAGGATGCCATGCTCGACCAAAGGTTGATGAACCCCGCAGAGTCCAAGAGCACCGCCAAACATCATGGAGCCAACAAAGGAACAGGGCAGAAGCCAGAGGGCGCGACCGCCGATCTGAAAGGCCCAGAGACCCACGGCCACCATGACAAGAAGATGGTCAAGCCCGGTCAGGGGATGAAGGAAACCCGCCTGGGCTGCTCCCGCCATATCCAGAGAGTGGAAGTGGGCAGGGTGGGCAGTCGCGGAAACCGACGAGCAGATAAGACCTGCGAGCGACAGGAGGGGAAGGAGGCGTTTCATGCCGCCGAGCCTGCTGAGAAGAAGAAGGAATTTCAAGCTGGAACCGGTGCCGCCAGACCACCCGTCGGGTAGTCCGGTTCGATCGGTTTGCTCACCTCCGCAGAAGGGATATTCGAAGGAGGAGGCGGGAGTGGAGGTGGCTTCTGGGTAATCACCGGCGGATTGCGCATATAGCCGAGATCGATCAGATCCTGAACCTGTGACCCCTCCAGGGTTTCGAATTCCAACAGGGCGTGGGCGATGAGCTTCACTTTCTCTTTGTGGGCTTCAAGAATCTCTGTGGCTTGGCGGTAGGCATCATCGATGAGGCGCTTGACCTCGCTGTCGATCTGCTGGGCGGTGGATTCGCTGTACTCGCGCGAGCGTCCGGCGTCACGGCCCATGAAGACAAGTTCATTCTCATCGCTGAAGCGGATCATCCCAAGGTTGCTCATGCCCCATTCACAAACCATGCGGCGGGCGAGTTTCGTTGCCTGGGCGATATCGCCGGAAGCACCGTTGGAGACATCCCCGGTGAACATCTCCTCCGCGATGCGTCCACCCATGGTCATGATCAGCATGGCAAGCGCTTCCTTGCGCTGAGTGGCGTATTTGTCCCCCTCCGGAAGATACATGGTGGCTCCCAGATACTGGCCGCGCGGGATGATGGTGACCTTGTGAAGCGGGTGAGTATGGTCGATCACCACATTGAGCAGGGCGTGGCCAGCCTCATGCCAGGCGGTGGATGTTTTTTCCTGCTCACTCATGGCCATACTGCGGCGCTCCTTGCCCCAGCGGACCTTGTCACGTGCCTCTTCGAGGTCGGGTTGCTCGATCGCCACCTGTCCCTTGCGGGCGGCCATGAGGGCAGCTTCATTCAGGACATTCGCGAGTTCCGCGCCGGAGTAACCGGGGGTACCCCTTGCAATCAAGCTCAGGTCGACCGATTCGGAGAGCTTCACCTTCTTGGCGTGGACGCGGAGGATTTCTTCACGGCCCTTCACGTCGGGGAGGCTGACGGTCACCTGCCGGTCGAAGCGACCCGGACGCAGAAGGGCTGGATCAAGAACATCGGGGCGGTTGGTGGCGGCGATGATGATGACGCCGTCCTGTGCGTCAAATCCGTCCATCTCCACTAGGAGTTGATTAAGGGTTTGCTCGCGTTCGTCATGCCCGCCGCCAACTCCATGGCCGCGGTGACGGCCGACGGCGTCGATCTCGTCGATGAAGATGAGGCAGGGGGCGTTCTTACGACCCTGCTCGAACATGTCGCGGACACGCGAGGCGCCGACGCCGACAAACATCTCGACGAAATCAGATCCGCTGATGTTGAAGAAAGGGACATCGGCTTCGCCGGCAATGGCCCGTGCTAGCAGAGTTTTACCGGTGCCAGGTGCGCCGATCATGAGGACACCCTTGGGGATGCGACCACCGAGTTTCTGGAATTTCTTGGGATCTCTCAGGAACTCCACGAGCTCCTGGACCTCGTCCTTGGCCTCTTCGACGCCAGCGACGTCCTTGAAGGTGATCTTATTCTTTTCCTTGCCGAGCATCTTGGCCTTGCTCTTGCCGAAGTTCATGGCACCCTTCCCGGCCATCTTGATCTGAGATCGGAAGAAGAAGTAGAGAACGACAAGGAAGAGGGCAATCGGCAGGATATTCAGGATGGTCGAGCCCAGCATGTTCGACTCAGGACGGACGTCTGGTGTGATTCCTGCGGCGGCGAGTTCCTTCTCCAGAGTCGTGCCATTGAAGGGCATGTAGACGGAGGTCTTGAAAGGAGTCGGGATTTCCTCGGTGGCTGGAGGAACTGCTTTTTTCCGGTAATAGCCGGACAGGTACTGGGTATTGCGCCCCTCCTCAATGACTAGTTCCATCGGCTTGTCCTGAGTGGAGATGATCTTTCCCTCCTTGAGCAGGCTTTCAAATTTCTGCAGGGTGATCTCGTCCGTTGTGACCATGCTGGAGCCTCGGAACAGGAAGGCACCGCCGATGAGGGCGAAGGCAATCGCAAAGAGGAGCAGGCCGCGCCAGTTGAATTGAGGCTCCGGAGCGCCGGGGGGGCGCTTTGGCTTGGAGGAGTTGCTGTTTGTGGAATCGGGTGTCTCGTCTGGCATTGCGTGAAGCTATTGACTACATCAGATAACACACCCTGCGGCCAATGCAAACTGCACCCCTCACTCCGTCTGATCCGCTTACTTTAACCGGGAAGGAAACTTTGGATCCATCACTCGTGGTTTCGATTCATGATGTGTCTACTGTGACCCGGAAGCGGGTTGTCGAGATGCTCAAGGACCTTCAGGCTGTGGGGGTGCCTGTGACTTCCCTACTTGTGATTCCGGACCATCATCACAAGGGAAGGATCGATGCCGATCCAACGTTCGTGGAGTGGCTTCGAGAACTCACTGGACAGCGACAGGAGCAGGAAAAAGGGCAACGACATGAGTGCAAACACGAGGCAGTGCTGCATGGATTTTATCATCTCAGGCCGACGAAACAGGGCGAGGGTCTGGCGACGAAGATCATCACCCGTTCCTATACCGCAGGGGAGGGGGAGTTCCATGATCTGTCGCGGGAAGACGCCACCGCACTACTCCTTCTGGGTAAAGCGGCGCTTGAGGCATGTGGTATCACCCCCAGGGGATTCATTGCCCCTGCCTGGCTGCTTGGGAATGAGGCCGAGATAGCAGTTAGGGAGAGGGGATTCGATTACACGGCCCGGATCGGCGAGGTGATTGACTGCAAAGAAGAACGATCATTCCGCGCCCGCAGCATGGTCTATAGCGTGAGAGCCCCGTGGCGTCGGAGAGTCAGTCTTCTCTGGAATGAGTTGCTCGCTCAGAGCCTAAAATCGGCACCCTTGCTTCGGATCGGACTTCATCCTCCTGACTGGGATCATCAGTCGATCCGCGACCATTTGCTTGCCTGTATTCGGAGGGCTGTCGAGACACGCCGGGTGTCAACTTACGCAAGATGGCTCGACCAATGGCGCAGTAGCGGACATTAAAGGAACCGCTGGATAAATCCCATGGCCCTCGTCGATCTCCATCTTCATACCCGTCACAGCCTCCGCTCTCCGGAGTGGCTTTTCCGTAGGCTGAACGTCCCTGCCAGTGTTTCCGATCCGAAGCTGCTGCTGGAGAAGCTGCGCAGCGCTGGAATGAACTTCTATACCTTTACCGATGATGACTCGATCGAGGGATGCTTGGAAGTCGCACACCTGCCGGGGGTCTTTATCAGCGAATCGGTGTCAGCGGTGTTTCCGGAGGATGGAATCCGTGTTTCGATCCTGGTCTGGGGGATCTCGGAGAGCCAGCACAACGAGATCCAGGGTCTCAAGGGCAATATCTATGAGCTTCAGCAGTATCTGGCTACCTGCGGTATCGCCCACGGCGTTGGCAGATGCCTGCACGGACTGGAGGATAAACTGCGTCCCGTCCACCTGATGCGTCTGGCGCTTCTTTTCCGTGATTTCGAGGGAATCAATGGTAGGGAAATCGGCCTGCTCTCGACGATGACTCGGTATCTCTTCGCGCTGGAAGTTTCAGATATCGAGCGCTTCAGCGCTATGACGGGTCTTCAGCCGACCCATGAGGAGCCTTGGAAGAAAGTCTGGTTTGGCGGATCCGATGACCATGGTGCCACCATCCCCGCCTCCGCTCACACGGAGACTCCGCCTGCCCGTGACATCGCGCAACTTCTTGCCCATCTCCGCGAGGGCCGCTGTGAGCCGCGAGGGATCACAGGAACACCGCTGCGAGCCGCGCTCGATACCTATCAGGTCGCTTTTTCCTACGCCAAGGAGCGTCTTGCCGGCCATGCGGCCTCGCCGACGATCCGTCTGGTCGAGAAGGCTTTCGCCCGGTTCATGGAGGGTCGTGATCCAACCACCTTCACCGCTGGGGAGAAATTCGCCTTCCTGGCCCAGGGGATAGCCAGCGGCAAAATCTTCGAACTTGCGAATCCGGGCCCGCGCTCTCTCTGGAAAGAGCTCTCCAGTGCCCTTCACGAACCCGCCATGCGTGCCGAACTCGGCAAGGAACTTGAAGGGGTGAAGGATCCGAGCCGGAGGGCCTTTCTGATGGCTAACATGATGGCAAGTCGCCTTGCCTACAGACTAACGCTCCAGTTCCTGCAGCAGCTCCTGGAGGGACGCTTTCTCGAAAGCATTCAGATGGTCGGCCCGGTGGTCCCGCTGGTCGCCCTGCTGAGTCCTTATCTCTACGCCTTCCGGACACCAGCCAGAGCCCGTCTCCGTCAGGCCTCCCTAGTGATGCGAGGCAGTATTCCACCCGAACTGCGTAACGCCCGCCGTGCCTGGTTCACGGATACACTTGATGACGTGAACGGCGTCTCCACGACGATCCAGCGGATGAGCTGCGCCCTGATTGCCAATAACAAGCAGATCGAGGTGATGGTTTCCCGCAACGAGGTCTCGGTTCCGGGAATCCCGCTCAAGAACTTCCCCCCCATGGGGGAATTCGAGCTGCCTGAGTATGAACTTCAGAAACTGAGCTTCCCGCCTCTGCTTCAGATCATCGATCATTTGCAGACTCAGAACTTCACCGAAGTGATCATCAGCACTCCCGGTCCCGTGGGACTTGCCGCGCTAGCTGCCGCCCGCGTGCTAGGACTGCCAACGGCCGGTATTTACCACACGGATTTCCCCGAGTATGTCCGCATCCTGACTGAGGATGGCCTGATGGAGTCGCTGACCTGGAACTACATGCACTGGTTCTATGCCCAGCTCGATATTATCTATGTGAATTCCAACCATTACCGTCAGTGCTGGATCGACCGGGGAATTTCTCCTGAGAAAATCAAGATCCTGCCGCGTGGTCTGGATACGGGACTCTTTCATCCCGAGAAAAGAAAATCTAATTTCTGGAAAAAGCGTGGCCTCAGTGAAGGCGAGGTGGGAGCCCTCTATGTCGGCAGGGTATCGCGTGAGAAAAATCTGGACCTCTATGCTGCGGCGTTCCGGCGTCTGCTGGCTGCCGGGGTGAAGGTCCGTCCGCTGATCGTCGGCGACGGCCCCTATGCAGCGATGATGAAAGAGCTTCTTCCTGAGGGAATCTACACCGGAAGTTTGCACAAGGAAGAGCTGGCAAGCGCCTATGCGTCGGCCGACTTCTTTGTTTTCCCCAGCACGACAGACACCTTCGGGAATGTAGTCATCGAGGCTCAGGCCAGTGGATTGCCCGTGATTGTCTCCGATGTCGGCGGTCCGAAGGATCTTGTCGAGGATGGGGTCGATGGAAGGGTCACCAAGGGACTCGATCTTGAAGCCCTTACCGCCGCAGTCAGGCAGCTGGTAGAAGATGAAGAGCTTCGCAAGCGGATGGGCGAAGCGTCGCGGGCAAGGGTTGCGGAAAGAGATTGGTCGGGTGCGGCTCGCCTTTTCTGGGAAGGAAGCGAGGAGTAGGAAAAAAGGCTAAAGGCTGAAGGCTAAAGGCGGGGGAGAAGTTTTTCCACGAGTTGGCAGTTCCTTACCGTGGCGCCTTGGTGGGGGGCAAGGATGGTGCTCGCGGCGGCGATCATTCTCGTCCTTTTTTCTGCGTTGCTGAGCAGTGATCGGACGGAGTTGATTATCTCCTTTTGGTCATTCACTCGGATTGTGGCGCCCGCTTGGCAGAGTTGTGTTGCGAGGGGTTCGAAGTTGCCGGTATGGGGGCCTATAAGTACGGGGACGCCGGCCTGCAGAGGTTCGATCATGTTCTGTCCTCCGTGATTTTCCGAGAAGGGAAGGCTTTTGCCTACGAACACAATCGTGGCTCTGGAATACCAGGAGTTCAGTTCTCCGGTGGTATCGAGCAGGAGTGGCTCCTCGGAAAGTTCAGCGCCTTCGGAACGAAGATGGCATGGGATTCCTAGTTTTTTCAACGTGCTGCGGATCTCGTTCCGTCGTTCTACATGGCGGGGGGTGATAATCAGACGCAGGTCCGGGAATTCCGTTTTCAGACCTAGCCAAGCTGTGGCGATCTCGAGTTCCTCTCCCTCATGGGTGCTTGCAGCTAGAAGGATCGTATGAATGATGGGATCTGCGCTCCTGGCAGTAGTCGGGCCGTGCTTTGAGTCATGTTTGATGTTTCCCGTCAGGTGGAGTAGTACTGGCTTTATCCCCAGCGAGAGCCATCGCGCTTCATCCGCAGGATCAGTCAGCGTGATTAGGTCGAGCTGATTGAAGAAAGGGGCTGTGAAGGCGCGAGCCATGCGGAATCGTTTTTCAGAGCGTGGAGAAAGTCGTGCATTGAGAAGAGCGACTGGTATGCCGAGTTCTTTGCAAGTCGAGATGCGGTTGGGCCAGAGATCGGCCTCCACCATGAGGAGAGCCGATGGGCAGAGACTCATGATCAATCGTCGTGTGATGATGGGGAAGTCGATTGGATTGGCAATCGGCTCCAGCCAGTCGGAGGTCGATCCCTCAAGGATCGCGAGCCCTGTGGAGGTCGTGGTGCTGATAAGGAAGCGTGATTCCGGATTCCGGTGGTGAAACTTAGTAGCGAATTTCAGCGCGATGCCGACCTCTCCCACGCTCACTGCATGGATCCAGATTCTTTGCTGACCGATCCGTGCCGCAGTTGCCCCATCGAAGATACCCAAGCGCTGGAGCGCCTTGTTCCCGTACCCGCCCCGTTTCCGGATGCGCACGAGATAACCAGGCAGAAGGATCAGCAGGATCGGTACAAAGAGCAGATTATAGAGGAAGATCGTAATCCTTCTCATGATGCTCGACGAAGGATCAGGATGCGGGACTCGCCATAATTCCGATCGGAAAGGATCTCCCACGGGATTGAAGAGGT
This sequence comes from uncultured Spartobacteria bacterium, assembly GCA_903858595.1. GTDB lineage: Bacteria > Verrucomicrobiota > Verrucomicrobiia > Chthoniobacterales > UBA6821 > UBA6821. The sequence goes on along the minus strand of CAIOJL010000096.1, from coordinate 5,060 downwards.
GGAGGCGGTGAGTGAGGGAAGGGGCTGCCTCCGTTCGCATTCGAGGATGAGGAGTCCTTCGACACCGAGTGCCTTTGGCATGTTCGGATGACTAAGCAAGTTGTCGGCCAGATTGGTTACATCGCCAGCCGAAGGTCTTGTATCCTTTAGGTAAGGAGGGTCGGCAAAGATGAGGTCGAATCCTTCTTCCTCAACATAGAGGTCCAGGAAACGAAAGGCATCCATCTGCTGAACAGTTGTAGCAAGTCGATCGAGTCGGGTCGATTGGAGATTCTTCCTGATAAGGCCCGTCGTTGGTCCTAGGTGTTCCACGAACGTTGCTGAGGCAGCTCCCCTGCTCAGCGCCTCAATACCAAGGGCGCCACTTCCGGCAAAGAGATCCAGAACACGCGCCTCGGGAACGCGTTCACCCAGAGAGGAGAAGATAGCTCCCCGCACCCGGTCCATCGTGGGTCTGGTATTTTTATCCGGTGGCTGGAGGGAGAGTCCTCCGGCCGAGCCTGCAATCACACGCATGCCTGATTCTTAGTGTGGTGGCTGAGGCATCGCCGGAGTCTGCTGCTGGGGTTGAGGTGCCGGTGCCTGGGGAGCAGGCTTACCGAAAAGACCCTGAAGCAGGCCGCCCAGCCCTCCCAGATTCACACCGAGATGAATGCCGGTGAGACGCTCGATAAGATCCGTCCTTGGATTGGAAGCTGGACCTGACACATGGAAGGTCACTTGGGAGTAACCCGCTTCGGGAGCAGGAGTCAGCTGTGATCCCAGCAGGCAATGCAGGCGTCCCGTGAGTTTTTCATTAAAGAGCAGTCGAGAGTCCAGATTGAGCTCTCCGGAGGGCTTGAGGGGGCCCTTGGCGGCAAGGATCAGGTTTGCCGAGCGCAGGAAGAGTTCGTCGATCACGACATGTCCCTGATCGATACGAAAAAGACAACGGCCCTCGGCGAGATTCAGGAGTTTTAGCTCATCGATATTGAGCAGCTGGCCGATTTGTTTCAAAAAAGCCACGGGTTCTATCGTGGCTTCTTTGCACCGAAGAGATCCCTTGCCTGTCATGGTGGCTTCGATTCCGATGGTCCCTGAAACAGTGAAATCCCCGTCAATTTGCCCCTCTGCAGAGGGCGATCCGAGGGAGGCGTCTCCAAGTAATTTTCTCAGACTGGCCGCGGAGAGTTGGAGTGAGCAGTTATAGTCGGGTGAACTTGGGGGTAGCCCGCATCGGAGAGCACCGGTCAGGCGACCTTCACCCATTATTGCCGAGATATTTTGCAGCATAAGAGTAGCACCCTTTGGTCCTGCCTCGGCTTGTCCGCTTGCTGAAAGATCGTGGACAATCAGGGAGTCGCTGATGACGGCCGATGTCGCCATAATTTTCATGCCTCCTTTTCCCTCATGTGCGTTCAGATCGTTGAGACGCAAAACTGGATGAGAACCCTCATCCAGAACGGAACACTCGCCGTGCTGGATAGAGAGGAGGTGGAGCCAGGAGGCAAGGTCAAGAGGGAGAGATGATTTCTTACTCTCAGGTTCCTGGGGTTGCTTTGCAGGAGAAGAAGTTGTGTTGACCCCGATCGCAGAAGGTGTGGCAGTTAGTGTCTGGCTGAGGAGAGCAGGAAGTTTCGGCGCGGTTGTTGTGCTACTTGAGCCTAGTTTCAGGATGGCCGCCGGGTGATTCAGCGAGATGGCTTCCGGCGCGAGGTCGCCCTTCAGCAGGTCTGCCCACGAGATATATACCGTAAGTGAATCGGCAGAGGCCGTGGCAAGCTGTTCAGTCGGGGTCACGATGACTCTGTCAAGACGGATACCGCCCGCAGGATTCAGGAACACGCTCTTGAAGGAGATCGGAGTGCCAAGGGACGAGGTTAGGGTGGATCGGATCCGATCCTGGATTCCTGAGACTTGCAGGGTGAGATTCGCCGCAAAAAGCAGAAGCAGGAAAATCCCTAAAAGAATCGTTCCCATGAAAAGAAAGGGCTTGGCAATCGAACGCACACGAACAACTTAGGTGTTCTGCAGCACTTGTGAAGTGTGAAGAATCTCCTCATTATCCTTAATCCGGCAGCCCACAGCGACAAGGCGGGGCGTCTTCCCGAACAGATCCGTGAGGTTTCCGGTGATGTGGAAATGCGCCTCAGTAGCATGCCGGGAGATGCAGAACTGATTGCGAGGAGTTCTGTGAAAGAGGGTTTTTCGACGATTGTGGCAGCGGGAGGTGACGGGACCATCAACGAGGTGATGAACGGAATCATCTCCGCAGGCGGGCAAGACGTAACGTTGGGCATTCTCCCCGTAGGCACCATGAACGTCTTTGCCGTTGAACTAGGAATCCCGCTGCATTCCCTGAAGAAGGCTTGGCAGATCATCATGACAGGAGAGGTGCGACGCATCGATCTTCCGATCTGTTCTGCGGAGGGTGTCGAGCGCTGTTTTGTCCAGTTAGCCGGGGCGGGACTCGATGCCGAGGTCGTCAGGCGAACCACGAGGGAATCAAAGAAAGCCTTGGGTCCTCTGAGCTATCTCCTTTCTCTTGCCCAGGTGGCCGGGCAAAAACCGCCTCCCATCACGTTGAAAAGCCATGACGGGGCATTGAGGAATGGATCGTTTGTGTTACTGGGGAACGGGCGTTTCTACGGCGGCCCGTTCACGATGTTCCGACAGGGTTCTCAGGTTGACGGCCTGCTGGATGTTCTCGTTTTTCAGAGTCAAGGCCCCTGGGATCTTCTCCGCTATATGCATGCCATTCTGATGGGTCAGCATGCGGAACTGAAGGACGTGGAGTATTTTCAAACATCGTCCCTGGAACTCTCTTCCGAAGAACCAGTCCCTTACGAACTCGATGGCGAGATGGTCGGCTATCTCCCGGTGACTATTTCCCTGCGGGCGGGCGCTTTTTCTGTTCTGGCGCCGGGGCCAATAGCAGGTTGATTCCACATCAATCGGGACAATGGAACGCCTGTGCCGCTCACCTGTCACCACGATCCTATTCGGGATCAACCTGACGCTTTTCCTCTCGGAAGAGCTCTTCCGATTCTTTTTTGATTGTTCGCTCTTTCCATATTTGGCGCTGAGTCGGGAGGGGTTGACGGGTGGGGGATGGTGGCAGTTGGTTACTCATGCGTTTCTTCATGGTAACCTGCTGCATTTCGTCGTGAACATGGTGGCACTCTGGTTCACTGGCCCACTCCTCGAGGAGCTCCTCGGACCTCTCCGCTACCTTCTGCTTTATGTCGCGGGGGCTGTGTTCGGAGGGATCCTGCAGACCCTCGTGACACCAGGTAGCATTGATCTGGTAGGGGCTTCCGGATCGGTCTGTGCCCTCTTGGTGGGTTTTGGAACGCTCTTTCCAAACTTGCAGATCACCGCGCTTATTTTCTTCATCATTCCTGTGAAAATGAAAGCCTCCACACTCGGATGGCTCGTCATCGTGGCATCCCTGCTTTTCTGGCTCTTGGGAATCGAGCGCCAGATTGGGCATCTCGCTCATCTTGGGGGAGGAATTGCGGGATTTATGATCTGCTTTTTCTACAAGAAGCTGGGACTGGTACGACGAATCACCGAGCTACCACCGCCGCTACCGGACTAATCAGAGAGGCAATTCCACGGTCATTGTGGATGTCTTTTTCTCGACCTTCTCCTCGATTGTTTCCTCTATCTTGAGAGATTGCTGGAATGGTTGCACAGGAGGACGATCCCAGAAGTAGCGACGCAGAAGCACCTTCAACGTGGCGGTGAGAGGGACGGCCAGCAAGGCGCCAAGCAGACCTCCCAAGACGATCGTCCAAGCGAAGACCGAGATGATCACGGACATTGGATGGAGGCCGACAGATTCGCCGATGATTTTCGGAGAGATAAAGATTCCGTCCAGATTGTGGGCCACCAGGAAGACAAACAACACAAGTGTCGGATGCCACAAGTCCCCGTACTGAGCCAAGGCAATCAGCAGTGCCGGAAGAAGACAGAGGATCATACCCAGATAGGGAATTAGGCATAGGATCCCGACCATGAGTCCTATGAGGAAGGCAAAGTCGAGATGCACGATTAGGAACAGGGCGTGCCGACAACAGCTCCATCGATAAGACTGACGAGAAGTTGACCGCGGAAGAAGTGGATCAGGTAGTCATTAATCTCATTGAAGAGCGAGACGATCTCCTCCTTGAGCGGAGAGGCCCGAAGTGGAAGATAACGACTCCAATTAGCACCGATCTGAGGTGACTCGAGCAGGAAGAAGAAGAGAAAGACAGGAACCAGAATCAGACTGAGAAGGAATCCGAGGATGCCAAAAACACCCCCGATACTTTTTTGCAGAAAGGTCCCAGTGGCTGAAGCGATGGTAGGCAGTTTCTCCTGCACCCAGGCAAGGCCATTGCTGGCAAGTTCGATCCCGTAGAGTTTTATATGGTCGGGTGTGAGATCTTCCAGCGGGAAGACAGGTGTATGGGTGGCAATCCCTGGGGGCTTTATTTCAATCGTACTGGCTTTCAGAGCCGCCAGTTTCTGGAGTTCGGCGGCTGATTGTTTGGCCAGTGATGAGATGCTCGCACTGTAAGAGGGGATACGGCTGGCAAAGATGCTACCCTGATGCTCGAGGGCAGGAGCGACCGTGATGCCGATGAGTGCCAAACCCGCTGTGAAGAGGACAAAGACCACGACCACGGCCCAGGTCCTAGGGATTCTCCATCTACAGAGAAGACCCACGACGGGAGTCAAGAGATAGGCGAGCACCGCAGCGATTGCGATCGGGGTGAGGACCGGCTTCAAATAGCCGCATGCGGAAACGATGCTCCAGCCTGCGAGTAGAATGACCGAGATGAATGCCAAGGCTGCCAGGGCAGTCAAGGCTGCCCAGCAGACTTTCTTCTGAAAAGATGTGGGAAGTTCGGAGTTGGCCATGAGGTATTAGTTACTAGCAATTATCCTTTTTATCCACAGCCATCCCATAGAGGAGGCAAGTGGAGGGTAAAAGTGGGTGGGATAAAGTGGTGATGGACGGGGAGATTTCAACCTGCCACATGGCAGGGGTATGCAAAAACAACCCCGCCCATCGGTAGGCAAGTTCACGATTT
>CAIOJL010000095.1 GCA_903858595.1 uncultured Spartobacteria bacterium | reverse complement strand
TGGAAGAGTTGGACATGGGGGATGCCCCCGCGGGCTTTGTCTCCGAGGCTCCGCTCTCAGGATGTGCTGACCGCTATGTGGCAAAACTCCTGGGAGCGAGTGCAGAGGAGTCCTACTTCAATGCTGGGGTGATGCTGGCGAATGCTGGCGAATGGCGCCGACAGCAGATCACAGAACAGGCTCTGGAGTTTCTTAAAAAGCATCGCCCACCCTACCATGATCAATCTGCCCTCAATTTTGTGCTTCATCATAGGGCCTATCAGCTTGAGGAGCGGTTCAATACGATCGTCAACATGCGCAAGCACTGGCCCGCGCTCAGAACGCCTGTGGGGTCACTCAACCGAATCCTGCATTTCGTGGAATATCCCAAGCCCTGGGATATCGGTGCTGAGCTTATTCATCCCCAGTATCAGATGTGGCGCAGCATCCTCGACAGGACCGCGATGAGAGATTATCGATCGTGGCATGATACCCCAGCGAGGAGGTTGCCGAGGACAGCGAAAGCCAAGACCGGTTACAAGAAAGCCATCAAGGACAGGCTTCTCTTCACCGGTTACAGCAGGGGATGGTTCAAGAGGCTGAAAGGACTATGATGACCATTTCCATCATGATCACGACCAAGAACCGGTCGGCTGATCTTGTTCGTACGCTGAGCGTGCTGAGGAAGTTGGATCCTCAGCCGCTTGAGCTTCTGATCACGGCGGACGGTTGTTCGGATGACAGTGTTGAAGTGCTGAAAGCTGAAATGCTAAAAGCTGAAATTCAAAATCTCTGTCTGATCATTAATGAAGAGGGGAGGGGGTCTATTGACTCTCGTGATCGCATGATTCGTGAAGCAAGCGGTGATCTGATTCTGGCGATCGATGATGACAGCTATCCGGAACGCCCTGATGCACTTGAGTGCCTTGGCCACTACTTCGAGGAGAACACGAAACTCGCCGTCATGAAGCTCCCACAGCGCACGGACGAGTATCCCGAATCGCTGACTCAGCAAGATTTTGGCCCCGCGAGGCAGATCCGCTCCTTCACAAGTTCAGGTTCCGTGCTAAGACGGTCCATCTACCTCGGGTTACCCGGATTTGCGCCTGGATTCTTCCACATGTATGAGGAGCCAGATTACACGCTACAGTGCGTGGCGGCGGGTTATGAAGTGATCTTCATACCCGATGCCCCGACCATCCGCCATCACTGGTCAGGATCGGACCGCAGTGAACTTCGAAATCATCAGCGACATGGACGCAATGAGTTCTGGAGCACGGTGATGCGCTGTCCGATGCCCTATTTGCTGCCTGTTGCGGCCTACAGGATCTATCGGCAGTTCCGGTATGCCTGCATCCGAGGAGTGGATTGGGTGATCCGTGAGCCAATCTGGTGGGCTGCAGCGATCAGGGGGCTTCCCCAAGTCATGCGAAGGAGAAACCCTGTCTCCTGGGCCGGATACCGCAAGTGGTTGAGGCTGAAGTGATCTATCACAAATATGTCCGTATTAAAGTATGCCCCGCTCTGATACCAATCATCACGTTTTTTTCGGCCCCCAACGATCTGTGAAAGTGCTTGTTGCCCAAAAAGGCGCTAGGGAACACTTCCTGTCTGCCAGAGCTCTTCATCGACATGGATCACTGGCCTGTCTGGTGGTGGATTGGTATGCACCGAAGGGGGGACTTCTCCGAGGGGTCTTCGGATTTGTTGCCCGTCGTCTGGGAGGACGAGGGCGAGCTGCTCTGGCCGCCAAGGCGGAGGAGATCCCTGACGAACTCGTCAGGGTCAACTGGCTCAACGGGCTGATGGGAAAATGGAGGCAGAGGAGCGGTCGCTTCAGGGCATCCTCACAGGAGAGGAACCTGATTGCAGATATTGCCTTTACCAAGACGGTCGCGCGCTCACGCCTGCCAGATCATGATGTTTTCTTCGGCTACTCCTACATGAGTCTAGAGATGCTGGAGATCGAGAAGAGAAGTGGAGTGCTGACCATCCTCGATCAGATCGATCCGGGGCCTGTGGAGTTCCGTCTGGTTGCCGAGGAAATGATCAAGCACCCAGAGCTCGCGGGGCCAGCGCCCGTATATCCTGCGGCATATTATGAGCGGCTCAGGCAGGAGTGGGATCTCGCGGATGTGATCGTCGTGAATTCCGAGTGGAGTCGTGATGCGCTGATCTCCGAGGGAGTGGAAGCGGAAAAGATCGAAATTCTGCCACTGGCGTATGAGGGAGAAAGGGCGCCGGATGTCGAGGGTCGAGGGTCGAGGGTCGAGGGCTATTATCAGAAGGCTGAAGGCTTAAGGCTCCGTAACGGATGCAAAGCAACGGCCGGGCCAGCCAAGGCTGAAGGAGAGATCCGTGAGCGCCAAGTCGAAGGAAGGGTGGCGCAGGTCGAG
>CAIOJL010000094.1 GCA_903858595.1 uncultured Spartobacteria bacterium | reverse complement strand
TCCGAGGCAAAGAGCTTGCGGATTTCCTCCTGCTGCTTCCATGCACTCGCCTGGTTGTCGGTGAAGAGAACGATCTCGCGGTCCGCACCCGCGAGCGGGCGCAGGGATTCCACCGCCTGGCGTAGCACGGCGGGCAAGTCGTTCCCTCCGCCGGTCGGCTTGGCCTGGTCGAGTAGTCGTCGGATTCCCGTAAGGTCCCCGCCTATTGGCCCGGATGTCTGCCCGATCCGGGTGGTCGCCAGAAACAGCGTGGCTTGTGATCCGGGGCCGAGTTTATCCAGATAATCGCGCGCGGCAGTCTTAGCGAGGTCCATGCGGGTGCGCGCACCGTCGCTCTGGCCCATGCTCGCCGACTGGTCGAGGATGAGGACCGACGCGCGCGTTCCGACCGAGGCATCCGCTCCGCCGGGATTCAGCACCGGGCGCGCGAATGCAAGCACCAGCAGGATGACAAGAAGGCAGCGTATGAGCAGGAGAATCAAATCCTCGACCCGGAGCTTACGCTCGTTCTTTTTCACGGCCTCCATCAGGAACCGCATCGCCGCCCATTTGACGGGGCGTACGCGCATTTTGTTAAGCAGGTGTATCGCCACCGGAGCGGCTGTTGCGGCGAGGCCCGTGAGAACTAATGGGAGGAGAAAGGCCATATCGGTTACCGGGCGGTCACCTTGAGGCGGAATGCGAGGTAAGCGGAGAGAGTTTCGGCGACCGGGACCGAGGTGTCAGCGAGGATATAGTGGGCGTTTGATATCCAGCAGGCCCTGCGCGTGCGGGCGCGGAACGCATCGAAACTTTCCAGGTAGCTCTTCCGGATCGCCTCAGGATTCGTCAGGAGATCGCCCGCTCCCTCCAAGCCCCGGAAATGCACCGATCCGGTCAGAGGGAAGGTCAGTTCGTCAGGGTCGAGCACATGGAAGACGACTACTTCGGTCCCCTGAAACATCAACCGCTCGATCCCTCGCTGGAATCCTGCCTCATCGCCGAACAAATCGCTGAACACCATCGCGATCCCCCGCGATTTCGTCATCGCGGCCACGTCCTGCAGGGCCCGCGCAAGATCAGTTCCCTCCACCCCTTCAAACGCCGCAAGTCGGGTCATGATCTCGTGGATGCTACCGGGGTTGTCTGTTCGCCTCATGTGCTCCCGGACGGCGGTGTCAAAGATGTCGAGCGCTACGGCGTCTCGCTGCCGGAGGATGATGAGCGAGAGGCAGGCGGCGAGGGTTTTTGCGTAATCAAGCTTGCTGGTCTTTTCCGATGCGTAGGTCATCGACTCACTGCCGTCGACGACAAGGTGGGCGACGAAATTCGTGTCCTGCTCGTATTGTTTAATGTAGTGGCGGTCTGTCTTGCCGAGGAGTTTCCAGTCCAGATGCTTGAGGTCGTCGCCGAACCCGTATTCCCTGTGCTGGGCAAACTCGATGGCGAACCCCTGGAACGGTGAACGGTGCTCGCCGACGCGGTATCCCTCGACGATCCGCCGGGCAAGGATTCCCAGGGCCTCGCCCTTGGAAACCGCTTTCGGATCAAGCAGTGAAACGGACACAGGCAATTAATAGATTTAGCCTTAATGCGCTGGGATCGCGGCCAGTACCTTGTCGATGACGTGGTCCGGTGTGATGCCCTCACTCTGCGCGGTGAAATTCACAGCGATGCGATGGCGCATGACACCATTCGCCACGGCAGCGACATTTTCGCAGCCCACGTGAAGCTGCCCGTTCAGAAGGGCATGGCCCTTGGCGGCCATTATAAGGCCGAGGCTGGCGCGCGGTCCGGCCCCGAACGAGAGGTATCGCCCGCAGAATTCCAGGGAATCAGACTCGCCGAAGCGGGTCGCCCGGACGATGCGCCCAGCGTAATCATAGACATGATCCGCCACGGGGATCTGCTTCACTATTTTCTGGATAGAGAGAATTTGCTCCGCATCGAGCACCGGCTTGGGCTCCTCGGCATGGAGTGAGGTTCCGGCCTTCATGATCGCGGCCTCCTCCTCTCGCGTGGGATAGCCGACTTTCACCAGGAAAAGGAAGCGGTCGAGTTGGGCCTCGGGTAGGGGATAGGTGCCCTCTTGTTCGAGCGGGTTCTGCGTGGCGAGGACGAAGAACGGGGAGGGGAGCTCGCGGGTATGGCCTCCGACCGTTACCCGGCGCTCCTGCATTGCCTCGAGCATCGCGGCCTGTGTCTTCGGAGGCGTCCGGTTGATCTCGTCCGCCAGGACGATGTGCGAGAACAACGGGCCGTGCAAAAACTTGAACTCCTTAGCTCCGCTTGCGGGGTCCTGATAAATGACCTCCGTGCCAGTGATGTCGCTTGGCATGAGGTCAGGCGTGAACTGGATCCGCTTGAAGCTCATCTGCAGGGTCTTCGCGAGGGTCGAGATCATCAGGGTCTTGGCGAGCCCCGGTACGCCTACCAGAAGCGCGTGGTTGCGCGTGAAGATTGCGATAAGGACCTGCTCGATGACATCGTGCTGACCGACTATCACCTTTGCCAGTTCACTGCGTATCTGCCTGTAGGCATCGCGACAGAATTCCACGGATGATCCATCGATCGGTGAATCGTCGGTCTTAGGAGGGGGATTAGACATCGTTGAATAGTGTATCAACTTCTTGTCTTTGCTATCTAATTTTTCCGTCCGGATGCCTGCTCGAAGAGCGCCGCAGCCAGGGCGCTCTGGCCGTAGAGTGTCATTTCTGATGGTGATTGGTATAAGCAGGGTTATGCGCCCCAGCGTTATGCCAACTCGGTGGCATTGACTTCAACTACAGGAATGCAGGTTTGACCTTCGTGCCGGCGGGGGCTTGGAAATTCCCCATGGCAAGGGATAGGGAAGCGATGCTTGTGAGGTAGTCGGCCTGGGCTCCGGCCTGCTCGAAGCGCGCCGCAGCGAGAGCACTCTGGCTGGAGATCAGTTCGGTGATCGTGGCTAGGCCGTTTTGGAAGGCCGCCTGAGCGGAGTTGAAGTTCTCGTTGGCCGAAGTGACGAGGGAGAGCGCGTAGGTGACTCGCTTGCGGGCCTTGAGTGAGTCGTTATAGCTGGTCCAGACATCGCGGGTGGTTTCCAGTCGGGTAGCCTCTGCGTTGGCGCGTGCTTCGGACTCCTCGGCTTGGCGTTTTTTCACCCGCTCGACGCGCTCGAAGCCATCGAAGAGATCCCAGCTCATCACGGCAAAGCCGCCGGCGTTGTTGTACGTGCCGTTGAAGCTTCCGTTCACACCGCTTTGCTGAGCCCTATAGCCATAAGATTCATTGTTCCAAGAACCCTGCAGTGACACCTTGGGAAGGAAGTCCGCCTTCGCACGTTCTGTGGCCGCTCTGCTGGCCTGAATATCTGCAATGCGTGCCGCCAGGTCGGGGCGCTTGGCCACCGCGGTATCGATGAGTTGGTCTACCTTTACTGAGAGGCCTTCAAGGGGCCCGTTCTCCTTCGAGTCCAAGGTGACTCTCAGCGGGGCATTGGCCTCCAGACCTGTGGCAACCCGGAGATTTCCAAGGGTGACCTCGACATTCCTATCAGCGGTTGCGAGATCAAATTCAGCTTGGGAGAAAGTCTTCCTCGCGGCATCCAGTTCAGGCTGCGTTCCGAGTCCGTTGGCCACCTGTGCCTCGACCATTGCCAGTAGGGTCCTGGTGAACTCTAGATTCGTCCTGGTGGCATCCCGTTGAGAAAGTGCAGCCGTATGGGCAAAGTAGGATTGCTGCACGGCGAAGACGGTGGTTTGGACGCGACGACTAAAGGTGAGATTTGCCCCGTCAAGAAGAGCTACTGTGCGACGGACATCCGCCGCCCTGCGACCAAAATCCAGCAGGAGATACTCGAGCTGCAAGCCTGGTTTGATGCTGACTCGCTGATAGGTCTCAGGGCCCGTCTGGATCGGGTTATACCCCTGATCGTATCCGCCCGCGGCGCGGAAGTTGAGCTTGGGATAGTAAGGGGACTTTGACTCGCCGACTGCAGCGGCTGAAGCAAGCGCATTGAACCAAGCGGAGCGGGTATTGGGATTATTCGCCAGAGAGAGCTCGATCAACGGTGCAAGCTCGTAGGATCGGGTAGGGTCAAAGGAAGCAGCCGTGTCGGTGAGCGGATAGGCCTTCTTCACGATCAGTCCTCTGGTGACCGCCGAACCGAGAGAATCGGTCTGCTTTGCCTCCAGTGTGAAAATGGATCCCAACACGGCAAATAGCGTTGCCGCGCTTCTCATGGCTCTTCTAGTGTTGGGGGATGTCACGGTGGATCTCTCTTCTGGCTCTAGTAGTCATCCTGACGATGACTGGTTGTGATCCACAACTCAACATTGCCGGCGCCTATTTTCCTGCATGGCTGGCCTGCACCCTTGGTGGTTTGTTCCTTTTTTGGTTATTGCATCTGGTGTTCCTGAAGGCGGGTTTGCTGCCGTACCTTTTCCCGTTGCCTCTCGTTTACGGGGCACTGATTGCATCCCTTTCCTGTATCCTTTGGCTTCTTTTCTTTGCTGCCCCATGAGTGATCCATTATCAGGTGACAAACTGCTTCGCAGGACGCTCGGGATTCTAATTTCCGTGGCCAGCTTTGTGTCTGTGGCAGTTCTTGCCTGGTTGGTGGACCAAAACATCGCCAAAAACCCTCGAACCGAGGATGCGCAGGTACGTGCCAATGTAATTGGCGTGGCCACACAGGTAGGTGGTACGATCACGGGTATCCATGTGAAGGATAATCAACTGGTTCACAAGGGGGACCTGCTTTTTGAAATCGACTCTCGGCCCTATGCCGCCGAGGCGGAAAAAGCGAAGGCTCAGTTAGCTCTTACAGAACTTGAGATTCAGGCTTACCAAGACCAGATTGCTGCCTCTGAGGCGCAACTTAAGCAAAGTGAGGCCAAGGCTGCCTATGCGGTTGACTATGCGAAGAGGGTGCAGGCCCTCGTCGGGAACCTCTACGTCACCGTCGATAAAAACCAGCTGGCCCAGACGGAGGCGCTCACTGCAACCGACAAGGTCTCCCAAGACAAAGCCGCATTGGAGCGGGCTCGTAATCTTCTTGGTAATCAGGGTGATGTGAATGTACGACGCGTTGCTGCGCAGGCTGCCCTGAGGGATTCCGAGCTGAAACTTTCTTACTGCAAGGTCTATGCTACCTGTGATGGGTATGTCACTAATCTCCAGATCACGCCGGGTGCCTACGCTGCCGTGGGGGAGCAGATCTTCTCCCTTGTTGATAAGAAGATCTGGTATGTCCTCGCCAATTTTCGTGAGACCGACCTGAAGAGGATGCGCCCCGGCATGAGTGTTGATGTCTATCTGATGGCAGAATCGGGAAATAAGCTCCGAGGAATCGTCCAAGGGTTACCCAAGGCTGTTGTTGCTCTCAACACCCCCTCAAATAATGCGCCCGGAGGCGAGGGGATTTTGTCCAGAGTCTCACCAACCATTGATTTCATCCTGCTAGCCCAGCGTTACCCTGTACGCATCGTGCTGGATGAGCCTGAGGGGCATTCCTTCCGGATGGGAGGGACGGCCTCCGTGATTGTCCACACCGATAGTGATATTGAGGAGGGAGTGAAGGTCATCACTCGCCTCCAGCAAGTACAGGATACCGAATTTGTTTCCCCAATGGGCAGTGCAGGGCGGATTCCCCTCAATGAGTGACGCCTGGCGCCCTGCCTCTAGGTTGGCCCTGGCGGTGGCCCTCGCGCTGCTTGTCATCCTGACGCTGAAATTTCCTCATAGCTTCCGGGCGATGCTCGCAGTCTCCCTGCTTGCAAATCTCCCTTCCTTCCGTAGGAGCACAATGAGGCAGAGGCTCTTGCTGGTGTGGATCACCGGCACCATGGGGATTGTGGTGGAGGCCTTGTTCCTTGATGCTCCTTGGCTCTATGCGCCCGCCTACCTTCTGCTGATCTACATCACCATGGCGATGGCTTCCAGAAGCCGTGATGCCGCCACCATGACATTGCTGGTCTACGGTTTAAGCGGATCACTGATTTCCGGGAAAATTGCCGATTCGGCCCCCATTATGGGAGGATTTTACCGGACCCTAGCTGTGACGATCGGGATCTTTGCCGCAGCAGTTGTATTTTACATCATCCCATTGAGAAAGGGATACCGGCCACAGCTTCCAGAGCCGGTGCACTTCACCGGTCGTGATACCTTCTTTCTGGGAGTTGTGGGTGTCATCTGTCTGGTCGGAGGTCATACCTTTGTGCCTGAAAACAGAGTCTTTGCTATCATGGGAGGGATTCCTTGGGGGATCCAGTTGCTCTCGGCATCGACGTCCTCACTGAGAGTCCGACTGGTGGGTGCTGTGCTGGGCACCCTGGTTGCCATGTTTACACTCAGTGTTCTCTCGGCCTCCACAAACAATGTTGCAATCTACATGATCGTTGTCTGCTGTATAATGGGAGCAGTTGGATATCTGGGATCTAGTATTCCTTGGGTCAAGCCAGGATGTGCACAGTTCGCGGTGTGCTTCATGATCCCCACGGGAATGTTACCTGGACCGATTCAGAACTTTCACCAGGTCTTTTCGATTGTTGAGGCCATGTGGCTGGGAATCATTCTGGCCTCTCTGCTCTACTATCTTCACCAATGGCTACTCGTGGTGGAGAGGGCTGTTGAAGGGACCTCTCATGGTGTATAATAGCAGTCTTATCAGTCCTCCCACTCGGGAACTTGGGATTCGTCGGCTGGGTCAAATTCACGCTTCTGGTGGCGCTGCACCTGGCGCTCTCCCTGTGGTGTGAATCGCGCGATGGCTCGGGCCACTTCCCAGCGCTCGGTGAGATGAGTTGGTAGCTCCTCTAGGAATCGGGAGGGTCGCTGGAAGGCCTCCCCATAAGCCGCATTGAGACGCAGTTCGGGATAGGTCAGGTAGAGTTCGTCCTTGCAGCGTGTGACGCCGACATAGAAGAGCCGTCTCTCTTCTTCCAGGGCATTGTCATCCTCCATGGAGCGTGTCCCTGGGAACATTCCTTCGGTAAGCCATGCCAGGAAGACAACCTGCCATTCGAGTCCCTTGGCTTGGTGAATACTGGAGAGGCAAACCCGGTCCTCTTCGTCATCACGACCGGTCACCTCGCTGGTCTCGGTTCCTCCTAAAAGTGTGAGTTGCGCAAGGAACTCATCCGTCTGCTCGAACTGCTTCGCGTAGTTGGCTAGCGTGTTCAGGTCATCGCGGCGGGCCTCGTAGTTGGCGAACTTGGCCTGCATGTAATCATCATAAAGCGACTTCATGACTGCGGTGATCATGTCGGATGGAGGTGCAGGCTCTCCCTTGGGAGCCAGTTCAGTCAGGGTCATCACCAGTAGATTCCAGGCACCCTGGGCCTTGATGGGGGGCTTGCATCCTTTATCCAGTAGGGAAAAACTCCGCCCTCCCTCCAGGAGTTTAATGGCCTGCTGCCAAAGATTTTCGGCCGTCTTGTTGCCGATGCCGGGAAGTAATCGCGCCATCCGCTTGAAGGCGACTTCGTCGTTGGGATTGATGGCGAACTTCAAAAAGGCCGCCACATCCTTGATATGAGCCTGCTCGAAGAAACGGAGCCCGCTGGTGATGCCAAAGGGAATACCCCTTCTGGTGAACTCCAGTTGGATTTCCATGGAGTGGTAGTGGGCTCGGTAGAGAACGGCGATCTCGCGGAAATCGACCCCCTCGTCGTTAAGTTCCAGTACGCGCTGGGCGATGAAGGAAGCCTGCTCGTTGTTGGTGGCAAGTGGGACCAGCGCCGGTTTGCTGATGGCCTCCTTGCGGACAGCCCGCAGCTCCTTGGGGAACTGACGGGGGTTATTCAGAATCGAGGCGTTGGCCAGCTCAAGGACCTGGGGAACGCTCCGGTAGTTCGTCTCGATCCTGTGGACAACAGAACCCGGATAGCGCTTCGGGAACTCGAGGATATTCGCGAAGTCGGCTCCTCTCCACGAGTAGATCGACTGGGCATCGTCACCGACGACCATGATGTGCTTGTGCATGGCGGCCAATGTGTCGATCAGCCCCGCCTGCAGTCTGTTCGTGTCCTGGTACTCGTCGACCAGAATTGCGCGGAAGCGACGCTGGTAAGTGGCGGCAATCTCGGGATTAGTCAGCAGAAGCTCATGGCTCTTGGAGAGGAGGTCGTCGAAATCGAGTGCATTTACTTCCTTCTTCCGACCTTCATAGGCAGTGGCGACTTGGGCGATCTGATCCTCCAGATCGATGAAGTACCTATAACGGCGTGCCAGTAGCGTGCGGAGAGAGTCACCCGTGTTGCAACCCAGGCTGATCAGTTCCGCGAGGACCTGTCCCTTGGGAAAGCGCTTGTCATTGGTGCGGAATCCCAAGCGTGCCACAACGGATTCCAGCAGCTCCTCCTGATCCTCGCGATCCATGATGGTGAATCCCTGATTGAATCCCACCGCTTCCGGGTGACGTCTTAGTATGCGGTGGCCGATCGAGTGGAAAGTTCCGCTCCAGAGGCCTTCTGAGCCACCAGGCAGGAGCATGTTCACTCGTTCGAGCATCTCACGGGCGGCCTTGTTGGTGAAGGTCAGCAGGAGAATCTCTCCAGGCCGATAGCCTTGCTCAAGCAGCCATGCGACCCGGTAGGTAAGGGTTCGCGTCTTTCCAGTCCCCGCACCGGCAATTACGAGATGCGCGCCGGACGGGGAAGTGACTGCGTTCAGTTGCTGCTCGTTCAGTTCCTTAGCAAAGTCGATGCCCAATCCAGTACTTGGGGAAGGTTGGAGCTGGTAGCTCCGGCTCATGAAATTGTCTGATTCGAGTGTGAGTGATGCCGATGATGCTTCTTCACCTTGGGGGTGATTTGATCGCCTGAGTTCTGCTGACTTACGGGCTTCCGGTTTACTAATGCTTTTACTGACTTGCCCTCTTGCGGTAACCCAAGTGCCCACCTCAGCATGTGTGCCGAATCGGTGAAGATCCGTTCCTTGCTACTGCCGAGGATCACCGTGATGACCTCCTTCCCGTTGTAGCTTCCGCTACTGACCAGGCAATGCTTGGCCTTGTCCGTGTATCCGGTCTTCATGCCGGTGCAGAACCAGTTTTCACGCATGGTCTGGTTTGTGTTGCGCAACATGTGGACATGGCCGTCGGCATAGCGAAAGGGAAGATACTTGGTGGCCATGATGGGGCGGAGAACAGGGTTGGCATAGGCAGCCCGTGCGACTTTCGACATATCCGCAGCCGTGGAGTATTGGTCCTCCGCGGGTAGCCCGTTTGGATTCACAAAGTGAGAGGAGTTCATTCCCAGACTGACGGCCTTGCGGTTCATCATGTTGGCAAAATCCTCAAGACTTCCTCCCGTATCTCGGCCCAGAGCACGGGCCACATCATTCGGGCTCTTTACGAGAAGAGCAGTGAGCAGCCTCGCCTTGCTATAGGAGGTGCCTGGTTTCAGTTGCAGGGTGGTCGGTTCAGCCAGCTCGTCGATGGGATCGATAACGACCTCTTTATCGAGATTTCCCTGCTCGGCCACGATCAGAGAGGTCAGAAGTTTCTGGGTACTGCCGACTGGTCGCTTCTCGTCGGGGTTTCTCTGGTAAAGTACATCTCCGGAATTGGCATCCACGACCACGACGGAGGCTCCCTTCACATCAGGGGCAGGGGATGGGGTTGATGCTTGCGCGCCAAATATCGGAATCGAGAGAAAGAGGAGAATCAGCAGAATGTAGATATTCTTCATATGTCTTGAATGGTTGTTTTTTTGAAAAGGGAGTGTCACGGACGTGCTGAGGATCTTTGAGAATCAGAGGGCTGGCTTGCAACTGATTTGGCAATGAGGTTTTCGATGGCTGGATCGCGTTTAGCCCCGAGATCCAAGGCACGTTGATAATGACGCCTGGCCAACTCGATAAGCGGTGGATTGCGCCCTAAATAGAGCACCGCGAGATTGAAGTTCGCATCCGCGTAGTTCGGGTCGAGTTCCACAGCGCGACGTAGTTCTTGCTCTGAGGCCTCACTCCAGCCCTTACGTCCTGCTGCCATGCCCAGATAGTTATGGGCCCGAGGACTGTTGTCTTCATGGAGAGTGGCTTGGGCTAGGCAGGCAAAAGCCTCGTCGTCCCTTTTCTGCTCGAGGGCATTCATGCCGAGCAACTTCCACGCGGCTGCATTATCGAGGTCAAGGGAAAGGGCTTTTCTCAGCATGGTTCGCGACTCCTCGAGCTTGCCGAGCCTCGTTTTCACGGCTGCGGCACTGACGAGAAGGGAAGGTATGTTCGGGGCCATGCCAAGAGCGCGGGTATAAATGGAATCAGCCTTCTCCAATTCCCGCTTGGCAAATGATTGCTCCGCTTCCCTCATCAGGGTGAGAACTGTTGGTGGAACCAGTAGTGACCGGGGTATCTGCGGGGGCTGTGGTATTACGGCATCCTGAAGTTGAAGCGGCTTATTGGTGGCGAGATCTTCATGAGCTTTGGTAGGGGAGGAGGCAGGGGCAGAGGCAGAGGCAGGGGACGCCTTGGTATCAGTTGTAAGAAGGCCTCTTCCAAGGATGCTCAGGAGTAGAAACCAACGAATAAGCTCTCTTCTCATGACTGAATCAGTGGTGAGGAGAGTTCGATGGAGCGATCTCTGGCAGCCCGTATTGACGCACGTACGATTCTAGGAAAGCCCTCGTTTTCCAGCACTTCAAGCCCGGCAGCAGTGGTTCCGGCTGGACTGGTGATCTCCGCACGCAGGGCTAAAGGAGTCTGACCGGTTTCGTTGACAAGGGCTGCAGCCGCGGCAAGAGCGCCTGCGGCTAGGGTCTTTGCCAGCTCTGATTCCAGCCCCCCGTCGATTCCCTCCTGCGTCATGGCTTCCAGCATGAGCAGGGCAAAAGCAGGACCGCTTCCGCTCACAGCGGTGACAGTGTCGAGATCGCTCTCCCTTACCACAAGAGCCGATCCCACTGAGGAAAAGATCGCAGTTGCTTGGTTTAGGTCTTCCTTTGTGCTGGAAGCATGAGGGGCGAGCGCTGTGATGCCCTTGCGGAGTCTGACGGCCGTGTTGGGCATGGCACGGATGACTCTTGCTTTTCCACTGGCTGCTTTGAAGAGCTCCTCGGAGCGGATACCGGCAACGATCGAGATCAGAAGTTTTTCCTCAAGTTCTGAAGCGACGGATGAGATGACCGCAGTGGCCTGTGCGGGTTTTACACAAAGAAAGACGATCTCAGCATTGTGGATGGCCTCTGCGTTGGAACCTGCGGACTTCACGCCAAGTGAAGAAGCTTTCTGTTCGGCAGATTCACAGTTTTTAGCCGAGATGGTGACCCGGTCGCCCGCGGTCAGTCCGGAGGCCAACATTCCGCGGACAAGGGCACTGCCCATTTTTCCAGCTCCAAGCACTGCATAATTCATGCATTCACTTTAAGGGAGAGACGCTATGGCGCAAGGATTGGAGACACGTTACGGAGAGAAATCCCTAATAATTTATCCCAAACTAAACATTGCAGGGTAGCTGCTCGAGAAACTATTTTGATTCAGCATGCTCTCCCTCGATCAACTTTCCCTGACGCTCGGTACCGAAGAGGACTCCCCAAGACTCCTTTCCCAGATCTCCGCTACGTTCCAACGCGGAGAGTTTATCGCCGTGATCGGCCCCTCCGGTTGCGGCAAAAGCACTCTCCTGAAAATGATCGCGGGGATCGCTTCGGGTAACGAGGAGGGGTCCATACATTGGGATAACCGGAATCTCTCAGATGAGGATTTCAACCCATCGGAATTCGGCTATGTCCCCCAGTTCAGCATCGCCTACGAGGATCTTACTGTGGGGGAATGTGTCGAGTATTCCGCCAGGCTGCGTGTCAGCAGACAGAGCGGAGAGGAGCGAGGTAAAATGGTGGCTCGTCTTCTCAGCGAGGTTGGCATAGGTGAATTCCATGCTCGTACCGTGAAGGTGCTTTCGGGAGGGCAAAAGCGCCGCTTGGCCCTGGCCATGGAACTGGTGAGCAGTCCTCCGATTCTACTTTGCGACGAGGTCACGAGCGGCTTGGATCCTCGGTCGGAGGATGAGATCGTGAATCTCCTGAGGAACGTGGCCCGTGATGGGAACCGATTGGTTATCTCTGTCACACACAGCATGAAGCATCTTCATTCCTATGACGCTGTCGTGGTTCTCTATCGTGGAGTTCTTGCTTATGCAGGGCGCCCTGATCATCTCGCCCATTATTTTCGTGTGGACGACCCCGGCCTTATCTACGCCCAGTTGGAGAGTCGCGATCCTGAGGGCTGGAAGGCTTCCTGGCTGAAGCATTCGGCATCCTTCCTACATCATGCTAGTGAGGAAAAGAGTAAAAAATATTCTGCCTCGGTGATCCGTGAAGTTGCTTCCAGTGTCTGTCCTGAGTGTCGCTTGGAACACCCGAGTGGTGCTATGTATTGCAAGGAATGTGGAGCCAAACTCCGAACGACTGAGGATGGCAAGGAAACATACCCTTCCGATAGTTCGGGTGAATCTCATCCCAGCGCTCTTTCCCAACTCGTGACATTAGTAGAGCGACGCCTGCGTATCTTCCTGCGAAGCAAAGCCCAGCTCTGGCTTCAGGCTGGACTGGTGTTCGGATTCCCCTGCCTGGTTGCCGTCTTCGGTTGGAACGGACTTCCTCAGATCCGGAATCTGGGGATGGGTCTGGATCTCAATGTCATTCAGCAATTGACCGAGGGCCGGGACTTCCTTATCCAGGCCAGCAAGATCGGAAGCCTGGTCTCCGGGATTGTGATGTTCGAGGTAATACTCCTGACCCTCATGGGTGCCAATAATTCTGGACGGGAGATCGCCGCGGAGCGCCAGATCTTCGAGAAAGAGAAGCTCTCTGGACTCAGTCCCACCGCCTACATCGCCAGCAAGATCTTGTTTCTTGGTCTTCTCTCAGCGATCCAGTCCCTCTGGATGGGACTCTTCATTCATTATACGTGTGCTTTCCCCGGGGATTTATCTTCGCAACTCCTCTTCCTCTTTCTTGTCAACGCGGCGATGACATCCATTTGCCTAGCTATTTCCTCTTACATGAAGACAGCGGAGCAGGCCTCCATGGCCTCCATCTACTTCGTCGGTTTCCAGTTACCCTTGTCGGGTGCCGTACTGGCGCTACCCTCTTGGTTGGGTTTGATAGCTCGTCCCTTCATCGCCGCTTACTGGAGTTGGTCGGGGATTCTGCAGTCGCTGAGGGGAGAGCGATACTATGACATCGTCGTCATGGTGATTCAGACAAGCCTTTCCATGACACCTCTCTGTCTTCTAGTGCTCGGAATTCACATAGGGGTCGGCATCGTGCTAGCCTATCAAGGCTGTCTGAAGACAAGAATGGAGTGAGTCAAGGCTGCTGCCGCATTCAAATTACTCTCTTCGCGATTGACTCCTTCGGAACACTCCAGTAAAGCAATAGTAATGACACATACTCCAGCATCAGTCGATGCAGGTGATCTGCTCAGGAATTCCACTCTCTACAGGGAATTCCAAGCAGAAAGGGAGCAAATTCTTCGCCACAAGTGGTTTGAGAGCGAGAAACAGGGTCGTGATATAGGATTTGAAAGGGCTCTTCTCGACTGGATGATGAAGCATCGGACAACTTGGCGTCAGGCTAGAGCCGTAGCCAAAAAAACGACCGCCTAACTACTACTCTTTTTACTTATTTCCTTTAAGGAGGTCCCGCGAGACCACCAAGGATCATGACACCAACAGAAACACCCAACACTGTCGCTCGGTCTTCCGCATCGAGAGAGCAGGAAGAGTTCTCCGTAGTGATGGATGCGGACTCCATCCGCAAGGCGATCCGTCGTATCGCCCACGAGATCATCGAGCAGAATCAAGATCTCTCTCGGTTGGTCATCGCCGGCATCCCTACGCGGGGAAAGATTATCGCCCAGCGTATCGCCGTTCATATTGCCGAGATTGAGGAGATTTCCCCGTCGCTTGGTATCGTGGATGTCTCCATGCATCGTGACGATCTCTCCACGAGGATCAGGGTGAGCGTTCTGGAACCGACAGAGCTTCCCATGGATCTGGACGGACGTCCCTTGGTGCTGATCGATGATGTTCTCTACACGGGTCGCAGTTGCCGAGCTGCGATGGATGCCATTGCCTCCTTTGGCCGCCCCTCTAGGATTCAGTTAGCGGTTCTGGTTGACCGTGGTCACCGCGAGCTTCCCATACGTGCCGACTTTGTAGGCAAGAACGTACCGACGGCTTTTTCTGACCGTATCAGGGTTCGCTTCGAAGAAACCGACGGCGTTCCTGATTCGGTGACACTGGTTCACCAAATAGACCGTCAAACACCCTCCTTGTCCCAATCATGACCACACATCAATGGAAGCATAAGGATCTCTGCGCACTCGCGGATCACACGCCCGACGAGTTGATCACCATTCTCGACACGGCAAAGGCCTTCAAGGGAGTGGGGGAGCGCAGCCTCAAGAAAGTTCCCGCACTTCGCGGCAAGACGCTGGTGAATTTCTTCATCGAACCGAGTACACGGACTCGAATTTCCTTTGAACTCGCCGCGATGCGCCTCAGCGCTGATGTGGTCAATATCTCCGCCTCCGCCTCAAGTCTGGAGAAGGGAGAGACCCTTCTCGATACAGCCCGTAATCTTGAAGCCCTCAGGGCTGATCTGATCGTGATTAGGCACCAGTCAGCCGGAAGCGCTCGCTTCCTTGCCGATCGACTGAATGCCTCTGTCATCAATGCCGGCGACGGCGCCCACGAGCATCCCACGCAGGGACTCCTAGACGCCTTTACGATACGAGAGAAGCTGGGCCGTATTGAGGGAGTTCGCGTGGCGATCGTGGGTGACATTCTCTTCAGCCGCGTTGCCCGATCCAACATCCAGCTTCTCACAAAACTCGGCGCGGAGGTGACCCTAGTAGGTCCTTCCACGCTTGTTCCGGCTACCTTCGCCTGCCTGGGTGTCAGGCTGGCCCACAGCATCGACGATGTCCTGGAAGAAGTCGATGTCATCAATCTTCTGCGCATCCAGCACGAACGCCAGCGCAAGGAATATTTCCCTGGTCTCGGGGAGTACACGGCTAGGTTCGGCCTGACTAAGAAACGCGCGGACAGGATCAAAGAGGAGTGCCTGATCATGCATCCCGGCCCAATGAACAGAGGGGTCGAGATCGACAGCGATGTGGCGGATGGTCGGGGAAGCGTGATTCTCGACCAGGTGACCAACGGTCTCGCCGTTCGCATGGCCGTCCTCTACCTTTGCTCCGGCGGAGCGCCCTTTGCTCCAGCTGTTGCCGATTTACTTTCATGAACGTTTCACTACACATCAAGGGAGGCCGTATCATCGATCCGGCAAACGGGATCGACCGGATTGGGGATCTCTTCGTGAAGGATGGAATCATTGTCGATTCTCTTCCCCAAGCTGATCCAAGCGAAATGGGCGCTATGGCCGTTGAGGTTATTGAGGCCGCCGGCAAGGTGGTCTCACCGGGACTCATCGACATCCATGTCCACTTCCGTGAGCCGGGGCAATCACACAAGGAGACGATCGCGACCGGAGCCCGTTGCGCTGCCGCCGGGGGATTCACCACAGTGGTCTGCATGCCGAACACATCGCCCGTTGCCGATAGTCCCGCCACGATTTCCTGGATCCAGGAACGCGCTGCTTCCACGGCCTGCGTCAATGTCTTTTGCTCGGGAGCCATCACCAAGGGGCTTGCCGGTGAAGAAATGGCCCCGATCGGGGCCTTGGCGGCCGCCGGGGTTGTGGCCCTGACCGATGACGGCCGTTGTGTCCAGAACCACGGAGTGATGCGCCGAGCTCTCGAGTATGCCCGACATTATGGTCTGCCTGTCATGGACCATTGTCAGGAGACCACCTTGAGCGCCGACGGTGTGATGAACGAGGGAGAGTGGAGCACTCGGCTCGGTTTGCCGGGATGGCCCGCCCTAGCCGAGGACCTCATTGTCGCCAGAAATATCCTGCTAGCCGAAGAGACTAGGCATCCAATCCATTGCCAGCACATCAGCTCGGCACGCAGTGTCCGCCTGCTCAGGGAGGCTCGTCACCGCGGCATTCCGATCACCGCCGAGGCTTGCCCCCATCACATTGCACTCACTGATGGCGGACTGAAGAACTTCGACACAAACTTCAAAATGAATCCCCCCCTGCGAACTCAGGCCGACATTGATGAGATCATTGCGGGGATCTCCGACGGCACGATCACCATCCTTGCCAGCGATCATGCTCCTCATGCAACCTATGAGAAGGAAGTGGAGTTCGACCGTGCTCCCTTCGGGATCCTCGGATTGGAAACCGAGTTGGCCCTCTTCCTTGAGATCCTGCTCCATCAGCGCAAGGCCCTCACACTACCGCAGATCCTCGGGATGCTGACTATCAATCCGGCGAAGTTCCTGCGTCTCGATCGGGGGACTCTTTCCACAGGAGCTCCGGCGGATATAACGATCCTCGATCCAGATCATGCATGGACTGTCGACAAGAATGAGTCCGCATCGCTCTCCCGCAATACTCCATTCCATGGTCACTCCTTGCGAGGCAGAGCCCTCGCGACCATCGTCGGTGGGAAGGTAGTCTGGGATTTAGAAAGCGGTTTCCGAAGCTGATGGTGCACTCACAGGGATAAAGTGGATGAAAGGGATAGGGATTTCCCCGGATAGGAAGTTCCATCATGATGTTTCTCTCCTCTCTGATTGAGTGCTATTCCTCAATCCATCAGTTTCAGATTTTATTTCTTCGGCCATCCCATTTATCCTCTTCATGTCTGTGAGTTCTAAATCTCCCTTCACCCTTCTCAAGACCGATCCCTCCAGCAAGGCTCGAGCCGGGATCCTGCATACCCGGCGCGCCGACGTGGAGACACCTGTCTTTATGCCTGTGGGCACTCAGGCTACCGTCAAGGCCGTCTCTCCCGATGAACTCCGTTCCCTCGGTGCGAAGATCATTCTCGGCAATACTTACCACCTCCATGTGAGGCCGAGTGAGAAAGTCATTGAGGAGCTTGGGGGATTGCATCGCTTCATGGGTTGGGATCGAGCCATCCTGACAGACAGTGGCGGATATCAGGTTTTCTCCCTCTCGAAGCTTCGCCGAATCACGGACGAGGGAGTTCATTTTCAGAACCATCTTGACGGCACTCCTACCTTCATTGGTCCTGAGACATCGATGCAGATCCAGCGTGATCTCGGCAGTGATGTTGTGATGGCCTTCGACGAGTGCCCTCCCTTCCCCTGTAGCTACGAGGATGCGGCCAAGAGCCTTGACCTCACGACCCGCTGGGAGCGTCGCTCCCGCGAGTGGTGGAGGACCCAGCCTGAAGAAGGACGCCCGCTCCTCTTCGGAATTGTTCAGGGAAGTTCCCACCTCGACTTGCGTCAGCGTTCCGCTCAATCCCTTGTGGAAATCGCCTTCGATGGATATGCGGTAGGGGGTGTCAGCGTCGGGGAGCCGGAGCCTGAGATGATGAATGCCGTCGAAGCAAGCGTCCCTTTTCTGCCTGAGAGCTCACCACGCTATGCCATGGGACTCGGCACACCTCCCCAGTTGGTCGAGATGGTGGCCCGGGGAATTGATATGTTCGACTGCGTCCTTCCGACACGGATTGCCCGCAACGGCACAGCCTTCACGGCCAAGGGAACCATGAATCTCAAGAATGCCCCCTACACGCGTGATCCCCTCCCGATCGAGGAGGGATGCACCTGTCCGGCCTGCACCAACTTCTCGCGCGCCTACCTGCGTCATCTGGTGAAGGCGGAAGAGATCCTGGGCCTTCGACTCATCTCCCTTCATAATCTCCACTTCTACATCTCCCTTATGGGGAAGATCAGGTCAGCGATTCTCGACGGATCCTTCGCGGAATTTCGAAAGGATTTTGTCTCAGGTTACCGAGTCTGGAATGCGGGAGAAAAGGATGCCGTAACGGATACATAGTACCAGCCTGACAAGCAAACCTGAAACGTCAAACCTGAGTCAAAAAAAATGTGGAGAGATCACCCCCTTGCCTGAGCTTTGATTCAGCGAATCTTACTCAGCCTTCAGGTTTCAGCTCTCAGGTTTCGTGCTGCCTTTCAGGCAGCTAAACTACCAGCTCTGGATCGAGTACTGGCGGCAATAGTCGTACTTGGTCTCGAACCCAATCTCCGGAGGAAACTCCGAGTAACCTGAGTTGAGCCACTGGATATTGTTGTTGTAAGGAGGTTGGTAAGTTCCATGCTCAGTGGGAAAGGGGAATGTAACCGTCTCAAAGATTCCGTATCCGAGTCTGGCAAAGGTCCTGCCCAGACCACGTACCAAGCCATAGCTAAAGGCGGCGGAGTTCCCATAGGCGGAATTCACATCAGACATCGAATCGATGATCTCCGTGGAACCGTAGAGTATATTGCCCAGACCGCGTCCGAGCTTGCGTGTCGGTCCCTGATCGGATGCGGGAGGAGCCTGGATGTCCGCAAAAACCAAAGAGGTCGCTCCAGAAATGAGGATGACTATCAAAACAAGGGGGAGATTTTTCACGGAGATTATAAATGACTTTTTTGGATGCTTCTTGGCAAGTTTAAAGAAGAGGATCTGCGGCTTTCTCAAAGGTTTCCTGTAGAATTTGGATTTCCGAAAGAAAGGGAGCCAGTGGCGCCACGGGAACGACCCCCAAGGGACGTACCCACTCACGTTGGCCCTTATGGGCAACCCTGCCCGAGGCGTAAGCTGAGAGGAACATCTCCATCCGTGCATCGATATTATCCACGAAGTGTAGCAAGGCAGCCTCCGGGGTCTTTGGCAGGACAGGGGAACCAAATTCAAGCTGTCCGTGGTGGGAGGCAACCAGATGGAGAAGATGAAGGCGGACATCCTCCGATGTCGGCGCAAGAGATTCCCAACCCTCCTTCGGGAGATCGCGCCAGAGCGTGTTGACTAGCTCGATACCGATAGATAGATGACCAAGCAGTTCTCCGCGCGTTTCCGACTCGATGCCGAAGCCTCGTTCCGGTGGACAAGTCTCCCAGAGCTTTCCGGTGTCATGGAACAGCACTCCTGCGATGAGAAGGTCGCGATGGAGTTCGGGATAGACTGTGTAAAGGGCCAGAGCAGATTCCATCATCCGCGAGGTGTGCTCTAAAAGGCCCCCCCGCCTGGCGTGGTGATTGCCACGGGCTGCCGCCGCCCTGCGAAAGCGTGCGCCATGCTGGGAAAGGAAGCGGTTGCACAGAGCCTTCAGCCTGGGTTCACGCAGGCTTTCCACAGCCTCCGTGATGATTTTGTAGGCGCGGTCTAGTAGGGCGATCCTTTCTGCCGAGCCTTCCAGCAGGAGATCCACCGCCTCATAGGGAAGTGGACTCATTTCCCAGCCCTTGGCATCAATCCCAAAGGCTGTGCTGTGGCTGAAATGACCCGCGAGCATCACGAACTCACCCGGCTTTGCTTCCGAGCATGATTCAAAAGCTTCACTATCAGCCCAAGCCCGCAGGGTCAGACTCTCGGTGGCATCCCGGAAGATCGCCTCCTGAAAAGGCTTTCCGTTGGAAGCTTCCTTGCGGGTGATGCTTTCGATCTGGGCATGGATCACGGCCTCCTCCGGAGAATGCTCACGAGCGGCTATCTTCAGTTCAGAAATGGTCAGGAGAGTCATCCTGAAAGACTGAAGGTTGAAGGCTGAAGGCTGAAGAAAAAAAGGCTCGGGTCAGGACATAGGTAACACATGTGGGTCAAGACATGGGTAACACATGACGTGAGTGTTTGGTAATGGTGTTGGTGTTTTGGTTGTTGGTCAATGGCAGGGAGATTGGGGTAGCAGG
>CAIOJL010000093.1 GCA_903858595.1 uncultured Spartobacteria bacterium | reverse complement strand
CGCTGGTCGGCGGCGTTCTTGCTATTGAGGAAGTTCACGACGACGACATCGTGCTTCTGTCCGTAACGATGACAGCGGCCGATGCGCTGCTCGATCCGCTGGGGATTCCAGGGGAGGTCGTAGTTCACCACGAGGGAGCAGAACTGGAGGTTGATTCCCTCCGCCCCTGCCTCGGTCGCAATCATGATGCGCCCCTCTTCCCGGAAGTAATCGACCAGCGCTGAGCGCATGTCAGCGCTCTTGGATCCTGTCACGCGATCTGATCCGGCATGACGATCGAGCCAAGCTGCGTAGATGGCTTTCGAGTGGTCGTCGGTATTGGTGCCATTGAAGAGAACGATCCCCTCGGCGTAGGGACTATCTGCAAGAAGGCGGAGCAAATAGCTCTGAGTCCGGCGTGACTCGGTGAAGATGATGGCCTTCTCGGGAGCTCCAAGCTCGCGGGCCTTCTCAAAAGCAATACCGAGGGCATGAAGCAGTGCCTGTCCTTTGGCATTATGCGTGATGGAAGTGGCCAGGCGGGAAAACTCCTTGAGATCAGCGATCTCAGATTCCAAGGCGGCACGGTCCTCCTGAGTGAGTAGCTCGTCGGGATTCTCCTCATCCCATTCTTCAGCTGTCTCGTCGAGGGCTTCGTAGTCCTCGGCAAGCTCTTCCTCCAGATCATCCGAAGGGGGCTCGGTGGAGGGCTGATGACGGGCAAGCTTTGCCTCTAGGCGACAGGAAATAGACTGGAGGGCTCCAGCGATCGCAAAGGTGGAGGACGCTAGGAGCTTCCTCAGAACAAGGGTCATCAGCGAACGCTGACTGGCGGGGAGGGCGTGGAGATTAGGCCGTCGGAGATATTCCGAAACGGCATTGTACAGTCTGTCCTCGGACTCATCCGGAGTGAAATGCTCAAGGATCGGGTGACGAGCGGTGTAGGGAATATAAGCCGTGACTTGCTGACGAAGCGTCCTGTGGCAGATGGGTCGCAGCCTGGCCTTCAAGGTCTCAAAGACCTGCTCTTGGCTCAGGTTGGTGAACTGTTCCTTGAAGCTCTTCAGACCGCCAAAGGTGTGCTCATCAATGATACTGACGAGGCCAAAGAGCTCGAGAAGTGAGTTCTGGAGAGGGGTGGCCGTGAGGAGAAGCTTGTTGCGGTCCTTGAGAGCCAGCTTCAGGGTGTTCGCGATGACGTTGGTCGGCTTGTAGACATTCCGGAGGCGATGGGCCTCATCCAAGACGACAAGATCCCAAGGGGTATTGGCCACATCAGCCGCCTTATTCCGTGCAAACTGGTAGGAGCAGATGACGATCTCATCCACCTCGAAGGGGCGGAAGCGCCCCTCGCGGATAGCGGCATTGTAGGGTTTTGACTCCAAGATACGGCACGGCAGGAAGAACTTCTCACCGAGTTCCTGATACCACTGCTTGCGAAGATTTGAGGGAACAATGATGAGGATGCGCCTCTTTCGCTCAGCCCATTTCTGAGAGAGAACGAGGCCTGCTTCGATGGTTTTCCCAAGACCGACCTCATCGGCAAGGAGAGCTCCTTTCGAGAGTGGGGATCGGAACGCAAAGAGAGCAGCGTCGACTTGGTGGGGATTCAAATCCACCTGGGCACTCGCAACTGCTCCAGCCAGCTTTTCCATGCTATCCGAAGGGCAACGCCTCGTCAGCTCATGGGCAAAAGACTTGGCGTGGTAGTCGGTGAGTCGCACAGGAGAAAGGAATGTGCGATAACTATCCGATGCCCCGATTTCTGACGAGGCAGGAATAGCTGATTTCATCGACTATCCCTACCATGCAGACACGACAGGGAGTGTCCTACCCCTCCAGAATTCTATCGGGTTTTCAGTTTTTTTGAGGGCGCGAGTGCTGCCAGATCGCGCTCTTTCTCTCCTCAAAATGCATGCAGATCGGAGCCGCTCCTCATGTCGTCATGATTTCTAGTTTTTTGATCAGATAGTCGATTTTCTTCTCAAGGCGGCCACGCAAATCGTGGTCGATCTGATGATCGATTGCTGATTGGTAAAGCAGCACTTCCAGAACCTGATCTCGTTCACGGAAGCCCATTCTTTTTTTACAGATCGAGTCGTCAAAGACTCTCGGGGTTGAGGTTGAACTCGACGCGGTATGTTCCTGGTTTTTGTGTTCTAGGCATCGTGGCTTTTGTGAAGGTGCCGGGTGGATTCCGAAGCGTGCCTGACACGCGCAGGAACATGTTTTTTGCGCAGCAAAAGCGAAGCCGTGATTTCTCCCCGGGGGAAATCACTATCCTGCATGACATGGAGTGCGGGGAAATCCCGTGGTTTTGAGCCCATACACAGGGTCTCCGAGGCGCTGCATGAGGAGGTCCCAGGGAGGGTTCAGGAGTCGCTTGCCGGAGGGAGGATGACCTTGGTCTCCGAACAACCGGAAAGGGGCTCTGCGGGGGCATCCATGCCCTCCCTGCATGGTGAGCTGATGGGGTGGGTGGAGCAGGCAGGAGCGGGGCTCCCCACAGAACGCTAAGGCCCCCGATGCCGTCAAAATACCATCCTCTATCCCACCCCATGAGCGGGGTGAATGCGGCGGGTGCCGGGTGCTTCCTTAGAGAGATTTGTTCAGGCGACGGCATGGGTTTGCTTGGCAAGTTCGGCGCTGAGATCGATGAGCTTTTTGGAGGTCTGTTCCTCATACCATTCCAGCGGGAGGGTGACGCGGTCGGCGGCCTTGGCGTAGGCACGGTGGACGGCCTTGCTCCCATGACCGAGGTGGGCCATGGCTTCCCGCTCGGGCATCCCGGCGGACTGGGCACGCTCGGCCCAGGCGTAGCGGTAGGAGTGGAGGACGATGCCTTTGGGGAGTTTGGCGGCTGCCCTTCTGCGGCAGAAATAGCTACTGCGATCGCTCTCTCCCAGGGTGACGAGATGGGGGAAGAGCGGTCCCTCGGAGGGGAGTTCGCGGAGTAGGGTTTCCAGGGCTGTACCGATCACCAGGCAGGCATTCCCCTGCCCTCGTGAGCGGAGTTTCTGACGCTCGTAGTAGAGTCTGCGTGTGCCCCAGTTCAGATCCTCGGCACGAATGCTGGCGATGTCGGTCTGGCTGCCTCCGGTGAGCCAGAGCATCTCAAAGTAGAGGCGGTATTCTTTGTTGGAAGTGACCTTCAGGATGGCCTCGTGCTGCTCGCGGGTGATGCCGTGTCGGGAGGCGTAGCGGATCTTGGGCCAGGCGCGGCGGGAGAGCACGGGCTTGAGGATCCACTCGAGGTCGAGGGCGCGG
>CAIOJL010000092.1 GCA_903858595.1 uncultured Spartobacteria bacterium | reverse complement strand
GTTATCTTGCCTTGGTTGCTACTGTTGGCTGTTGGCTGTTGGCTGTTGGCTGTTGGCTGTTGGCTGTTGGTGAATCGGACTCGATACCGAACTCTGCTCTGCCTGTGCCTTAAGCATGCGTTGTCGCATCTGCGCGTTCATTATCCGGAATTTTCGGAGATGATTAGGCATTTCGTTGTATGCGTTGACTAACAGTGATATAACAGTAAGACACACGATATAGATTCGAGTCAAGTAAAAAAGAAAGGCTTTTTTAAATAATTTTAAGGAATGCCCGATTAAATCGCACTCCCTCGTTGCATAAAAGAATGTTGCTACTCTTGAGCAGCTTCTAGTTGCTGATCGACGATGGCTCCGCTTCGACGGTCGATCGCTATACTCATCCAGTAGTGCTGCTCCGCCTCGACAATGAACTGACTCGCATTCGTCGCCCCCGTATTGAAGTGTCCATGCTGGGAGATGAGGTCGATCATCAGGTTCCAGGTGGTGGTCTGACCTATGTCGGCTAGAGCCCTGATCGGAGCCTCACGGGAGACTTTGTTGCGGCTTCCTATGGTATTGTTGTTGGCTAGCAGGGCAGCAAGACCCGCGCGGTTTACGAGAGGATTGATGGCGGTGGAGGCAATGATACCCACGGCATAATTGGTGGCCTGAAATGGGGTGATCGCAAGCGCTGGATTGGTGGGATTGATGAGTGCTCCCTCGAGAACTGCTGCCAGCACGGGTATTTGTCGTGTGTTCAGGTTCAAGACTCCGGAACGGGGAGCATTCGTCGGGTAGTTGGGACCGGTGAAATTATCGAGGAGGTTGGTGCAGGTGCTATTGGAGGATACAAAATCCAGTGAACGCCATGGCTGGTCGGCAAAGACCAATCCCAGTTCGCCCACTGATCCGTAGGGTCTGCCCAGGATCACAGGGTTCGTGTCGGTGATGGAGTTCGGATAGGGAGGGCAGCTGATCGATGCGGGTAACGGTAAGGAGAGGTTGGTGGTCGCACCTCCACCCCGAGGGGTACGGGGATCACGCATGTTCACCACGACAGAGTTGGTTGTGACCGTCGTGCTCGCGGTGGGAATAGTGAGCGGCCCTGAGAGTGAATTCGAAAGGATCGCCGAAATCGGACTCGCAACCGTACTGTTGGTTCCGAAGGAGCTGTAATAATTACCGTTTGTGTCGGAGAGTCCGATGATAAGGTTCTTGAACAGGAATGAGAGGGTCTGATTTTGCAAAGTGACCCCCTTCATCACGAGAATTGGCACAGGGTATTCAGTCGGAGTGCCACAACCCGAAACCGTAAGGTTGGTGCTGAACGAGGGAAGATTTATCGTTTGTTTGAGAAAGGAGATGGTCGCGGAATCAAAGGAGACCACCAGCCTGTTGATTCCATTCCCTCCATTGCTTCCAGCCGGGCTCCAAAGATTCGGGACGATGCTGATGCTACTCGAAACAGTATAATTGTCGTCATCGCCATCACCACCACCGATAACCAAAGTGGAGACACATCTGATCGACAGCTGAACGGCCTCGGGGCGTGCCTGCTTCCCCGCAACAGTCCCGTATGGAGTGGTGACTGTAACGACGTTGGTGGTTGTCTGGGCCCGGATGTCGGCCCCGATGGAGGCGATTTTGACTGAAGGTTGGTTTGTCCATGTTCGTCCGGACAGGGCGTTAGTCGGCGCCATGTAGGCATTCGAATCCGCAGTGTTCGTGAGGCTTGGAATGCTGTTGCTGATGGCGTTGCCAAGGATTGCGAGGACTGCAGAACCTGGGTTAGAGTTCGTTAGCTGGGAGAGTGAGAAGCGATTGGTCGCAGCCTCCCGGGTGAAGTGGGTGATATACGGCAGCGGAATCGTGCTTCCCCATCCATAGGTACTGTTGGTGACCCATCGGATCATGTCGTGGCGACTGACAAAGCGGTTGAGCTGCCCTCCTAAGAAACCATTCGATGCAAGGCCTAGGACGCTATTAACATAGTTTGTCTGTGATGATGCGAAGCGATTGGTGACGAGTGAATCGACAGAGGAGTTACCGGGGATGGTGGGGACACCGGGAATCATTGTTAGGTTGGCCGAGGCTAGTGTGCCCCTGAGCAGTTCCCTATTCGTGCTTCCGGAGAGGGAAGAGGGATAGCCTGCCACATTCATATCAAGCAGCCCTCCCAGGTCATATACATTGAAGGCAAACCGCCCCGTGACATAAGCTTGATTGCTGGATGTCTTGCTTGTCCAGGAAGAGTTAAAGGAGGAAACAACCCCCGTCCTGCAAAGATAAATCCACTGAGGGAGCTGGGTGTTGGAGGTAAATCCCCCGATGATTAGTTGGGGAGCGTTCCATCTGCCGGTACCAACCGGCCTTCCGTTGGCTGAAGGCGTTGAGGTGTAGGTGTATTGGGTGTCCGAATTAGAACTTTGCCGCACTAGATTGACGAATGCCGGATTTGTCGAGAGCAGTGGGGGCAGGAGCCACGGGACATGCGTGTTATTCCTGCTCCAAGGTGCAACCGGAAGGGATGGTGTCGAGTTAGTCACATCGGAGCAGAGTTGACTCACGACATAACCCATGGCGCTGTCCGACAAGATCTCTACTGAAGCCCGTGAGACGTTCACTCCAGCATTCTTGCGCTCGTTCATGGCGCGGGAGAGAAAGGCGACGATGAGCACGGTGATAAGGAAGACCATTCCCAGAGTGATGATCAGGGCAGATCCTTCGGTTTTCATATAATGTGGGTGCATCGTGCGGTTGATTATTCGGTTCGGAGAGTCTTTTGGTAAAATCGGACCTTGTCCCGGGCGGCCACGAGGGGCCCCATGACCCAGGATGTGTTCAGAGTCGCAAGCCATGACTCCAAGGGGAGTGATGTTGACGGACCCGATGGGGAGAGGGAGGGGTAGACGATTCCCCTAGATGAAAGCATCAAGGCGGTTTTGGTGTCCAAAAGGGCCACGGTAACGATGACGGCGGAGGGGGTGTTGGTGGTGGTGCCACCGAACGGCGTGTTCGGAGGGAGGGAGTTTGTGATGGTTCCGTCCTTCATCAGGTAGCAAATGGAGAAGCCCACAACATTCGTGGCCATGACATCATTTATGTCGGCGCTCGCCACTCCGTTAACGGCATCGATGGAGTCCTGAAGCGGTTGAGCGCTACTGAGAAGGATGTTTTTCAGTCCCCGTGTCACCGTATTTCCCGAGATGCAGTAGGTGACTACGGAATACCGGTGATCCAAAGCGGAGCTTGCGGGGCCCCTGACATCGGAGGCGAAGGCAAGAGAGCTATTCGCTGAAGCCATCACCGCGGGGATATTGGTATCCGCAATCCTAGAGGAGAGGTCCGTTGCCATCCGGTCAAAGAGTGCTTGCGACTCGGAAACTGTGTCGAAGCCCCGTTGTTGAGTATCGATTTCTGAAAAGACAGCATCACCCACTTGAACCGCTAGAGTTATCAGGATCACGAGAACCGCCAATGATACCATCATCTCAAGGAGAGTGAAGGCATTGGGACTGATCTTGATTCGGGAGTCAGTCATCACGTCATGGGGAGTTGTAGAGAATAGTGTTCTCCACCTTTCCCAAGGCATTGCTCCAGGAATTCAGGTTGGAGTTCCAGATGGCAGTTGAGGGCCAGGCCACGCAGATCCTGGCACATTTATTCCGCGTCAAGGCATTGGTGGTAATGACGACGGCTAGTGAGTAGCTCGGGTCACTCGATGAGTAGTTGGTCAGTCCAGACGCATCGAGTTTACGAGTCTGCGTACCCTGATTGGAGAGGGAAAGCCCGAAGAGAGATTCCGTGGTTCCAGGAACGGATGATACCCCTTCTATCTCGGCCGCGACAGAGGCCGTGATTTGGTTCGCTTTTTCATGAGTGCAGGCATCCTGTCCCACCCGCATTCCTGTGGTGACCAGTCCGATGAGCGGCAGGAAGCAGCAAGCGAAAATGCCGATAGCCAGTGAGGTCTCCACCAGCGAGAAGCCCATCCGATGATGTGACGCGCTCCATTTCATGGTCAGGGCTGGCTAATGGACTGACGTCCGGTCAACGCATTGACCGCAATGGTCGCCCCGGCATTGGAGAGCATGACTGAGAATCCATGGGCGGGCAGGAGTTGAAGGCGTGCATTCGATCCGATGGCCCCCGCGCACAGAAGCTCCCCCTCAGGTGAGTAAACCAATCCCGAGGTGATGGGAAGTGATGTCCAGGGATCCGTGACGGTGGGATTTGGCTGGGTAGGCAAGGAAGCAAGGTAGAGGTTATCAATGCGGGAGGTTTTGAATACTGTGGTGATGTTGCTGGGCGTGTTGGTTGTCGTGCCGTCCAGTGAGGCGATCGCAATCGTCTGGAGTCGCCAGTTGCCAGTGGCTGTGAGATTACTGAATCCAATCCAGACATAGGTATGGCGGGCCATGGCGTAGGTCCTGGATCCTTCGAGGATCTGGGTCAGATCATTGGCTCCCTTCGTCAGAGCAGTTGCAGAGGTGATCGAACTGTACGCCGGAACCACCAGAATTGAGAGTAGTCCTATCACTGCCATGACCAGAACCATTTCCAAAAGACTGAATGCGTTCGCAACACATTGCCCTGAAGTGTCTCGATTGTGGGCAGGACAACCTTTCCCGCCCATTGTGTGAACTCGCTTCATGGTATGTTTGGTGCTCTTGATGCTTGTACTCATGATTGAGTCCTAGAAAGTCTCCTCAGCACAAGTTGAGGTTCTGTTACTTCCTTCCACCTCCTCCTTGGTCCTTGGGCGGATCATGAGATGCGGGGGTGTTGGTTTAGTGTTTTCATAACACCACCAACCTGAAGCAAGTCCTGATCTGCTGGTATTGGCAGTGTCGCTTAGACGAAGCTAATGGGATCCACTAGTCACTCTAACGGGAATGAGTAGATGGTATCTGTCCGCTTCCCTATGGCGAATGCGCTCTTGTATCGCAGCTTAGAGCGCTTTTGCTTATTCTTTAGACAGTCTTTTGCGGCGGCATGAGCGTTGGGCTGTGTCACATCGCTTGGGCAGTAGTGCAGAGACTACAGACGCTACGCTTGCTCCTTGCCCACAATCCCAAGGCATCCGCAAATTCTTTGTCTACATCTCAATCAAAAACGCCCTAGGCGAATAAAAAACTAGCGGTGGTGGGACTCGAACCCACACTGGAGCGATTTTAAGTCGCTTGTCTCTGCCATTGGACTACACCGCCGAAGCTCATAAACACTAGATCTAGCAAGTCGAGAAATGAAAAGACCGACTATGTGCGACATTCTGTGCGACTTTTACGTTATGAGACGCAAAGCACCCCAAAAGGGCAACGCTGAAGGCACAAATGTAAAGGGCAAGAATCACGCTGGAAGATTCCATGCTGTGACAGATTCTCGCAATCGCAAAGTGAAAGGCATGGTGACTCGCAACGGGAGGTACTACGCACAGATGCGCGTGACCCTCCCAGATGGAAAGACCCGCGCTCTTCGGATACCCCTTGAGGCAACCCGTCTCGATCACGCCATCGTCGAGGCTGAGGCCAAGAGAACCGAAAAGCATAAAGGGGAGATCAAACTTCCGGGGGTACGTCCTAGCCTTTTCAAGTTGGTAGAGCAGTATCTTGAATCAAACATCGGCACGCGCCGCAATCGGGGGATGGGTTATCTCTCCAAGAGTGAAAGCACCCGTGACCATGAGAAACAATCCTTGAAGCGGTGGATCGACCATATCGGGGCCAAACGGATTGACCGCATCGAGGAGAGGGATCTTGTAGCGTTCGTGAACAAGCGAACCGGGGAGGGGGTCAAGAATCGGACTATTAACCTCGACCTGATCGCCTTCAACAATTGCATGGGGTACGCCAAGAAGCTGGCGATGATTACCAACCCGCCTCGGCTCGACAAGCAGGCAGAGGAAGACACGGATGCAAAGCGGCTATTGACCCGCGATGAGATCGAGCGATTCATCCAACAGGCAGTAACCCCCGCCGCCTTCAAGATCGAGAAAAGAGAAGTGACCTACCATGCACAGAACGGGAAGCAACTAGCGTTCCTGATGCTTCTACTTGTATAGCAGAAGCCCTCACTCATTACAAGCCGCCGAGGGACAATCAGTGTGTCATAAAACAACATCTTGATTCGCATGGTTGTTAACCTGGAGAGGCTTCTTTAAAACATGGGTGCATGATCCTACCTGAATACCTCCAAACAGTCTTTCTGGCACAGACGCCGGTGGGAGGATGGC
This sequence comes from uncultured Spartobacteria bacterium, assembly GCA_903858595.1. GTDB lineage: Bacteria > Verrucomicrobiota > Verrucomicrobiia > Chthoniobacterales > UBA6821 > UBA6821. Next base: position 9,526 of record CAIOJL010000092.1, on the reverse strand, counting down.
CCGCCTGCTTTCACATCATCACAGGATACAATCCGGGGGAGTTCGTTGGAGACGAAATCAACGCCATGGCGGATGAAGCACTCAGGAAGGAGCTCAATCTTGCCGGCTCACGCTGCTTCAGAATCACAGGATGCTCACCCGATCTCAAACATCAGGAACAAGGATGGGGAGTTGCTGGCCTATCTGAGGAACGGGCCCTAGCGATCGGTAGACAGTACGGTCAGAACGCGATCTTCGAGGTGTCTGGAGGTGTGCTTTCGGTCATCGGGTGTCTCTCTGGGGGAAGAATGAGGGTTGAAATCTGGGAGAAGAGAATCCTCGCTGAGAATACCTAGAAATCAGAAAATCGATCTCACCAATGTCCCTCTCCACCCCCATACCCTTCGAGAAACGAACCAGCCTTCGTCTTCCTCTGGTCTCGGCCTCCGTGGAAGCAGGGTTTCCTTCGTCGGCAGACGACCACATGGAGCGTGGGATAGACCTGAACGAGGAGCTGATCCGCAATCCTGCGGCAACCTTCTTGGTCCGCGTGATGGGGGAGTCCATGCGTGATGCTGGGATCCATGCCGGGGATGTCCTGATCGTGGATAAGTCGCTCACTCCGACCGACCGGAAGATCGTGGTGGCGATGATCGACGGGAACTTCACGGTGAAGCGGTTCAGAAAAACCAATGAACGGATCTTTCTAGAGGCGGCCAATACATCCTTTGCCCCGATCGAGGTTGTGGAAGAGCAAGGGCTGACCATCTGGGGAGCTGTAACCTACATCATCCACCAGGCCAGATAGGCCAGATAGGCGAGGTAGTCATGAAAACAACTCAAGCACGGCTGCCTCAAGCACGCACGGAGAGTCGTCCGCTCTCTTATATGGAAAAGTTCGCCACTGGTTGGGGAACTCAAAACATTCATTTTACTTTTTCCGGCCCTTTTACGGAAACCTTGATCGCCAGCGCCATGCAGCAGGTCCGGGTCAGCAATCCACTTTTGCGCTGTGTGATTCGGGATTCCCATATTGTGACGATTTCACCAGCAGACATCCAAGCGCAGGAGCTTCCTATTGTTTGCCGCCAGACAAGCGGAGGATCCAAACAACGGTATGAACTTGCGGCTCAGAATGCTTGGGAAGGAATGGCTCTCAACATGGTTCCCGAGAAATTATGGGAAGCACTTTTCTTTTATGATTGCTCTGGCTGCGAGATGGTTTTGCGAACCCATCACTCCATTTTAGACGGGATGTCTTGGTTTTCGGTGATCGCGGATTTTCTTAACGCTTGTGAGGGCAATTCAATGGAGATAAAACCATTAAACCCTCCCATGGAATCTGTGTATGAGGCTCACGGAAAGGCCATTGCCGGCCAGGAGCCTTTTGCCTTGCAAGCCTGGCTTGATACCAAAGGCACCAACTACCAGACGCAGCCGATTTTTACCCAAACAGTTTTGACCCGCCTGTCAAAGAATCTGCTCAATCAACTGAAAGTCCGCTGCGGAGAACGAGGGGTGACCGTGCATGGAGCACTCATGGCCGCCTATCTGCTAGCCACAGATAATGCTTTGCCAAAGCTCTATTCCGACATTTCCACCCGTCGATTTTGTGAACCCCGTCTGAGCCCGACATATCCCGGCATCTATATCGGCCAAGTCGTTTGGGAAACATCGGCCCTTAAGTCAGAGGGGTTTTGGGAGAGTGCAGCAAGGCTCTTGCGTGAGCTCAGAGAGCGTATTGAAGCCGGAGTCCACCTTTCTTCCAATGAAGAGTGCAGTTCGACATCGCTGGGACCTGAAATCCTGAATATTACGAATATGGCGCCGCCGGACTTTCCCAACGGGAAGTTCTCCCTTGAATATGCATCACTTTATTTTGCGATGGGCAACTCTCCGGAGGTGCCCAGTTTCCCCGTTATTTTTTCGATCATGACCATCAACGGCACATGTAACTTACAGTTTAACTACCATCAAAACTTCTGGACCCACTCCCAGGCTCAAAACATTCTTAGCAAACTGGTTGATATTCTCGTGGTGGAGGGAGCTGGACTGACTGTTGAAGCAGTTAAACGGACTCATGATTTCCAGCCATTAGTGAGTTAGCACCACACGGAGAATTTCCCCACATGCTTGAGGCAGCTGATCTTGAGTTGAGTCCATATTGCTACCGGGCCTGGTGGATGATGTAGGTGCCGAGGGATTCAGGCACGGGGCGGGATTGGCTTTTCAGAGAGGAGTTTTTGGACGAAAGGATTGGTATGAGGATTAACCCGTCCAGAATTTCCACCAGCCCGAGCTGGAGAAAGTCGGTTGTTCTGACCAAAGGGGTCTGTCTCGGGGACCGCTGGTCGGCGCTGGTCGCGAACCTAGATCAGGATCCCTCCGTAACTCCTAGGCTGAGAGATCAGGCCTTGGCCTGTCTCTGCGCCTACAAAGGATTGGATTATGAACGTGAACGAGCCGTGGCACAGGGCAAGGTGGGAGCCGGAACTCGACTGGAATACGCCGGGCGCTGAACTTCTGCGTCAAACGGCGCAAGCCTTGTCTTTCGGGATTAATGCTCGACCGCTCCAGCTTGTTTTCTTCGGTTCATCTCCGCTGCAGATGGGGGGTTCCAGTGCCATCATGAGCGGCGTCTGGACATTGCGACCGATGACGACATCGAGGGTATCCTGCGGGATGCCGGACTCACCAAGGGGTTGAGTTCTCCCTATGTGGAAGTTTGTCCTTTGGGGACGTTTCGGACTGCTTATGACTGGCCAGTTCGCGCCTATTCTGAGCGCATGGGAGCTCTGAAAATCCTGTTTCCTCATCCGATCGACATACTTGTTTCAAAAATCAGCCGGGGAGAGGAAAAGGACTTTGAGGCTTTCGAGGAGGTGATTGCCCGCACGGGGCATCCCAGCGAGGAGGAATTGGCTGATTCACTAATCCGTGCCGTCCACCTCTACAGGCCGGGATTTGACGAGTCGGCTCCCGGGGATCCTATCACCAATACCCGCCTGCTATGGCGGCGTCTTTTCGGAAGAGATATTGATGTGAGAAATGAAATCATCGCCGCTGCCTCGCGGTAAGCATTCCCTCCTCCACTGGGTGGGACTACATTCTTGTGTCCCATGAACCACTTTGCCTCCCTTTCTCGGCAAAACCTTCTCGCCCTAGTCGACTGCAATAACTTCTTCTGCTCCTGCTAGCGGGTTTTCAATCCTGCCATCATTGGAAAGCCAGTGGTGGTGCTCTCGAACAACGACGATCCATCATCTCCCGAAGTGAGGAGGCTAAGGCGATAGGCATTCCGATGGGAGCACCCCTGCACGAGAAGCAGGAGCTGATCAGCAAGCACGGGGTCCATGTCTTTAGCTCCAACTACACCCTCTACGGAGATATGTCGGCGCGGGTGATGTCGATCCTGCAGGATGAAGTGCCGGCCATGGAGGTCTACTCGATCGATGAGGCCTTCCTTCAACTGCCGAACAACTTCAACGAGGAGCATGCCCGAGTCCTGAGAGCCAAGATCCTCCAGTGGACAGGCATCCCTGTCTGTATCGGGATCGGTTCGACCAAGCTCTTGGCCAAGCTAGCCAACCGCCATGCCAAGAAGAACAAGGCGCTCACGGGGGGAGTCTTCGACCTGACTCACTACTGGGATCCAGACGGGATCATGTCGGAAACTCCCACGGATGGTCTCTGGGGTGTAGGTAAGAACTTGGCACTACGTCTCAAGGGCATGGGGATCAAGACGGCTCTGGATTTCCAGCATGCCGATCCTGCGGCTATCAGAATGAGCATGGGGGTAGTCGGGAAGCGTCTCTTCCGTGAGCTTAATGGCATTCCCTGCTTGGCGCTGGAGAAGAATCCTCCCGATAGGAAGGGCGTGATGGCGAGCAGGTCCTTCGGGAGTGCTGTGGAGTCTTTGGAGGAGCTGGAAGAGGCCCTTGCCAATCATGTGGCCCGTGCGAGCGAGAAGGAGCGCCGCTTCGGTCTACTCGCGACTCTGATGGAGGTCTTCCTCCAGACCAACAGGTTCAAGAAGGAGGAGCCCCAGTATTCACTAGGCATCGGGATCACCCTCGACCGCCCCACTCACTCGACATCGGAGCTGATGACTGTGGCTCGTGTTCTTCTCAAACGAATCTACCGGCCCGGCTACCGCTACAAGAAGACTGGCGTACAGCTTGTTAACCTGGTGGTGAGGATGCCTATCAGCCCGGTCTCTTTGACTTCAATCAGCCCAAGGCACAGATCGATGTGGACCGGATCGTAGACGAGCTCAAACGCCGACTGGGTGATCCCAAGAATCCAGTCATTACTCGTGCATCTCAAGGAACCGAGCGATCGTGGAGGGGATGGAAGATGAAAGCCGAGAAGCATTCACCCCACTACGCGACTGACTGGAACGAGCTGCCGGTAGCGAAGGCATAAAATAATGATGCCCGAAATAAATCGGATGTAATCTCTCTCTGGGACATCCCCGAATCATTCAGACTTTGGATAATCGTTCCTGATACTGCCAACGCCTCGACCCACAGGCCAACGTGCTCCGGCCTTCCTAGCCGTCATCTTCCCTGTCCCCCTTAACCGCACAAAAAAACCGGCATGGAGGATCTCCCCACGCCGGTTAAATGATTCTGAATGGTGATTAGTTCTTCTCAGGCGATAGGCCCGCCCCCCCCTTGTGCATCTTGTCGAGCACGGGTTGGATTGAGGGATCTGCCTTCAGTAGCAAGTCATGCCTGATCTGCTCGAGAGATCGATGAGCGGCATGCTTAGCCTCCTTGGTCTGTTCATCCTTGACCGCCTCGCGGGCCGCGACCAACTGGGGGTCATTCTTGATCGTTTCCATGTCGGCCTTGAGTTGCTGGCGCTCAGCATCCGTCAGGGTAGCCCAGGCACCATCATGATGATGGTGTTCTTTGTTCCATCCTCCGCACCCGGCGCAAGAATTGGTGGATGGTGCGTTTGTGTTCTGATCCTGAGCCTTCAGTGTCGGAAGGGCTAGTAAGCCCAGCGATAGCAGAGGAATGAGGATCTTGTGTTTTGTGTTGGTTGATGTGTTCATCAATAGTATCAACACCATCATTCAGAAAAAGTTGCCAGTTTTTTAAGTGCTCCTTGGATTCCAAGGAGTCTCACGGAACTCGAACCACAGCAACCAGAGCACTGGCTGAATCGCTCATGGGCAGAAGGAGACATCTTGGGATGCCTTAGGCTGAAAATGCCCTTGCTCGAAGCCCGTGACGGATTCCCAGATGAAGGGATGATCCACTGCAACTTAGCCTGCTATACCGCGAAGCAGGGTAGGATTGATGAAGCCAAGGGGATTCTCAGTAGGGCCATCCAACTCGACCCTGTATTTGGGGAATTGACTTTGGATAACGAAGATCTGGTGGGAATTTGGTGAGGGTCAGAACAGCTCCGGGGTGACCGCAAGGCTCCACCCGATCAACCAGACTTGGAGAGTCGTTCCTGACATTCCCAACGCCTCGGCCTACAGGCCAACGCGATAGGGTGCCATCAAGTGAAGGGGAAATCAGGCTCCGGCGTAGGTTATCGGGTAGTGGAGTAGCGGAAAGCCAACTGGTCCAGGCATCAGGAGAGAGAATCACTGGCATCCGATCATGGAATCCACCCATGTCAGCATTGGGTGTCGTGGTAATGACCGTTGCCTGAAGGTGGCTGCCAACCTGTTTCCAAATACCAGCAAAGGCTAGGAGTAGTCCATCCGCCCTCTCGAAGCAGAAAAGTTGTCGGTCGCTGGGACGCCATTCGTAAAAGCCACTGGCGGGAATCAAGCATCGGTTCGCTAGGAATGCATCACGGAAGCTGGGAAGGGAATCAATGGTCTCACCCCGGGCATTGAAGAGCGGAGCCCGACACGAAGAGGTGAATCCCCAGACGGCAGGGACCATATGCCTATCAGCGGGATCAGCCCTGACAATCGGAATCGTGGATCCGGGTGCCACATTGTAGCTGGTGGTCCAGTTCTCCTCACCGGCCACAACACCGAGATCTTGGGCAACCTTTTTGGGCTCTCCCTTACGAACGAATCGGCCGCAGATGGGGGCACTCTATCCGATACCGGTGATTTGAAAAAGGTTTGCCCACAAAAGACTAAAAAGAAAAACCCATCCCCAGTGAAGGAAATGGGTCTTCTGTGAAGAGTTGCGAATGTGTGCTTCTTGTTACTGCACCTTGACCCAAGTATCGACGCCCTTGTTTGGTAGCGTAGCGGTGAATGTATTTTCCTTGAACTCGTAACAGACAACTTCAAAGGGTGGGGTGAACTTGATGGATCCGCCTTCACGGGTCACCTTCACACTCTTGGTGGAGCCCGATAAAGCAAGAACTTTGCCTGTGAGCGTGTCGTTGGCTGCAGAGAGCAGTGTTTCTGTATATGTGGAGCCAGATAGTTTGTAGCGGGCAATGAGTGAAAACGATGAGCTTGTTGGGGTCACGTTCTTGTACATGACATTAACACTTTTATATCCACCGGGAGTCAGGACAACCAAGCCGGCAAGATTAGGTGCCTTGATGACCTTCCCGTCTGGAGTCTTGTGCGAGACGAGTTTGTAGTTGCCTTCAATGCCGGTGCTCTCTGCAGCGTTAAGGAGGGTTAGGCTCAGGAGTCCTGAGGCAAGGGTGAGGAGGAGTTTCTTCATGGTCTGATGTGTTGTTTGTTTGTGGTGAGGGGATAGTTAACAAAATCGAAATCTACCCAACCCCCCAATCGAATCAACGCTTAACAGCACATACAACCCGGTAGCGATTCCATTGCGTAATGGAGAAGCGTTTTTCCACCATCCCACCGGAACCTCTCCAGAGCGAAGGAGTCTTCCAGAAATCTTAGAAAACCGAGACACGGGATGGCGACCTATGCAAGAAATCGGGCGCTACGGAGAGAGGTCATGATCGCATCGACCGACTCCGCTGTGCTACACTCGTCCGTGCGCACGGTGACATTGTATGCTAGGTTATGCAAATGGCAGAGTTCGTCGCTGCGGCGGGCGAGGCCGAGGGGTCTACACTCAACGTCGCCATCGCCCCGGCTGGATTCCCTTCGCTCCAACTCCGCCACGGAGCAATAAACGCCGACGCAGAAAATGCGGGCGCCCGAGTCACGAAGAATCCCGAGAACTTCCTCTTTCCATTCCCCTTCTTGGAGGAAGTGGTCGATGATGAGATTCGTGCCCAGTTCAAGATGCTTTCCCCAGCTGCTATGGAGCCCGGAGAGCAATTTGCGGCCGTGCGGATTGAATGCCAGTCGCAGCCGGGGACTTCCCCCGTGCTGACCCGCAACATGGCTTTCATCGATGTATTCCCACGCGGCGCGTCCATCGTAGGGCTCGCGGGAAACCAGATGACCGAGGTCACCGCCTTGTAGCTTCACGAAACTGACCGGATAGAGTTTGTCCGAGATCAAAAGGACGACGTCATCGAACGCGACGCGGGCGAATGCGGCGTTAGGATGGCCATTAGCCAAGTCGGTGAGTCTGTCTTGTAAAGCCCGGCAGAGGGTCGACTTTCCGGACGAACTCGGGCCGTTGACGAGAATCGCGACGGGCGCCGAACTCCGTTCCTGGGCGGAAGCTGTTTTCACTCGATCCTAGCGGGTAAGGTTCGCCTGCCTCAGTCCGTACAGCGCGTTTCCATTATCTTCGGAAGCAGGATGTCCTTGAGCCAGTGCTCGAGTTCGCTTCGGAGATGGGTCAGGAAGGTGATGCAGTAAATGGTGCGCAGCGAGGCGAGGAAGTATTTGTTCTCTTCGAAGAAAGCGCGTTCCTCGGCGCTCTTGTCTGCGAAGTAATGCTTCTCAAAATGGTTCCAGAATTGCAGCCCCTGCTCGTTCGGGATCTTCGTTGCGAGCATGCTGATCCCAAGTTCAGGAATTCCGTAAATCATGTAGATGAGACCGATGTCGAACAGATAGCTCCCGGTGGAAAAGTCGCCCATATCGATGATCACCAATTCGCCGTTCTGCATCATGATGTTGCTGGAGTGCAGGTCGAAGTGGACGCAATTGTCGGCATCAGGCAGTGACTCCAGCTTCTCCATCAGGAATTCACTCTGCTCCGGTGTGAGAAGGTAGCCGATCTCCCGGATGTAGCCGCGTAAGCGCTCCTTAAGATCCGGCAGGATGTTCTTGTCGCCTTTGGCCGCGTGCAGGGTTTTGGCCGTATCTGACAACATCTTGGCATGGTGATCTAAATTCCCCAGGTCACGGCGAATCACCGCGCTGAAGAGTTCCGCATCGAGGAGTTCAAAGACGATGCCCGAGCGTGTGCCGCAGGAAACGACATCATAGGAAATGGCTGTGGGGATTCCCATGACAAACGCGGCTTTGGCATATTGCTTTTCCCTCTCCGCCATGTGTGGCTCCACACCCTCGTTATAGAGTTTGACAACGGTCTCGCCGTCGAGGCGGTAGCACTCGCCGCACACACCGGCGGAGAGCAACTCGAGTCCCTCGAGCGAGATCTCGCGCGTCTTTTTCCCGATAGTAATGATTTCGGACAGGCCAGTCAGTTCGAAGAGTTCGCGGACGCGACGCGAAACGTTTTTCACGACCATTTTCCCGTGTGCCTTGGCCATACTCTGGTGCGCCTTGAGGATCGTGCGGATGCCGGCACTGGATACATAGTCGCACTGCGCAAAATCGAGGACGAGTTCGCGTACGCCATCCAGTTCGAGTTTGCCATCTAGTGATGAAGTTGTCATGGCGTCAAGGCGTCCATCCAGTTCGATGGTGAGGATGTCGCCGGATTTTACAGTGGAGATGTTCATGGAGTTTTTGTGGTGCGTGGGGGGGTAATTTCGTGGCAGATGCCCAGTACTCCCAAGACCTTGCCATCCTTGCCGAGCCAAGGGGTCTTCAGCGTCTCGACCTTGACCTTCCGGCCGTCGGGGTAGACCAGCCACTCCGTGTTGCGGCGGGCTTTTCCGCTGGCGAGCATCTCTTTATCGTAGGACTGGAAGGATTTGGCGACCTCCTCGGGGAAGATGTCGAAGTCTGTATTTCCGACTAGTTGGTCGGCAGGTTTACCGAGCAATGTGGCCCAGGCGGCGTTGCCGCCGCAGTAAACGCCATTCATATCCTTGTAGAATATTATATAAGGGATGGAATTCACCGCAGTGGTGATGGCTTCTAGTTGCTTCTTCGCAGTTTCTGCAGCGGGTGACTGGTGTGTGGTGGCAACGAGTGCGGCGGCAACTGCGGCGGCGAGGAAAGTTTTTGTCATGGAGTCAAAGCTGATTACTTACCCGTCGACGAGACAACTCAACAATAAAGTGATCTAGGCAGTACAAGCGAAAGGGAGGAGGTGTGCAACCACACCCAACCAACAAAAAACCCATCCCCGCCTTTGAATCGGCAGGAGATGGGTCCTCCTTGAAGGAATTTGAGAATCGCATGAGAAACCTAAAGAGGTTTCTCATGTCTGATTCCACACAAAGATTCTGAAACATCTATGAAGGTGAATGGATTAGACGTATAGTTTTCAATTAGCTCACAGCATCTAAATAAATAGGATGGGATTTCATCATTACT
>CAIOJL010000091.1 GCA_903858595.1 uncultured Spartobacteria bacterium | reverse complement strand
TTACCCTCCACTTGCCTCCTCTATGGGATGGCTGTGGCGAAAAATAAGAGGTCGCGCGGAGTTCAGGTTGCTTTTTGGAGTTGCGGTTGATTCCATGGTGCGCCATATTTGTAGCACAATGAAAACTGCTACTGTAAGAGATCTGAGAAACCATTATACAGGCATTCTCAAATGGATCAGTTCTGGGGAGGTAGTGCAGATAACTCAGAGAGGGAAGCCAGTCGCACGACTAATACCTGAGACACCGGATATGGATTCCCAGATTGACTGGAGCCGGAGTCCTGCCATGCAGCGTGACCGTACCAAGGAAAAGATGCTCTCTTCTGAGGAATCATTGGCACTTATTAGGGAAGCTGGGGGTCAGTGGTGATCTGTTGCGCTACCAGTTTTCTTTTTTCTGTGTATGGGAACGATACCAATACACCACGGGCTCACTTGTATTTGACAAAAGCCAGCACCCCAATAGCTGTCAGCGCATTCAACGGATTCGAACTCGCGAATGCCTTCCGTCTTGCGGAATTCAGAAAACTGATCATGTCTGGAGATGCCGAAATATTCATCGATCAATACCGCCAGGATATTTCCGATGGAAGGATCGTGGAGTACCCTTGTAATCTAGCTGAGACGCTCAAGAAAGCACACCAACTCTCCGCCAGCCTCACGGTGGAAGGTGGTCACCGTGGATTTGATATTCTTCACGTCGCTGCGGCATTAGAAATGGAGGCTGCCGCATTTCTCACCTTTGATCATCTTCAATCAAGATTGGCCCAGGTCGTGAACCTAAAGACCCCTCTCAAGGTCTGAAACTTTGAGGTTTTGAATCCGCTGAAGTCAATTGTTTGAGCCTTACACCAAACCCTCGACCTCTCTACTTCTCCTTTCAGCCTTCAAGTTTCAAGTTTCAGCCTTCCCCCCAACTCCCAACTTCTATCTACAATCTTCTAGTCATGTTCATCCATGAGTCACAAATCGAGATGATCGGAGATCCCCAAGAGGTTCTCGAGAAGCACCACGAGATGGCAACTTGACAAGGAAATCGAAAAGACCATAATGGTCATATGATAAACGCCAACATATCCACAATAAAAAGCCGCCTGAGCAGCTATCTTGATCAAGTTAAGTGCGGCGAGACAGTGATCATCTCGGATCGGGCGCATCCTGTGGCTATTCTTTCACCTTACCGACCCCATGATGGTGGTGGTGAATGGGGCCCCCGTTTGGCTGACTTAGTTCGCAGAGGCATGGCTGCAACCCGTGGAAAGCGGAACACATCGTTCAAGATCACGCCCAAGGATACTGGTCGGGAGACCCGTCTCGTCGAGGCTATCTTGGAGGAAAGGGCATCCGGTCGATGAAGTTCTGGGACAGCTCGGCACTGGTACCGCTGCTCATCAGGGAAAGCTCCACGGATACTGTCCTGCAGATCAGCAACGAGGATCCAGAGATGGCCGTCTGGTGGGGAACTGAAACCGAGTGCCTCTCCGCACTAGCAAGACGGGAGAGGGAAAAGCAGCTCTCCCGTCATGAGGTGACGATAGCCGAACGAGACTTGATCAATATCCTGGAGGGAGCCCTTGAGATCATTCCAGGACCTGAGTTGCGCCGACACGCTCGCAGACTTCTGATGACGCATCCGCTGCGGGCTGCGGATGCGTTCCAACTAGCGGCCGCGGTTGTACTTGCTGGAGATAGGCCGAGCCAGGTTACCATCGTTACTTTCGATCAGAACCTTGCCCTCTGCGCGGAGCGGGAAGGTTTTACGATAATGCCTTAGTCAAATAGCCCTTGACGCTCGACCTCTCGACGCTCGACTCAGCTTTTTAGCCTTCCCCTTTCAAGTTTGCTTGCCCGGCCGTTGCTTCGCATCCGTTACGGCAGCTTTCCTCTCTTAATTAATTCATGAATAATAATTTGACAGAATCGCACTCATTCTGTAAAAAATCTTTCCATATTGAAGGAATACTCCCATCTTTTAGAGCTTCATGAACTTGCGAGCAAGGAAGGGGAGCGTCTTGGCATACGCCGCTCATTGTTCGAGCAACTTCGCACCGGAGAGGGCAGGCATTTGGTCGGGATCGTGGGACCACGGGGAGCAGGGAAGACCGTTCTCCTCAAGCAGATTGCCTCGCTGGATAAGGACACATTCTATCTTTCCGTCGACACACTTCCGCATGGCAGCGACCTGTTCGGGATCATCCAAGGACTTGCCGAACGATACCGCTACCGTCGATTCCTGCTGGATGAAGTCCACTTCCTCCCGGAGGCCATGGGCGACCTTAAGAAAATCCACGATTTTCTTCCCGAGGTGCGGGTTCTCTTCACCAGCTCGGTCGCCTTGGCAGTCCATGCATCAGCTCATGATCTTGCCCGCCGAGTCCGGCTCCATCCCCTCGAGTACTTCTCCTTCCGCGAGTACATGGGCTTTCGCCATGGAGAGAAGCTCAACAGGCTCACTCTCGATGAACTGCTGGACGGGAAATTCGATCCGGCGCATCTCAGGACAGAACGTCATTTTAAGGACTACCTTACCGGAGGACTACTCCCCTTCTCCCTGGAAGAGCCCGATCCCATGCCACTGCTGCAGGGCACCATATCCAAGATCATCCTCAGGGACATACCTGCCACCCTCCGGCTACGCACCGACGAGCTTCCCATCCTGGAAAAACTCCTCACCTTTGTCGGTAGATCACAGGTGGATGGGATCAACTACAGCTCCCTCTCGGGCAACCTCGTCATCACCAAGTACAAGGCCGAGCAATACACCACGGCATTCGAGGAGGCCTTTCTGATGCGCCGCATCCTTCCCGCGGGAACCAATGTGCTCAAGGAACCCAAAGTCCTGCTCATGCCCCCCGTTCGCCTCCTCTACAGAAGCCTGGATGATGCCGTCGGGGGACTGAGGGAAGACTACTTTGCCATGGCGATGAGACACGCTGGGATCGACATCCACTACCTCAAGTCCACGACGGGACAGAAGACCCCGGACTTCCTTATCGATCATCAGGGCAGCCGGATCGTCCTGGAAATCGGGGGGAGGGGGAAGGGCCGATCCCAGTTCAAGGGCATCAAGGCAGACCGGAAAGTGATCCTTTCTGCTGACACAGCTCCCTCCGAGGGACGATGCCCCCTCCACATGATAGGATTCTTGGCATAAAACGGATCGCGGTATCTGACCTTACACTTCCTTCCTCGACTCAGTTTTTAGCCTTCATCCTTTAGCCATTAGCTTTTCCCCATCCTCATGCCCGAAAAAGATTTTGAGATATGGCTGAACGATACTACTCGTATTCTGGTATCTCGAACCACAGAAGGAGGGGCTTTGATCTCCTTTGCCGTTATTCTCATGGTTCTTCATCAGGGGGCTTGGACTGATATCGGCAGATACGACACAGCGCATGGCATTCCTCATCAGGATGTCCTCCATCACAGGAAGGGGCTTGTCAAAAAGGTATGGATGGACAAACTTTCAGCGAGAGAGATTTATGCCCATGCGATCGAGAATTTCCGTCAAAACCACACAAAAATCCTTCATGACTACCTCGCGTAAAACCCTCAAGACAGTCTCCATTCCCGGAAAAGCCTCATCTGTTAGGGAACTTGATGCCTGGATTCTCAAGATTGGAGGTCGCGCCATCACCCCATCCCAAAAGAAAAAAATCTTCAAGGAAGTGCGTTGGGCAAAGATTCCAGGGGAATCCGTTCCGGTTTAGTGCGGACGATAGATTGGACGCCCTGATGAGTTCATGTGGGGGTGTTTTGAGGCGCTCTACTCCGTTCAGCCTAACAGCCCTCCACTAAGTCGTTTTGGCCCTTTCGACAGTCGACTCTCTCCATCGCCGATTACCGATCGCCTATCACCGATATAACCTTCTTTTCTGACCCTACAGTCCAATAGTCCAATAGCCTACAGCCTTCCCCTTGCAGGTTTGCTTGCCTGGCTGTTGCTTCGCCCCCCTCCTCGGCTACCTTTCCACTTTTCCACCTTTTACTTTTCTCTCGGCTTCAGTCCTCTGACCTAACAGTCCAATAGTCTTTCATCCTTCGGCCTTTTCTACTAGCCTTCGACCCTCGACCTTCGTCTCTCGACTCAGTTGATTTAGCCTTTAGCCTTCATCCTTTAGACTTTCCCCCGTATGCATCCCGCCATCACAGTTCGTAACCTTTCCAAGACATTTCGCCTCCCTGCAGAGAGGAGGGGAACCCTTCGTGAGCGCTTGATGAAGTTTGGCGTGAGAAACGAGCGGAAGGCTAAGCGAACCCTTGAGGACATCAGCTTTGAGATCCAGCAGGGGGAATTCTTCGGGATCATCGGGCGGAATGGCTCTGGGAAATCAACATTACTCAAGATCCTGGCTGGTATCTATCAGCCAGATAAGGGAAGCCAAATCACCATTCACGGCCGCATTGCCCCCATGTTAGAGCTTGGGGTGGGATTCAATGCTGAACTGACCGGTCGAGAAAATGTCTATCTCAGCGCTACCATCTTGGGCCTCACGAGAGCTGAGATTGATGCCCGCTACGACGAGATCGTACGGTTTGCGGAGCTTGAGAACTTCATGGAGATGCAGGTGAAGCACTACTCGAGCGGTATGTCTGTGAAACTAGGCTTCGCCGTTTCTACACAGGTTGATGCTCCGATTATGCTTCTTGATGAAGTGTTAGCCGTTGGTGATTTTGTTTTTCAGGAGAAATGTTTTGCTTATTTCGAAAAATGCAAAAAAGAGGGAAAAACAATCATCCTTGTCACTCACGATCCCGAAGCTATGGAGCGTTTTGCAGATCGAGCCATGTTAATTCATCAATCCCATCTTCATACGATTGGTGACCCGCAAGAAGTTCTCAAAAAATATCACAGCCATCCCATAGAGGAGGCAAGTGGAGGGTAAAAGTGGGTGGGATAAAGTGGTGATGGACGGGGAGATTTCAACCTGCCACATGGCAGGGGTATGCAAAAACAACCCCGCCCATCGGTAGG
>CAIOJL010000090.1 GCA_903858595.1 uncultured Spartobacteria bacterium | reverse complement strand
TGAGAGTGTCGGTCTAGGGCTTCTGGATGGATACCATTTCGCTTCAAATAAACGGACATCATGCAGCTGGCTGGGCTCTCGAAAGTGGCATGCTTTACATCAGCCACTGGCTGCAAAAGGACACTGAAATCGGTTTTCTCGAGTGACAAAGCGAGCGAAGCAACCCAAGCGCCATAACTTGTCGCGAGCAGGGCGATCCTGCGCGATCCCTGCTGACGTAACCAGGCCATCAGTTGACGTAGCTCAATGACCGATTGTCTCAGGGTCTCCGCGTTTCTGATCAGGTCGGCAGTGATGGTCAGGGCGCCATTGGCATAACCCCGCGGTGTCCTGCTGTAATGGTAGGGTAAATGAGGAAACAGGACATTCCAACCCTGTTTATTGAAGCGGACGGCGATCCGCCGGTAGCCATAATCATTGGCCGACATGAGCGCATGCAAGAGGATGATTGTGGGTGATCGATGCGATGTCTTTGAGTTTGCCGTTTCAAAGAGGTGAGCACAGGCAGTATTATTCTCAGGGTGTTTTCCTGGTCGCGGCGTCTTCCATGAGAGGCGGTGGCCGTGACGTCTCCAGTCAGGGGGGGGTAATGTCCGATTTTCATCTGGTATTGCGTAGTAGCTCTTATGATCATGTTCTTGGCATTCGAGCAGATATTCCTCCAACCGTTCGCGGGTGACTGCATGATGGCGCAGTCGCCATTGCGCGGTATTCATCATAGCACACATGATGGCATCCATACCTGCATGGGCGGTGCGATTGATCAGGGATCTCATGGATGGATTCCCTTTCTAGCCTGCGGGGTCTGGGGAAGATCCTCTTCGGTAAGGTTAAAACGGGCTATGGCCTCCTCCTTGAGCGAAATGAAAGCCTTCGAGAGATCTGCCGCAAAACGCTCTCTGACTCCCGGTTGCCGGGCCTCCTCTTTTGGCGGTTCAACGGCATCACCTATGATCAGGTAAATGGTGGTTCGACCGAGCCAGTTGTCCGGTTTATAGAGGAGGTCGCTCCCAATCAGGGCGCAGGGGACGACTGGTGATCCGGAGTGGATACTGAGCATGGCAAGGCCCGGCTTCATGGCGGCACCATTCAAAATCGACCACTCCCCGGCACGGATTCCTCCCTCTGGAAAGATCCCGATCACCCGCTCGTCGGCGAGTCGATGGAAGGCTTGGCGGAGCGCCGTGCGGTCAGCCCCGCTGCGATCAACGGGAATACAGTTCAACCATGTGAATGCCCGCTTTGTCCACAGGGAGTGGAAGAGCTCCCTCATTGCCAGCCAGTCGAGACGACGCGGGAAAAACCCACTCAGAATGGCGGGATCAAAGTGGCTAATGTGATTGGAGGCCATGATGAGAGATCCTCGGCGGGGAACCGGAGCCAGTTCGACGACCTTCACCTTGCAGGTCAAAGAGTAGAGGATCCTGCAACCCGTGATGACGAGCCAATGAAAGGCCGTCCGAAGGATTCTCTCTGGCAAGGGGCCGCACGAGTGGAGATGTGCTGGAGATGCCTTCACCGAGGAAATGAGCCGAAATAAACTAGGCTTTTTCCAGAAAGTAGCCCTGCTGCTTCGTACTGATAGCGCGACCAAGCTTTTCAAGGACGAGCAGCATGTCCTCCCAGACTTTCCTCTTCTCAGCGAGAGTCTGATTTCTCAAGAGATAGGCGGGGTGGTAGGTCGGCATGAGCGGCACTCCATGATAGTCGAGCCATTTGCCGCGGACATCACGCATCGTGCAGGGCTCTCCCAGCAAGCCTTCGACGGCGGTCAGGCCGAGGGCAACGATGACCTTGGGTTTGATGAGTTCAATCTGTTGTGTCAGCCACGGAAGGCATGTGGACATCTCTGCGGGTTTCGGTTTGCGATTGCCGGACTCTCCTCCCGGCATATCGGGTCGGCATTTCAGAATATTGGCGATGAAGATGTCATCACGGGTATACTCCATGGCCCCAATGATCTTGGTAAGCAATTGACCGGCCTTGCCGATGAAGGGTTCGCCACGGAGATCCTCTTCTTCACCAGGTGCCTCCCCGACGAAGAGGAGCTCCGCGAAGGGATTGCCGACACCGTAGACCACCTGGGTGCGGCTGGTCACGAGGTGGGGACAGCGCGTGCAGGTTAGGATGCTTTTCTTCAGGATCTCCAGCTTGGCAAGGCGTCCATCGTCCTTGCCTGAAACAACCGGGGTGACAGGATGTGATGGCTTGATCGTTTTTTCGGCGGTTTTCGTGGGTTTTTCAAAGGAGGCGGGGAGCGAGATTCTCAGATTTTCAAGGCTTGTCCTGGTGGCCTTGGGTTTGACGCGCAGATTCTTGGTCATGGACTGGAGAATGGGGAGGGTTGCGTCCAAGGCTTCCTGAAAACCGTCTGATGTCGCACTCATGCCCGAGATGATGACTTTGAAGCCGGTAGGGGAACGAGATCAAAATCAGAGGGAAGTGGAGCTTCACAGCAGAGTGGTTCACCGGTGCGGGGATGCTGGAACTCAAGTTTCCATGCATGAAGGAGGTGGCGTTCGAAGCGGTCTCGTTTTCCGTAGAGGGGATCTCCTGCGATCGGGTGTCCCAGACTCTGAAGATGGA
The DNA here is from genome assembly GCA_903858595.1 of uncultured Spartobacteria bacterium. Lineage (GTDB taxonomy): Bacteria > Verrucomicrobiota > Verrucomicrobiia > Chthoniobacterales > UBA6821 > UBA6821. Next base: position 5,790 of record CAIOJL010000090.1, on the reverse strand, counting down.
CGCGGATCTGGTGGGTTCGCCCTGTGTGAGGCATGCAAGCAATGAGCGTCCAGCCGTCACGGGTGGAAAGGAGTTCGTAGTCGGTTACTGCATCCCGTCCCGAGGGGGCCCGACGGGGCGTCATCTTCTGCCGCTGAACCGGGTGACGGCCGATCGCCAGATCGATGGTTCCCTTCGCGTGGCGCGGCCTTCCCCGGATGATTGCAAGATAGGTTTTCTTCACCTGGCGGTCGGCGAACGCCTGGGAGAGCGCCGCGTGGATCTGATCATTCTTGGCTACGACAATGCAGCCGCTGGTTTCCTTGTCCAGACGATGGACGATACCTGGGCGATGCTCCTCGGAACCCGCCGAGAGGGAGGCTCCGTGATACAGGAGGGCATTGACGAGAGTGCCATCCTCATGGCCAGCGCCTATATGCACGACCATGCCGGCCGGCTTGTTGACCACAAGTAAATCCTCATCCTCATGCAGGATTTCCAGGGGGATGTCCTCGGCTCTGGCTCCTGTTGGTGGCTTCGGCGGCTCCTCCTCGATTCGAAAGAGATCGCCCGGCTTCACCTCTTCATTGTTTTTGACTGGTTCTCCACGTAGGGTAACTCTTCCCGATTTCACAAGGGACTGGATCTTGGAACGCGAAAAATGAGTTAGATGGCGGACCAGGACCATATCGACCCTCTGCTTGCTATCCTCGTCGGATACAGTGATTTCGTGGACAATGGGTTCGGTCATGGGTGTTGCGGCTGGTTCACGTATGAGTTTTCTGATCCGAGTCGCTTGAAGGATGGGGGTTTCCTTCATTAGGGTCAATGGATGTCGTCGGCCACCCCAGACCAATCCGTGGAACCGTGTCCCTCCTGCGGGGTGAAACTGGATATTGCAGGGGAACCCACTTTCTCCATGGTCCGCTGTCCCCGATGCTGCTCCGAAGTCAGGGTCAGGAGAAGGATCGGCCCGTATGAGCTTCTGGAAATCGCGGGTCAGGGTGGAAGCGGTCGGGTTTTCCGGGCGCGTTGTGTGACGGAGCATGAAGGGGTTGGTGACGTGGCACTTAAAGTGCTGGAAAGATCAGCTCCCGATTACGAGGAACATCTGGTGATGCTGCGTAATGAGGCGGTTTGCGCCCGATTGGTGGATCATCCCGGGGTTGTAAAAATTCTCAACCTTGAAGAGGACGAGTCCGGGGCGCGTCTGGTGATGGAGTTCATGGGTGGAGGCTCTCTCCATGAACAAATCGGTTCGGCTGACTCCGGGATAAGTCGGCTCGATGAGGGAAGTGTCCTCAGGCTCGGGGTGCAGATTCTTGACGCTCTTGCGGCGGCTGAAGCCCGAGGCATTGTTCACCGTGATCTCAAACCCGCCAATATCCTCTTTACCGATGATGGAAGCGCCAAGTTAGGGGATTTCGGTCTTGCCCGTAGCATCGCTGCAAAGCCGATCGCCCAGTCCTACCTTCTCGCCACCCCTGATTATGTGGCTCCCGAGATGATCGAGGGATTTTCTGGTGATTTTCGCTCCGATCTCTATGGGCTTGGATGCTGTCTCTACCATGCGCTGACTTCCGCTCCCCCTTATCAAACGGAAGGTCTCTCGATACCGGAGTTGCTGGATCTTAAGTCAAAACCAGTTTCCTTTTCCGGAATGGATGCTTCCCCGGCTACGAGAAATCTCCTGGCCAAAATGACCGACCCCAATCCCGGAAAACGCTTCGCCTCTCATTCCCAAGCACGTAAGGAAATGCTCGCCGCCTTCGGTGCGCGAGAACGAAAAGTGGGGGGGCTTGGGGAGTTGATGAGAAATCTTCTCGCGGGTAATATTCGTAAACGCTGAAGCGTTTCCCTTGATTACCCATGTTCTTACTGAAAATGTACCTACCCGTGCGCAATCATCCGTCTCCGTCACAACACCAAGGCTGACACGATTGATATGAGGCTGCTGAAATCATTCCTGATCCTCCTGTTTGCCACTGCAACGATCGTTGTCCTGCTTCATCTTGTCGGTGCATTTTCCGGTGTGGGGACTGTGTGGCAAAATCTGATTCATGCCGCTTCCCTGCATTCTGGTGTGCCATGGCTTCCACTAACTTTGGCGTTGCTCCTTGTTCCCTCCTCCCTCTGGATTGGCCTCGGATCCAGCCGAAGAGAAATGATGCTGCTAGCGCTTGCGGCTTTACTACTCCTGCTGGGAGGTTCGCTGATAGCCTTACTTTACAACTCGTATCTGAATCCTGTGCCGGGTATCACGGCCCTTCTTCTTTCAGTGATTGCGATTACTCTTTTTCGGAGAACTGAGGCGGGCTCGAGGGAGCCCATACTGCGGCGTCTTTTTGGTCAGCGACTAAGGCCCGAGATCTTCGGGCAACTTGTCGAAGGGGAATTGTCCGTCGATTTTCCCGGCGAGATGCATGAAGCCTCGGTGCTTGTCTGCTCTGTCCATAACCATGTCGAACTCATGGAGGTGCTTAAGCCGGCGGATTATGTCGCCTTGATGAATCTCTACTTACGGACGGCCTCCGACTTTCTGGTCGATATCGGCGGTTACCTTGACGAGTGCTCAGGTGAGAGTATCCGGGTCATCTTCGGAGTCCCGCTGCCGCCCTCGGGAGTTCTCAACCATGCGGCAAAGGCTGCCCGTGCGGCAATCGATCTGGTATCGCGGCTCGAGGAACTCAATCGTGAATGCGACAACCGCTGGCAGCAGCGCCTGGATTTTCGCATGGGGGTGAACTCGGGGCCCATGATTGCTGCCGCCTACGGGGGTGCCAGGTTGGGGCGTTACAGCGTTTCGGGTCCTGTAGTGGATTTTACACGTCATCTCTCCGCGGCCTGCGCTCAGTATGGATGCCGTATTCTGAGCGGTCCGTTATCCTATGAGATGGCTTCTGAAACTGTGGAGGGCCGCCCCATTGATCTTCTCCAGCGTGCCGGCAGCCGCCGCCGCGTCGAACTCTATGAGTTCCTTGCCCCGAAGAACTCTCTCTCGCCTGAGAGGGAGCGCAGTCGCGACCAGTTCTGGAAGGGGGTTATTCTTTTCCGTGAGCGCAAGTGGCAAGAGGCAATCAAGGTCTTCGCCTCTGCGCGGATTCCAGGCATTCCGGACAGGGTGCTGGATTATTATCTGGAGCGCGTCGAGAGGGCCCGCCGCGGCGACGATGAACTGACGCCCGAGCAGGCGTTGCTGGCGGAAGCGGTCTGATTTAGGCTCACTGATCGTAGGGATCGACGGTGCCGATGGCCCTCATTCCTTTTTTAGAAAGTTCAAAGAGTTCCGTGGAGACAGGTTGAGGTGAGATCAGATAGTCGTCGTGAATCGCCTGGATCATCTCTGGAAGACGGTTTGCCAGCTTGGGAAAAACATAGATTTTATTGCGGGATGGAATGGCCACAATCAACTCCGGCCCGAAGATAGCGCTGAAGCGGCGGAGAAATCCGGGATTCAGGATGCAGGATGCAAGTCTTGGATCGTCCGAACTCATCACCGCCGCGTGGATCACCTGATGGGCGTCGCGCACCATCAGCGGGTTCAGGGTTGCCATCAGAAGGGAAGTCTCCTCCCGGGATTCCTTCAGGAAGAGATCCCAAGATTCCTGTGACCTCCCGGCATCTGACTCCAGGGGGGGCACTTCGCTGTATCTGCTGACGCTGGCGGGAAAGAGGAGGGTTCTTTTTGAGCCGGGAAGAAACCGGTGAATCGGCGGACGCTCAAAGTAACCTCCCAAGAGCAGTGCCGGAGTCTCCTTTTTGTCACTTCCATGAAGCCTATGAGATGCTCCCAGGAAAACTAGTACACACACCAGCAAGACTGGAATCCCGCGTGGGAACGACAAGCTCTGGTCTTTAACGGCTAAGATGGGTAGAAAAATGGGTATTATGATCACTTTTGTTGAAGGGATACTGGAAGATGTGCTTCCGAACCAAATCGTCGTCAATGCTGGTGGAGTCGGCTATCAGATTCTCATTCCCTTATCGAGTTACAGCAAACTCTCGTCCACGGGAGCCAGAGTTCGGGTGCTGACCCATCACCATGTGCGCGAGGATGCTCAGATCCTCTACGGTTTTTCCTCCTCCGAAGAGCGCGACCTTTTCCGTCTGCTCATGGCTCATGTCTCAGGTATCGGCCCAAAGCTAGCCCTCGCCATTCTGAGTGGGATGGAAGTCGGGCATTTCAAATCGGCCGTGGTCACTTCCGATATCGCGGCGATTTCGAAGATCTCCGGAGTTGGAAAGAAAACCGCCGAGCGGGTCGTGCTGGAACTCAAGGACAAGCTCGGAGTGGCTGCGGAATGGGAGGCGGCAAGCCGTGGAAATGCACCATCGGGCATCGAGCGCCATCTCCACGATGCCGTGCTTGCCCTGATATCGCTTGGGTACAAACAGGTCGATGCCCACAAGGCTGTGAAAGACGTGATGACCAAGCTTTCGGCCGATTCCTCCGCCGAGGATGTGGTGCGTGAGGCGCTCAGGCATCTGCTCTCGTGATAACCCGCACCCCCACGACGAAATCTGCTCCAGTCGCGCTTGAGGAACTGCGTCGCCGTGTTCCGGAAGGCGAACTCTTCGCCGGCAAGGAATGGCGCTGGGCTCCTTCGCCCTACAGTCTGGATGGCAAACTCGCCCGAGAACTTGAATCCATGGGCCACCGTCTACTCCAGTTCGCAGAGGCCTGCGATCTCCTCTACAGGCAGAGCGTCGACGGGCGTCAACCCTCTTGGATCGCGGAGCTTCTCGATCGGGGAAAGCCTCCAGAGGTTGTTGCGCTTGGTAGGAATTCCGCCTTCCGTGGCCAAACTGCCAGGGTGATTAGACCCGATCTCATCGTCACGGAGGAAGGGTTCTCGATCTGCGAACTCGATCAGATCCCCGGGGGGATCGGCCTCACCGGATGGTTGAATGAAACCTACGCATCCTTCGGCTTCGACGTGCTTGGAGGCCCTGAAGGGATGCTCGAAGGATTTTCCTCGTTGCTACTTGGGGGAGAGATCGTTGTTTCCGAGGAGGCTGACACTTACCGACCCGAGATGGAATGGCTGGCTGCGCGTCTCACCAGATGGAGCATGGAACGGGGAGAGAATCTCCTTTGGAAAGTTGCTGATACCTCTTCACGCGATGAATGGAATGGGGATATTTACCGCTTCTTCGAGATGTTCGATCTTCCCAATGTGCCTTGCGCTGAGAGGCTCTTCCACGATGCCTGCCAGGGACGTGTCTCTGTTACCCCTCCGCCCAAGGCGCAGCTTGAGGAGAAACTTTGGATGGCACTCTTCTGGATGGCTCCGCTCCGTGAGTTCTGGATGCGTCAGCTCGGTGAGCGTGGAATGCAATCCTTGCAAAAGTGGATCCCTTATACCTGGGTGCTCGATCCGAGCCCGATTCCCCCGAACGTTGTCTACCCACGACTTGAGATCCAGAATTGGAAGGAATTGGGAGCCTTCAGTCAGAAATCCCGTGATCTCATCATCAAGATCAGCGGATTCGACGGCCGTGCCTGGGGTGCGAGGGGCGTCTCGCTAGGATCTGATCTGCCGCGTTTCGAGTGGGAGGCTGTGCTTGAGCGTGCGTTACAGGAGTTCCCGGAACATCCCTACATCCTTCAGGAATTCCGTCATTCTATCCTCACGGATCAAACTCTCTACGATGCCGTCGGGAACCTCACCACGATGAAGAGTCGCGCGCGCCTGAGCCCCTATTTCTTTGTGAACGACGGAAAGGCTACGCTTGGGGGTATGCTTGCCACGGTATGCCCTGCCGATAAAAAAATCCTACACGGCATGAGCGACGCCGTAATGGTTCCTG
>CAIOJL010000089.1 GCA_903858595.1 uncultured Spartobacteria bacterium | reverse complement strand
GCTGCTATCAAAGTGCCGAGACTGTCGGCCATCCCGCAGAGAACGGAGGCCACGGTGAAAGAGATCAGCGAGAAGAGAAAATAGTTCTTTTTTCCGAATCTCACTCCGAGCCATGCGGTCAACGGTATGATGATGACATTCGCCATGGTATAACCCGTGGAGACCCAGCCTATCTCGGAGAGGGTCGCCCCGAGATTCCCCCGCATGTAAGGGACCGCCACATTGACGATGCTGGTATCCACCGTCTCCATCATCGCTCCCAGGCAGGCAGAGAAGAGGATAGCCCACTTGAGCCAGCCTTGGCTTGCGGCACGCTTGCCTAAGGCTGTGGGAAGTCGCGACGGGTCAACCATAGAATTCAGGAAAGCCCACTCAGATAGCAGAAGAATTCATTAATGTCATTAAGCATTAGCCGATCTCCGCGGCTTCACTCAACGACTAAGGCAAGTTTGGCCTTGTACAATACCAACGGTTAGAGTTGATCTCCACACTCGCACCTCGACAGATTCGCTCTACCCCCCATTAACATTTCCCAATGACTAACGCCACACCCTCTCCTTCAAAACTCAGCCCCATCGTCTACTTTATAGGATTCACCGGTGCCCTGGCGGGACTACTCTTCGGCCTCGACATCGGGGTCATCTCCGGGGCCGAAGGCCTGATCCAGAAGAATTTTTCCATCACGGACAAGGTGATCGAATTCGTGGTCAGTTCACTTCTTTGGGGGGCCGTCTTTGGGACGCTGATCAGTGGGATTCTTTCCAACAGATTCGGCCGGCGCGGTGCCATCTTGATCAGCTCCGTGATTTTCATTGTCGGGTCGATTGTCTGCGCATTTTCGCCTGACGCCCACCTGCTGATCACAGCCCGTTTTTTTCTCGGTATCGCCATCGGCGTTGCTTCGTTCACCGCCCCCCTCTACCTCTCTGAAATCTCTCCTCAGCGTGTGCGGGGATCAATGATCTCCATGTACCAACTGATGATCACCATCGGCATCGTCCTAGCCTTCTTGAACAATACATGGCTGGCCAATTACGCCAACTTCGACTGGTTGCTCGGGGACAACTACAAGGCACTCTTGGGAACAGGCAACTGGAGAGTGATGCTCGGAATCGTCGCCCTTCCCGCCTTCCTGATGTTCCTGGGTGTCCTCTTCCTGCCAGAGAGCCCCCGCTGGCTTTTCCTCAAGGGCAAGAAAGCCCTTGCAGTTTCAGTCTTCGAGCAGATGCACCTTCCCAATGACGAGATCAGCAAAGAAGTCGTGGAGATCGAGGAGAGCCTTCAGGTCAGACAGAACGGATTCCAGATGTTCCGGGACAATCCGAACTTTCGCCGGGCCATCGGGCTCGGAATAGGCCTTCAGATCATCCAGCAACTCACAGGAATCAACGTCATCATGTATTATGCTCCCCGGATCTTCAAGATTACCGGCTTCACCAGCACGGAACATCAACTCTGGGGTACGGTCATTGTCGGGATCACCAATGTGCTGGCGACCTTTATAGCCATCGCCTTCGTCGACAGGATCGGACGCAAGCCGATCATGTACGCAGGCTTTGCAGTCATGGGTATCGCCATGATCGCGGTGGGCACCCTCTTCAACATGGATCTGGAAAAATCCCCGGCACTTGGAATCTGGGCCATCGGAGCGCTTCTCATCTTCATCGTCGGCTTCGCCATGAGTGCGGGGCCCATCATCTGGGTCATCTGTGCGGAGATTTTTCCTCTTTCGGGTCGCGACCTTGGTGTGACGTTCAGCACAGCTACGAACTGGATCGTGAATGCCATCGTGGGAGGTACCTTCCTGACCCTGCTCGACAAATTTGGAAACGGAAACACCTTCCTGCTCTACGGAGGACTCAACGCTCTCTTCGCGATCTTCTTTCTCTGCTTTGTACCGGAAACCAAGGGTATCTCGCTCGAGAAGATCGAGGCCAACCTCCTCTCGGGCAAACGTCTTAGGGAGATTGGTCGTTGATCTTATCGGAGGGATAATTTTTCACGCTGAGGTCGAGGAAAACACAAAAAAGACAGGGCACCGGTGCTCAATTCCTCGCATAAGCCCATAAGTCTTGTCCTCTTCCTCCTCCAGAAATCAGAGCGGCACATGAAATCCCAATAGTGCCCTAATCAAAGCAATGAAATCACAGAAGCCCCTTCTCCTAGTGACCATTGGCCCGACCCAAGAGCCTCTCGACGCAATGCGTCTTATCAGCAATCGCTCCACCGGAACTCTAGGCACCATGCTGGCGCTACAGCTCTTTGAATCCGGTCATTCCGTCCTCGCACTACGGGGAGTCGGCTCGACTGCTGACTCCTCCAAGCTAAGGCGACACTGCCAACGGGTCATTCCGTTTGGAAGCACTGCCGGACTGAAAGCCTCTTTGGAAAATCTTTCGGCCGAACAGCTTCCAATCACAGGGGTCTTTCATGCTGCTGCGGTGAGTGACTTTTTCCTTCCCTCTGGGGGAACGGGAAAAATCCCGACCGCCAAAGGCCCCCTCACACTCACCTTGGAACCGACCCCTAAACTTCTCCCCCTCATGTGCAGGTGGTTCCCCTCGGCTAAGATTATCGGATGGAAATTCGAAGCCGAGGGCAACAAGGAAACCGCCCTCACTGCCGGGCTTACCCAAATAAAGCATTGCGACACGGATGCGTGCGTTATGAACGGCCCCTCCTACGGAGGGGGGTTCGGCGTGCTCACGAAATCAGGCGACCTGACTCACTTCCCGGATCGCGAAGCCCTCTGTGCGCATTTTGCAGCGTTTTTGTGGGAGTGATTCCCAGAAAGGGGGAAATGCTAATTTGTGACAATTCCGCAACACTTAGTGCTCTCTATGCCGAGCAAATCCTCTCATTTTTGAGTGTGTCAGAATAAATCAAAAATGCTTCAGAAAGCCCAGACCACTGGTGCGATGGAGATGACGAGCAAGTAGTGCAAAATCCATGTAGCCGCGATCCATCACATAGAAGGCTCCCGCTTCGAAGAGCAGGTCGTCGAGCCAGTGAACATCTACATTGCGGGCTCCGGTGATGTGGATGCATGTCGGGATAGGGCCTCTCAGATCGAGCTGGGTATGCATCTTGATCCCAGCTTTGGTGCTTCGAAAATCGGCCCATGGGAAGAGACTCAGCGAGAGATCGATC
>CAIOJL010000088.1 GCA_903858595.1 uncultured Spartobacteria bacterium | reverse complement strand
GGGAAGATGATAGGGTATACCTCGCGGGGCACGGGATCTGCAGGTGTGCCCGCACGCTTCCATTGCCCTCCCGAAATAACGATCCACACGCTGCGCTCCTCCCCGTTGAACGGCAGGCAGATGCACGCCGACGCCTCCACCCCCTTCTATCTTACTAAGGGAAACCCGCGCAATGACGCGCTGCCAGGGTCAGGATCAGGCGGGTAGCTGCTCTCCGACTATCAGATCGTCCCAAGTCTGACGTGTCCGCACAACCGTTGCCTTCTCCCCCTCCACCAGCACCTCGGGCAGCAGGGGACGAGCATTGTAGGTCGAGGCCATGACAAAGCCGTAGGCGCCGGAGCTCATCAAGGCAATGCGGTCGCCTGGAGCCAACACCGGAACCTCCCGGTCCTGCGCAAAGAAATCTCCGCTCTCGCAGACAGGCCCGACCACATCGACTTTTTCCATCGCCATCGTTGCTGACAGGGACTGCTTGAGAGGCTCGATCTCATGGTATCCCTCGTAAAGGGCAGGACGAATCAGATCGTTCATGCCGGCGTCCACGATCACGAAGTTCTTGGTCGGAGTGGACTTCCTGTAGAGCACCGTGGTCAGAAGGACGCCCGCGTTGCCCACGATGAAGCGGCCCGGTTCGAAGAGGATTCGGAGATCGAGCGCCTTCAGCGGCTCGATCACCTCGGCTGCATAGGCCTCGGGTGCTAGACGCTCTCCTTCCTTTTCCGAGTTGTTGTCATCACCTCCCTCTTCACTTCCCTTCCACCATGCAGCATCACCGCTGGAGAGGGCTCCACGATAGACAATGCCGACGCCTCCACCGACGCTGAAAAACTCAAGGCCGTACTTGGCCTTCAACTCCAGGACCAGCGGAGTGAGCTTGCGGACCGCCTCGGCGAAGGGAGGAGCCTTGAGGATCTGCGAGCCGATGTGGGTCTGGAGACCGCGTATCTTCAGATTAGGAAGTGAGGCAGCTCGCTCATAGACGGCAGCCGCACGGTCGAGACCGATGCCGAACTTGTTCTTGCTCTTGCCTGTCGAGATATACTTGTGCGTCGGTGCGTCGACATCGGGATTCACACGGATCGCGATCGGAGCTACCAGACTCGCCCGGCCCGCAACCTCATTGATCATCTCCAACTCCTCCTCTGACTCGACATTGAAGCTGTAGATCCCCTGACGCAGAGCGTAGTCGATCTCAGCGGCCGTCTTGCCGACACCCGCAAAAGTACAGCGATCCGCACGACCTCCAGCCTTCAGAACCTTGAAGAGCTCACCACCCGAGACGATGTCAAATCCAGCCCCCTCCTTGGCGAGCAGGTTCAGCACGGAGAGATTCCCGTTTGCCTTCATCGCGTAGCAGATCATCCGGTCTCCCAGCGGAGCCAGCGCCGCATCAAGTCGGCGGTAGTTGCCTCGGATCGTCTCGGCGGAATAGACATAGGCGGGCGTGCCCACCTCGGCGGCTAAAGTCTCCAGATCAACCCCCTCGCACTTCAGCGAGCCATCGACATATCGGAAAGAATGCATCGCAGCAGACTAAAGGCTGAAGGCGAAAGGCGAAAGGCGAAAGGGTTGGAGGCTGAAGGCGAAAGGCGAAAGGCGAAAGGCGAAAGGCTGAAGGGCTGAAGGGCTGGAGGGCTGGAGGGCTGGAGGGTTGGAGGGTTGGAGAGGGAAGCCGCCCGCCCAATAGGCGAACAGCCCAAAGAGTTAGCGCATTTTAAATAATAATGTGGCCGTCGATTTGCGAGCGCCCTCGTTTGGCTTAGCAAGGAGCAAGCGATACGGCTGTAGTCACTGCGCTACAGTCCAAGCGATACGACGCTGCTATACGCCACATGCCGCCGCAAAGAATGGCTATAGTATTGTTTAGATTGCTCTAGTGATTGCCAACGTTTCAGGCGAAGTGGAATAAGCCGAAGTTCGCGATGTCGTGGAAGCTAGCTCCGGACACCGGCGCCCAGGCATAGTGCGCGGCCTCCCCGTTGTCGTAGTCGATCCTGTAGAGATTTCCATGCCAGAGTGATCCAGGAACCGGCGGAGCACCGGTCAGACCGGCCATCAAGGCAAAGGGAATGAAGAACTCAGCACTCCATCCGCTGCATGGGGCAAACGGCTGCTTGTAACCGCCTCTGACCGAGGTGAGAAGATGGCATTTCCTGGCATCCCGGTAATTCCAGGGAAGCCATCCGTAAAAGCCATTCCCGTTGTTGCTCACCAAGATCGGAAGCTCTTTCTGAAGAGGGGAGGCCTCATACTCCAGATAAACAGGATGCCTCCGCTCAGGCTGGAGAAAGACCTCCACCACATCCTCGAGGAAGAGATTGTCGAAATCCTCCGTTTTCGTGCAGGTGAGGATCCCGTCCTCGCACTCCATGAGAAAATAGATCCCCGTCGCGGAGTAAAGCATCCGAGCCGTAGTCTTCATCTGTGGTCCGTGCTGGATTCTGGTCAGCTCCACAGGACAAGCCATAGCCCACTCGATAGAGGTTCCTTCCCCGGTGATCTCGAAATCATCTGTCTGTTTAATCGTGACGCTCGGAGGATTCATCGGAGAAGAATGAGGGATGAAGGGGAAATGAAGGGGGGGGTCCCCCTTCAGCCCCCCCTCCTCCACTTACTGTGAGAAGTTGCGCTGGTGGATGACGCGGAGCTTGTAGTATTGGCCGAGGGGGGTCATGTCGTTGGTGGTGGTCACTGTATTCGGATCGAGATAGCGCTCGAAGGTGTAACTGGTCTGGAAATCCCCCCCCTGGATATCCTTCCCTTGGGTGAAGGTAGCGGGATTATTCTGCAGGGTGGCGGGTAGCTGGGTGAGGCTCTGGGCCCTCACATAGACCGTGTAGACACTCGATTGGGTGGTGATGCGCGGGTAGATGGCGTTGTAGGGGTGCTCGCGGGCATTGTCACCGGTGAGGGTGTTCGTGGACCAGAATCCGGTGGTCATGTTCGTTGTCGTGGCAAGGGTCTGTCCCGCTCCCAGAGGTACTAGGAAGTTCTCGCAGATCTGAGATGCCGACTTGAAGATAGTGCCACCGGCGAACTTCGTGTCGAACTGGGTCAGGGTATTGCTGACATCGATCGCATAGCGGCTGATGCCGGCTGTAAATCCACTTCCTTTATATCCAAGATGCCAGACGTTATAACTTTTATACCCAGTGGCATTGGTGCCGAAGGCGGGGAGACACTCATTCTGGAGGATGGCATAGAGACCTGTCTGTCGCTTGATATGGGTGAACGGGAGGATCTGGTAGTTGAGGTTGATCTTTCCGGCCGTGCTCATCGCCTCGCTGATGGCGTAGGGCTCAGTCACCGGCATCCAGAAGAGATCGAGCATCAGATGATCGGGAGGAGAGACGAATCCGGGATGCTGGAAGCTGGTGGTGCCGGCGGCGGGATTCGGGCAGAAGAGGAGGGTCTGCCACGGCTGCTGCCTCACGACTCCTGTCGGGAGTGAGCCGAAGGCCACGGGGGAGGCGATCATTCGCATCGGGCCGAAAGCTCGATCCAGAACCATGTTAGTCCAGAAAATGCCTTTTTCACTCCCCATAATATAGGACCCCTGATTATAGCCTGTTAAATTAATATTATACTGGCTATCATTCCCCTCATCCACTTTGCCAATATAGGGTCCGTCGGAGGTATTTCCGAGTCCGCTATCCCAGTCTCCCGGCTTGCCCAGGGAGTTGATCACCGTGACATCCACGGGAATCATGGTACTCGCATTACCTGGCGACCCAGAGCTAGAGCTGACCATATTGTTTTTAGCCAAGTTTGATGAAACTATTCTACCATACCGTAAGGTTTCTAATAAATAACTCCACCCCCCATCATGATACCCCGTCACTATGGCGTTATAGTTAGTAGAACCATTTGCTGCACCTGCTAAGCGATTATACCATGTCGAGTTTGATGAGACCGTCGCGCTACTCGGCAGACCGAAGAAATAGTTCGTGCAGGGGACAAAGAGGTTCGTTTTGTCGGATCCGCCGGTGACTGTAGCACCAGAGGCCGCCACCAAGCGGATGTCGCCATTGGCCGCGCCAGAGCCGCCAATGATCATGCTCTTGAGGATATCAAATAATGGTTTATATGTTTGCGAGACAGAGCCTGCAGGAGTAAACGAGAGGATGACATTATTCGAGGTTCCACTGTTAGTAACTGTTCCAGGAGTGAAACGATTTGATGTTGATGTAAAATCCCCAGAAAGAGGGGCGTCTGAAGCATTGGCAGATATTTGTATTCCATACGCAGTATGGATTGGTAAAGTATCTATGATGATGTTTTGCATAGTCAAACCATTAATGCGGTTGGAATAGGTATTGGGGCAATTCGTTCCACTCGAGTATGGAGAATACCAAGCCGGATAAGGATTCGGAAGCCGGTTGGTCATAGCTGGGTTGGTCATAGCTGGGAAGGTGATGACGAACTGCTTGGTCAGGTTGGCCGCCATCACGGTCGCGGGGTTGGCCGGGTAGTTGGTCGGACCTCCTCCGGATGCTGCATTCTCGGCCACATCGAGGGTGAGCGTCACGGTCCCTCCATTGAAGAGGAAATCGGGAGCCCAGTTGCTAGCCATCGGTCCGCAGGTATAGTTGGTGAGAGCTGTTTTGCTGGAAAGGAGAAGCTGGTAACCTAAGAAACCATCCCCTTGGTCACCCCATCCGGAAGAATTTTGATCAGCGATCATGGTCATCGCCGTGGCTGGGGTGTTATTGGTGAACATGCTGATGGGGATGTCGTCGCCATTTGTATTCCTGAGGGTCCAGGTCATGTTGGTGGAGATCACGGCCGTGACCCGCACATTCGGTATCCACTGCTTGAGTCCCTGGGAGGGGAGGAAGAGATCGACGACCAGATAGGGCCAGAGTATGGCGGGCAGGGGAGCTTCCAGTAGAGGATTTCCATTGGTGTCTTTTGTGGCCGGAGAGACATAGTTGGTATCGGTATGCCAATTGGTGTCGATACCGCAAAGGACTTCTTTGCCGCCACCATTGGTGGTTGTCGCGGGAAGATTCGTGGTCGTGCTGTTGGTGGGCATCATGACGGGATTGGATTGGCAAGCGAAGCCGATGGAGACCTCCCTGATCGTCGGGAATCTGCCGAATCCGCTGACACT
>CAIOJL010000087.1 GCA_903858595.1 uncultured Spartobacteria bacterium | reverse complement strand
GCATTCATTGAGCGTCTCGAACATCTCCAGGGAGATCTGATCACGGACCTGGCGTGCATTCTCACGTGCGGAGAAGAGGCAGGAGATGATGGAGTTGGGATTCTCTTCCCGGAAGGTCAGAAACTCGGTGACGCTTTCGCTGTCTGCTTTCTCGTAGAGCTGGAAGAAGGTCTTCTCATTGCCGGCCGAGCAGAGAATGGGAAGCCAGTGTTTCTCGAGCTGATCGTCATCAAAGTCCGCAAAATCGAGCATCAGTTGGAGGTTCACGTCGAGCAGGCGGGCGACATTCTCTGAGCGCTCGATATAGCGGCTCATCCAGTAGAGGGAATTGGCCACGCGGGAGAGCATGACGAGGCTGTCGCGCCGGTTTGAAATCGGCTTCTGGGGCGTGGGGATAAGAGGTTCGCTCATGCGGAAAAGAGAGTGCTGGAGAGGATTGTTTAATTAGGAATCACCATGGAGTACCCAAGTATCCTTGGAGCCGCCGCCCTGTGACGAGTTCACCACAAGGGATCCCTTGCGAAGCGCCACGCGGGTGAGGCCCCCGGGAGTGACGGTGATCTTTTCCCCATAGAGGATGTAAGGACGCAAATCGACATGGCGCCCTTCGAAAGCACCTCCCATCTCGGTGTTGCACCAGGTGGGATGACGCGAGAGGGAGATCGGGTGCTGGGCGATGAAGTTGCGGGGATTGGCTTGGATCTGCTCTCGGAAACTCTCGATCTCCTCCTTGCTGGCCCAGGGGCCCATGAGCATTCCGTAGCCACCCGCTTCGTTGGCCGACTTGACCACGAGCTTCCCAAGGTTCTCCAAGATGAAGCCACGGTCCTGCGATTCGCTTGCCAGGTAGGTGTCGACATTCGGCAGGATCGCCTCCTCGCCGAGGTAATATTTGATGATTTTCGGAACGAAGTAGTAGACCACCTTGTCGTCGGCCACGCCGGTGCCGATGCTGTTCGCAAGGCTGACATTGCCTGAGCGGTAGGCATGGACAAGGCCGGGAACTCCCAAGAGGGAGTCGGGCCGGAAGACTGTGGGATCAAGGAAGTCGTCGTCGATCCTTCGGTAGATGACATCGACGGGAACGAGTCCCGAGGTCGTACGCATGTAGACGTGTGCATCCCGGACGACCAAATCGCGTCCCTCGACGATGGGAATGCCCATCTGGCGAGCCAGGAAGGCATGCTCGAAGTAGGCGCTGTTGAAGACTCCCGGTGTCATCAGAACGACGTTCGGCTGTGCACTCCCGAGCGAGGGGGGAGAAACATACTGGAGGACCTTGCGAAGATCAGCTGCGTAGTTGTCCACTGGGTGTACGCGGGCGTTGCGGTAGAGATCGGGGAAGGCACGCTTGAGAGCCGCGCGGTTCTCAAGCATGTAGCTGGCACCCGAGGGGCAGCGGAGATTGTCCTCCAGAACGAGGTAATTCCCATTGTGATCGCGGATCAGATCGGTGCCGCAGACGTGGATATAGATATCTTTCGGAACATTGAATCCCATGAACTCGCGGCGGAAATGCTTTGCTCCAAGGATGTAGTGAGGCGGAATGATCCGGTCCTTGAGGATCTTCTGGTCGTGATAGATGTCGTGCAGGAAGAGATTTAGTGCGGTGATCCGCTGGATCAGCCCCTTCTCGATCCGCTGCCACTCGGTGTCGGGGATGACCCTGGGCACGAGATCGAAGGGAAAGATCCGCTCGGTCCCCTGATCGTCGTTGTAGACCGTG
>CAIOJL010000086.1 GCA_903858595.1 uncultured Spartobacteria bacterium | reverse complement strand
GGGCACAGAAATGACAACCGGGCGACATCCTTGCACTGAGAATCAAGAGTGAGCCCGTAAGTCTCTTTGAGATAGTTTGTTGCCGCGGTAAATGCTTTCTTATGCTCGGCATCATCGCAAGGAATTGGGTCAATTCTCATTGCCCCTTTCAGTCCTTCACCGGAGGGAGAGACATAGAGGAAAAGAATGTACGGGTCAGCCCTCAACGACTCCCTCGCTTTAATAAGTGCATTCTTTGTGAGGTGGTCGATGTCGATAACCATCAAACCGCTGTGGTCTTTTAGCTCTTTATTGAGCCTCTGCGGAAAAGTACCGCCAAAGGTGACTGCGGGAAGCTTCTGTTTTAGAGCGTCATATTTCTGCTTTGCATCGAAGGCTGCATCTGTAGCCCCTGATTCATTCAATTGCTTATATTCCGCATGAGCAGCCTTTGCCTTTGAAAAGGGCATAATAATCGCAAGGGGCGGATTACGAATCATCTTAACCAGCTCGGCAACCGTAATCTCCTTACTGGGAACTGATGTCTTCGCATAGTCGAAGTACGAGAGATAGGCGTTCATTTCTTGACCCTCGCTTTTATGAGACACGAAATACGTGTCTTCAATTTCTGTGATAATTGACAAAGTAGTATTCATTGGTGTTTCAGTGTTGGTCCCGTGACTCATACGGAGAGCGGCGCCGTCTTCCTTGAGGGCGTGATAGCAGCCTTGTGAAACTCACCGGCAAGTGCGCGAGTTTCAAAACGAGCGATCTCAGCTCTGGTAATATAGAGCTTCCCAAACACGTTTTGGGTGCTTACGATACCTTCTTTACGCCAGCGCCAGCCTGTGCAACGAGTCCGATTGATTGAGTTGAGCCAGCTATCATAGGAAACAAATTTTCCGATAGTCTGAGTGGATTGGATGGAATGTGATTTCATTAGGACGAACAAGAAATCACTGCGATGCTAAACCCACATGAGACGCTTTCAGCGTCCAAAAGTCCCCCGCCCCTAGACCCTCTTAAAACCTAGCTTTCCAGGAATTTCTGAATGCTTTCTCTGCTGCACTAACACCTCGGTTTTTCATTCCAATTGTAGCATCGGAGTATATTGGGATGTACTCGACTTGATTCTTAACTGCAGTTTTCTGTAGTAGAACAGTTTCTCTATAAAAAAGCGCATTACTCCTTCCCCTCTTGATGAAATCCTCTGGATAGTTCCCCTTATTGATCATCTTCAGAAGGCGAAGTCCAAAACTGCACCATTCAGATTCTTTCTCTGGGAGTTCTAGCGCCTCACTGATCCATGGTGGAAGCTCCACACCTTTTTCGACATCTCGTTCCAAAAGTGTCCGTTGTGATCTAACCCGCCGAATGGAGGTGCTCAATCGAAGGATATAGCCCCCCATGATTGCTCTCCATTGCTGATCTTGTGTCGGCAAGTCGGAGAATCCTGTTTTCAAACTCACTTTGCTTCCCAAGCAAATTTTTGCCATGCGCTTCTCTGACTCCTTCAATACATCAAGGTGTTTCCCCGAGAGTTGAGGCCAGAACCGGCTTCCTGCCGCGAGTCGTTTGATTGCTGTTGCCCCCTTCCCATTGCCATCGGCCAACTCATTCAAAAAATGAATGATCGTCGACGCCTGATTCGCAAGTGCCCCGATGGCATCCTGATCCCCTCCCCTCGCCAGTTCAGCGAGTCTTGTGAACGCCTTGAGCGCATCCATCGACAAGGCAAGAACAGGCTCGTCCGCTCGGAAAGATGAATCGACCTCTTCATCCCTTGGATCCAACTTTTCCAAAACTGAATATTTCTCAGGCCGAAGTACAAACCCAAAAATATCGTTCTCGAGCGCCTTAATTTCTCTCATCCGAACATCCCCATAAGAACTTGGTTTTACCGGTTTTTTTGCCGGCGCTTGCTTGGGGATGGTCTTTTTCATGGAGGGAGAGTCAGAGGATCAACTTCCTTGCGGCCTCGCGCTGGTGCTCATCGTTCAGGTGACCATAGGTCTTTCCCACAAGTATACCCCCATCCTGATGTCCTAGCCATGTGGCAATTGTCATGTAATCAACGCCTCCCATGACGC
>CAIOJL010000085.1 GCA_903858595.1 uncultured Spartobacteria bacterium | reverse complement strand
TGGGATACAAGGCCTTCCTGGTCGGTGTGGATCGCGAAGCCTGCGCCCTCTACAAGCACGCCCTCGATCAGATTCTCCCGACGGAATACGCCGAGGTGGTCTATACGGGGAATAACAACGACTCAGTGCTGCTGAAGGAGTTCCACCTTGATCCGAAGAAGGAGCGGCAGATCCGCAAGAGCTTCGGCAAGCTCGACCAGCAGCCGAAGATCCTGATCGTTACGGAGAAGCTGCTCACGGGATTCGACGCGCCCGTGCTCTATGCCATGTATCTCGACAAGCCGATGAGGGATCACACCCTGCTCCAGGCGATCGCCCGAGTAAACCGGCCCTATGAGAATGAGGCGCAGGAGATGGTGAAGCCTCACGGCTTCGTCCTCGATTTCGTCGGAATCTTCGACAAGCTGGAAAAGGCCCTCGCTTTCGATAGCAAGGAGATCAATGCGATCGTCAAGGACTTGAAACTCCTGAAAGTACTCTTCCAAGAGAAGATGGAGACCAAGGCCCCGGCCTATCTCCGTCTGATCGAGCGGAACTTCAATGACAAGGACATCGACACCTTGATCGAGCACTTCCGCGATCCCGAGCGGCGGAAGGAATTCTTCAAGGAATACAAAGAGATCGAGATGCTCTATGAGATCATCTCGCCGGACGCCTTCCTGCGGCCCTTCATCGATGATTTCACCACGCTCTCGGCGATCTACGACATCGTCCGCAAGGCCTACACAAAGCGGGTGATGGTAGACCGGGATTTCCAGAAGAAGACCAATGCCCTAGTGCAAGAGCATGTAGGGGGTTACACCTCCGACGGACCGCTCGACCCGGTGAAGATCGACGCCACCACGCTGGAGCTCATTAGGAAGAAGCGCGGAGGCGAGGGAACCAAGGTCATCAACCTGATTAAGAGCATCCAGAAGACGGCTGAGGAGGAGAGCGAGGATCCATTCCTAATCGCTATGGCCCAGCGAGCCCAAGCAGTGCAGGAGAGCTTCGAGTACCGCCAGACGGAAACTGCAGAGGCCCTGGAGTTACTCTTGAAGGAGGTCAGCCTCAACGAGGAGAGGAAAAAGGAGCAAGCCGAGAAGGGATTCGATGGACTGACCTTTTTTGTCTACCGAACCCTACTGGATGCCAAGATTGGCAATGCCGAAGGCGTGAGCCGGAAAATCAAGGAGGCCTTCGTCGCCAACCCCAACTGGAAGCGCAGCGAGGCCTCACTCCGGGAACTGCGAAACAAGGTGACCTTTGCCATCTTCGCAGAGCTAGATGATCTCGACGCTGTGACGGGGATCGTCGATGAACTCTTTACCCTGCTGGCCAAGGCGGATCGGATCTGATGAGTGCCTCGGCCAGAGAGAAGTTCCGCGCCCGTATTCTCGAATGGGCGGCCAAGTTGGAGGTAAAGGCCACAGCGATCTACATCCGTCCCATGAGACGCAAATGGGCCTCCTGCTCCACGGCTGGGACCCTGAGCTTCAACGATGAGCTGATCACCATGGCAGCCGAGCTGGGGGACTATGTGATCGTCCACGAGCTCCTGCACTTCTCAGTCCCCAATCACGGCAAACTCTGGAAAAGCCTGATGCGCGCTCACTTAGGTGATTATGAGAAACTCGCTGAGCGGTTGAACAGTCTCGGATCCACGATGCCCAGTTCGATAGTCCGGAAATAATTAGAACACAGCCGCCAGAAGTCTCTGATGAGCAGCGTGCTCTTTTGGCAAATGGTCGGAAGTGATTATAACTTGTGTCCCTGTAGGTAGTGAATCGGCTAGGGATACAACATCCTTCGAGCGCATCCGGATACAGCCGTAGCTGACGGGTTTACCAAGTAGGTTCTCCTGTGGGGTGCCATGGATATAGATGCACCGGGCAAAGGCATGACGGTTCTGAGGTTCCAGACCATCAAGCCAAAGAATCCTACTCACGATGGGATCCCGTCCTGGTGCATTCGGAGGCAGCACCTCGCCCGTGGGTATCCTTGTCTTAAAGACGGTGCCCAACCGGCAACCCTTCCCTATCTTCTTACGTACCACCAGTTGACCCAGTGGGGTGGCGTAGCTTCCCGGTCTGTCTCCGGTTCCGAATCGGGATGTCGAGACGGGATACATCACAAGTGGACGACCTTCCTTGATGAGCGCCATCTTCTGATCCCGTACGCTAACGACGAGAGTTGTTTGCTCAATTGCGCGATTTGCTTCCTCACCCTGCGACTGGCATGAGAAGAGGCCGAAAAGGCACATGATCCCTAGGATCCCGATCCTCAGCATATCAGTTGTCATGATGTGAGAGTGCGGCTGGTTGGATTCGATGGATGGTAGGTGGGCATGACGAACTTGGGTTAGCTCGATGGAATGCCTGCGCTATCCAGAGCAAGGTGAGTAGCGAGATGAACGCCTACATGCCTCGGCATGTAGGCATCGACGACATACCGAATCACCTGGGTGCGGCTCATGGGTCGCAGCACTTTGAGAATCCTGACGTTCCCGGATGCCGGGTACTCATCGCACTCTCCCAATTCGGACGTTTCCCATGTTCTCCCCTTGCGGATTTGGCGAATCTGACGCTGTAGGTAAAAGCCGTTTGTGGCAGATAGATAAAGGGTCTCGTTAATGTCCATGAGATAGCCTTTGGGATTGAGACTTCCTCCGATGGACATTATCTCCTCGTCGCAGGATGGGTCATAGATGGGCTTTTTCATTGTGTTTACGAAGTGTGTCTTGTGGGGTTTCAGTTAGAGGCCAGAGCACCGCTGGGCACCTTGAGATGCATGCCGATCGTCACATTGGCTGGGTTGGTGATGTTGTTCGCAGTCATCAGGTCGGTGAATGAGACACCTAGCCGATGAGCGATTGAGTAGGAGTTATCTCCACGTTGGACCGTGTAGACCCCGTTGGGAGCTATGCGCTCTAGCTTCGGGGTGAAGGTTTCAGGGGGATCCGATTTTTTAGGAATGCTCTCGGGCTCTTTCTCCACGAGTTGGAGCGGAGGCGGAGTCTTGTCTAGGCTAGGGATGGCTAGCTTTTGCCCGACTCGCAGGCTGTTGCCGGATTCCAGGCCGTTTGCATCTCTGATTTTCGCGGCGGGGATACCCATCATGGAGGCTACTTTGGAGAGGGTGTCTCCAGGCCCCACGACATAGCTCGAAGGGTTTGGGGGAAGGGGATGAGAAGGGGCTACCACAGATGAGGTGGATGCATCCGCAGAATCATGACTTCCCATGGTTGCAAGGGTATCAGCTACACCAGAGGTCTTAGATGATGGTGTTGATTTCAGTGCAGGATGGTGCGTGAAGAGTGCCTTGATTGCAGGGGTGATCTTTTGGACGGATTGCTGCACTGGATCCTGCTCCTTCTTGGGGCTTTCGGTTACTGGTGCCGATTCCTTCACTGGTGATGAGGCAACTACGGCATCCTCGGTATTCTTTTTCTTGGCGAGGCTCGCGTAGTGCTTGGAGTTGCTTCCTTCAGAGCGTTTGGGAGTATGATTTGGGGCTGAACTAGTGACAGATTGAGGCTCAGGATTTGGCACGCCTGCATAGGCTGGAGCTTTCTCAGTCAGGGCCATTTTGTCTGAGGCGTGCATCTTTCTCAGCGCAGAGAGTCCGAAGAAGCCTCCAACGGCTGCGACATGGAGACCCAGGACAACTAGGAAGGCATGGATGAAACGAAAACCCCTGGGTTTGGAGCACTTGGGCACCTCCAGATCCTCAATGAGTTTCTGGCGGCGTTGTTGAGCCTGAAGCTTCGCTATTTTGGTCCGTAGCTGGGCCTCTTTTCTGGCGATCGGGTCATTAGGACTCAAGTCTGTTAGGGGTCGACGAGAGAAGCTGCTTGTTGGGAGTGGTGATGTCATTGTCATGATTGAAGATCTTTTTGTTGCCACTACTGCATGGCAGTTGCGGGGTAGTAGTTGCCGTTGATGTAGTAGCAGGGGACGCCGTTGCAATTAACGAGTGGGGCCTGGACGACTTGGGGACGGGTGACCACTACGGGCTGCTGGACATAGACCGGTTGCTCAACGATTACCGGGGCCGGAGCCACATATGTAGGGCGGGAGATCGCGGCGGCGGCAGATAGCCCAAAGAGTGTCCATCCGAGGCCATTCGGCACTCCAGTGCCTAGCCAGCCACCGCGATTACAGTTTTCCGACCAACCGCCGCACTGCGGCTGGTAATAACCTCTGCCTCCCCCGCCCCCGTAGGAGCCGTAGGGGTTAGCTTGAAGAATCGAGGTTGGTACCCCAATGGCAAGCAGGGTTGTTAGGATCAGGGTGATGCTTCCGATTCGAGTCTTCGTGGACTTCCTGCGGATGGAGGATGGGATTCGGGATGTCGTTTGCATGGATCAGCTCTACGCCCATTTGCTGATTCTTGACAACCCACCCAGCCCTTCAAATCGAGTGTTTAAGGGGTTCTAAAGCCGATCACACTTCCGACCCGACCGTTCATCCGGCAATTTCTACCATTGGCAGAAATTCCCATTTCGGCACCCCTGAGGAGGCGTTATCGCCCAAATACCGACCATCCTAGCAATGAAAAGAGCGGCTGGTGATGTGCCAGCCGCTCCAGTCAATCAAACCAAAAAACTTTCTAAGAGACTAACCTTTCAGCGAGTAGGTCGTGCTCCGCTTGTTGCCTTCGATGTGGAGAAAGCCGGTATTGGCTTTGAGGAATGCAGTGAACCGGGGACGCGCAAGGCCGACTTGCTTGAAGATCACGGCTGAGGAGATTTTCTTGCCACCTGATAGGATCTTGGAGAGCTGGGTCTTGATTTCCTCATCGTTGATCTTGGGAAGTGTGCGACGGGTTCGCTTACCAGCAGGAGAGGCCTTGGCGGCCTTGGTCGATTTCGGCGCTTTAGCTGAAAGACCGAAGCGGGAAAGCATGGAGTCGATCTGCTTGAGCTCCTTAGCGTACTTCTTGTGAACCGAGGACACCTCCTTGGCTATCTTCTTCTCGATAGCGGCCTTTGCGGAGAGAACCTGCTTAGAAGCCTTTTTCTCGAGAGCTGCGAATTGCTTGAGGATGTCGATATTTGCGCCTTTGGTTTTCATATGTGCCTTAGATATTGGTTTTTAGTCAGTTAGGGTCAATTCTTTACTTCCCGAAAAGGCCGCCGTTGTAGCCTTTCCGGATCATAACCACCCAGAACATCGCCCCCTCGGAGCACAAGACGGGTATCATCAGCCGATCAATTTTCCTGAACGGCGTACCATACCGGGGATCTCTCCCAACCCGGCGACCGCGGCAACGAGTTGCTCCCGAACCTCTAGGCTGAGAGTCTCCAGATCCCCGTCCCCGAAGTAGCAGAGCGCCTTGAGGGGGAGGAGCGTGTTCATCCCCTCACCATAGAGAGCC
>CAIOJL010000084.1 GCA_903858595.1 uncultured Spartobacteria bacterium | reverse complement strand
GGCCATCTGTCCGAGACAGAGTGCTGCTTGCTGGGCGTTCATCATGACGAGTTCGATGAAGCGCTGGGTGAGATCGGCGGAGTTGGTTGCTTGTTGGATTTCGGCCATGGGATTTTAGGTTATGGGGTTTAGGTTATGGGTAATGGATAATGGGTATGGGAAGAAATGAGCTAGGGAGTCATGGTGGGGTTGTGAAGCGGTTCGGCAGCCTTGGATACTGGAGGACCTACGACAACTTCTACGCTCTTGGCATCGCGGAAATATTTGTTGGCCACTCGCTTGGTATCCTCAAGGGTCACCTTTTCAATCTCGGCCTTACGGACCTTGTCATGATCGTAGCCAAGGCCGAGCAGTTCGTTAGTTGCACAGACTCCGCCAAGTGCAGCCGCTGACTGATTTCGGATCGCCTCTGCGCCCAGCAGCTTGGCCTTCGCCCGGTCGAGCTCGACCTGCGTAAGGCCCTCGGCAGCAAGTTTGTCGATCTCGTCGTTGAACTCATGCTTGGCCAGATCAACCTTCTTCGGATCGGTGCCGAGATAAAAGACGAAGGCGCCGGGCGCCAGGCCGGTGGAGTTCGACGCTCCTACAAAATACGCCAGTCCGAGCTTTTCGCGGATGCGGACAAAGAAGCGCGAGCCCAAATCGCTGGAAGCCTCCTCGATCAGTTCCAAAGCAGGTCGGTCGACTGCAATGATCGTTGTTCCCAGGAATCCCCTCATGATCACCGACTGCTGTTTCTGGCGCTCGGCAGAAGTCTCCACAGATTCCTTGAGTGGTGAAGAGACAGGTGGTTGGGCCAAGGAGATCTCGCCTGAAGGGAGAGCCCCGAATTCTTTTTTCGCAAGGGCCAGCACTTCGTCGGGATTCACCGCACCGAAGATGGTGAGGACTCCGTTCTTGCCGACAACGAGCCTGTCCCGATAGGCCTTCAAATCGGAAGAGCTCAGCTTGGAAACGGTTTCCGGTGACCCGGTGGTGCGGAGTGCGTAGGGATGGCTCCCGTAGAGACGCGGCTTGAGGAGATTGCGAGCCGTTGTGGTGATCTGGTCATCCTCGGCCTTGATCGATGCAAGCTGGGAATCCTTCTCCAGGGCGACTTCTCCCTCCGGAAAAGTGGCGTTGAGCAGGACATCCGAGAGGATCTGCATACCTAGCGGAAGATCATCCTTCATCACCTCGACGGCGACCGAGAAGCTATTGTTCCCCGAAGTGGCTCCGATCGATCCCCCCACATGCTCAACGGACTCGGCGATCTGCTGGGCCGTGCGGGTCCGGGTTCCCTTCACAATGGTGCTAGCCGCAAGCTGGGAGACTCCGTTCTTCTCAGGAATCTCGGCCAAGAGACCTCCGCGGAATGCGGCGATGATGGAGACCAAGGGGAGCCGGTTATCCTGATGAATAAGGACTCGGAGACCATTGGGAAGGACTTCCTTGCTGATCTTTGATTCGGAAGTTTTTGCGTCAACCCCCTCACCTGATTTTGCGTGATTGATCGGATCGAGCGAGGTAACGGTGAGTCCCTCCGGCTTGAGATAAAGGGCAGCCACGCGGCGAACATCCTCAGGTTTCACCTTCTCAATCGACTCGAGGTAGCGTTTTCCAAATTCTGCATTTCCTGTCATCAGCCAGCCGTTCCCATAGTCGGAAGCACGCCCCCGCATTGTGGACAGTCCGTGATAATGCTCGGAGAGAAGAGCCTTCTTCGCCTTGGCCAGTTCGGGGAGTGTAATCCCCTCCCTTGCGACTTTCTCCACCTGGGCAAGGATCTCCTTCTCGGCGGCATCACGCTTGTCGGGATCAGCAATTGCTCCGACATAGATCAGGCCTTCCTTAGGGGTCAGGGTATAGAGTCCTGCTCCGATCTGGTGAACCAGCCCCTTCTTCTCACGAACCTCCGTATTCAGGATGGAGCTCGTACCCGTCCCAAGAACAGCCGAGAGGACCTCGACGGCGGGTGCATCGGGACTCGTGGCGCCGGGAGCACGCCAGGCTATATTCATGCGGCTGAGATCCGTGGGGAAGGTATCCCTGGCCTCTTGCTTACCGAGTTGAGGTGGCTCCTCAGCGATCGTCACCGGTTCGAGCGGCATACGGGGATATTTCTCGAAGCAGGCTGTCAATTGATCGCGGATCTCGGCGGCATTGACATCGCCGACCACGACAAAACAGAGATTGTTCGGAACGTAGCGGCGCTTGTAGTAATCGAGGACATCCTGCCGGTTCAGCTTATTATAGATGTCGAGATGACCGATCACCGGTTCCTTGAATGGGCTCGTGTGGAAGGCCGTTCGGAAAAGCAGGAGCGAGGCGGTGCGATCGGGGTTGTCGTAGCCCATTGCGAATTCACGACGAATGACCTCCTGTTCCTTGTTGTACTCGGCTTCAGGAAGCGTGGCGTTCATCATGGCATCTGCCAGAATATCAACCGCCTTGGCAGCACCCATGGCAGGGAGATCGATCCAGTAGACCGTACGGTCATAGGAGGTATAGGCGTTAATATACCCACCCTGATCCTGGACCTGACTCGCGATCACGCCGGGTGCCCGGGAGGTAGTCCCCTTGAAAAGCATGTGCTCCAGAATATGGGAAAGCCCGGCTCCTAAGAGCTTTCCTTCGTGGACGGATCCGGTATTGCACCAGGCCTGCACGCTCGCAACGGGCGCACCTTTGTTCTCCTCGACGATCAGGGTCAGTCCGTTGGGGAAAGTGAAGACCTGCGGCTTGGCGGAAAGCGGCGAATCTGCTTTTGCGCTCGTATCGATAATCGCAGAAACATCCCCCTCATTTCTAGTGGAAGACTCGTGGTTGTGGGATTTCTCCGGGGAGGCAGTGAGTACGGGTAGGGAAAGGATGGTCATGAGTACCAGGAGTGTTTTCATTTGGTAAAAAGCGCCTGCTGATCACCTGACACCGGGTCGGCAGTGGTCATGGATTCAGGGGGTGGAGGAAGAAAGGGTACAACAAAGGCCTCATGAAAGTCGAATCCACTCTCAAAATCATCGATGCGGTCATTCTCAGTGCGACCGAAGGCTCCCGCCTCAACAAGGCTGAAAACCATCTCCCCGATATCACGACAGGATCTAATCCCCCAATAGTGCAGGACAGTCGGGGCCATCGGTCCGAATTCCCTCAGGGCCATGCGCCTGAATCCCTCTAGGAGCTCTTCCGCGGAGACATGGGAGGAGATCGGCTGCTGCTTCGCTTAAGAGCGAATCTTGAGAGTGGCTTCCAGCGACTCGCGCACGAACTGGTATCCCTCGGGGCGGTACTTGTCCTTTTTTGCGACAGCCAGGGCAACGGCCTCGTTAAATCCTGAAACTTTCATGTAATAAAGTCGATGGGGTCAGTGGGTGGAACCGGTGCAAGAAGCTGTTCGATCAGGAAGCATACCAATCATACGCAGATGCCTGATCCCAGCTCCCACGAGCAAGGCTGCCAGAATGAAAATCATCACCATCTGCTCCTGCCGTGTCAGATTCAACATCCCAACACGATAATGCGGACGAGCGAAGGTGCAAGTGTCACAAGTTGGTTCCCTTTGTTTTTACCTGCCGCTTCTTTAGGGAGCCGCATTTACTATCACCATCCCCGGCTTTCAACTGCGTCAAGATAACGGCCTACAGGGCCTTTCCGAACAGGTGATTCGAAAGATTTAAGAAACTCGTCAAAGAGACCGCTCCGGACGGGCACCTTCGCCGCCTCGTACCAGTCGAGATAGGCATCGATGGCTTGGGAGCGTCCGAGAGTCTCCTTTCGAAGAGCCGTGAGAGAGGCCAAGCGTTCCTGGAGTTTCTTCCCAGAAAACTTTTTGCCCGATTGCAGAAGATCCGTTATCGAGTCGATGAGGGGAATAATCAAGAGGTTCGCCTGCAGACGCAAGGAACTGAGTCTTGAGCAAATCCCTTGAGAGGTGAATTCCCATCCCCTCTCCTTACGAAGCTTCTCGAACGAGGCGGCATCTATCGAGATCGCCTTTATAATAGCATCATACCTACGGAGGCTCTCATTGGAGGTCAGCTCGTCGGTGACGCTTTTTTCATCACGGGAGGAAATTGCCATCAGCAAAAGCCAGTCCCTCTCAATCGGCTGCATCGGCCATCCGGAGGGGCAGTTCGACGATGAGGAGATAGAGTCATGATGTTCTGCGGAAGAGTCAGGTCGGATCCATTTCCTGAACAGGGCAGCACCCTCACCCTTCAATCCCGCCTGCAGAAGACATGCGGCCCTGGCATTGTAGTTATTTTCCAGAAGCTGATTGCTATCATCTGGAGGGCGCTCAGCAAAAAAGGCTTCGATTCCGGGCGGCGCCTCTCCGTTAAGATAAGAGGCCCGCAAGGTTTTTTGAGTACTGCTATCCAGACAAAGGGTGGCCAATCCATGAGAAAGCCATGAAGAAACCACGGGAATTGAGGAGCCAACTTGCGGGGCTTTCTCCCCATAGTACTCTCGGAGAAGCATCGCGGTCGCTAGTAGTCTTTCTCCCAGGGTTCCCGACCGCGGAGCATCTTGATTCAAAAGATCAACCTGAATTCTTGGCAGGCCGCCTTCCAGCGAATCAACTCTGAGACTTGGTAGCCCCTCTCCCGGGGACTCGTGACTGTGCAACACGACCATGATCGGAGGGTAATCCTGCGACTCAAAGCCAGTGAGTTCGAAAAAACGTTTTTCGGCATTCCCCAACCAGCGTTCTTGGCTATGTGAGGCTGCTTGATGAGTCACTCGCAGGCTAAAGATTCCTTGGGGAGTGGTGATTCCGGATGGTTCTGCAACGGCACTCTGAAAACTCAGCAGAATGGCATTCCAGACAACTAGAGCGAGCAGTATCCGGAAACAGGTGCCGCCTCCGCTCATGTGATTCGTTAGTTTACGGGCGCGTGCTCAAGTCGATGCAGTCTGGGCGGATCCGCACAGTCTCGGCAGCTTTCATCACCTGCAAATCTTTGAGAAAGGGGGAGGAGCAGGAACTCATGAATGAGGTCATGGGTGAAAGCAGGGAACCAGGCAAGGGAAGCAACCCGATACATCCTGAGTCAGGGATGAGGTTCCACTGGCGGGAGGCACCGGAGAGACGGAAAGATTCTGAAAAATGGAGGGGATAGCTCAATAAAGTGACGACAACCGAATAACGAAGGCCACCATTGGTAAGGATCACTGAACTCTCCACCCACTGAGGCATGGGTATGAAATCTAAGGGAGGAGCCCATTTCATTCCTCCTGTCTGAGCAAGCGCCTGATTGATGAGCGGTTGCGCGATTGTCACCTGCGCAAGATGCGATTGGACGATATAGCGTTGGAGGATGACCGTGGCATTCGCAATCGGCTGGGAGTAGGGAAGCGGCACTTTCGGATCCATCATGGCAAGAACGACCGCGACACCGAGGGCAACCGACAAGAGATAACGAAAGGTTCCCCAGAGATGTGAAAAAAGAGAACGCTTTTGCAGGGGCTCTTCCTCAAAACGTTGTGCCCGACTGGCGGAGACAGCTACAGATGTTGGAAGGGATACATTACCATCACCCTGAGGAATTTTTGAAAGGATAGCCCCGCAATGACTGCAGTAAACCAGCGAGGGAGAGTTATCCTGAGTGCAGGAACTGCAGCGGATGACATTCATGATTTCTTAGGTGGGGATTTCCTAGTCTTAGCGGATTCGGGTGCGGAGGTTTTCTTTGCTTCGCTCTTGGGTGCGGAAGCTTCGGGTTTGTCAGTCTTAGAAGGAGCAGAAGAGCTCTCTGCAGTCTTCGCGGGCGAAGATTCGCTTTTTTTAGCGCTTTCCGCCGCGCTCTTGTATCCCTCGCTTCGATAATCGGTGATATAGAAACCTGACCCCTTGAAAATTAATCCTGCCCCCGCTCCGATCAGTCTCTTCACCTTTCCCTTGCCCCAGACCTTCATCCGGCACTTCTCCTTGGGACAGGTTTTAAAGGCATCATCCTTCATGGATTGGAAGGCCTCAAAGGTCTTCTTACACTTGGAGCATTCGTATTCGTAGGTCGGCATGGTTTGATATTGTCAGGTAAAGGTTCCGGCGACTAGAGCAACTCGGCGATCTGCACAGCGTTCAACGCCGCGCCTTTGAGCAACTGATCCCCACTCACCCAGAATGTCAGGGCATTCGGCAAGGCACAATCCAGACGAAGCCTGCCCACCCGACAGTCGTCTTCCCCGCTGCACTCGATCGGCATCGGGTAGATCGACTTCGAGGGGTCGTCATGCAGAACGATGCCCGGTGCAGCCATAAGAACCTCACGGGCTTTCTCAAGCAAGACGGGGTTCTCAAATTCGGCGGTCACCGCCACAGAGTGAGCACGGTAGACAGGGACACGAACACAGGTCACCGAAGCTGTGAAATTAGGGAGGTGCATGATCCGCCGGCCCTCATTCTGCATCTTCATCTCCTCGCGGGTGTATCCATCCTCCAGGAAAGAATCGACATGAGGGAGGACGTTGAAAGCGATCTGGTGGGGATAGACCTCCTTGACGACAGGGCGTCCCCCGGCAATCGCCTCCACCTGGTCACGGAGTTCCTCGATGGCACGGGCACCGGTGCCGGAAACAGCCTGATAGCTCGAAGCAATGACCCTCTTCAGTCCGAAGGACTGATGCAGGGGATATACTGCCATCAGCGTGATCGCCGTGGTGCAGTTTGGGTTAGCCAAAATCCCGGAGTGAGAGGCGGCATCAGCGGCATTGATCTCCGGAACGACCAACGGTACCTCTGGGTTCAGCCGGAAGGCCGAAGAATTATCAACAACGATCGCACCGGCCTTCACCGCGTGAGGAGCGAACTCCTTGGAGATCCCTCCCCCGGCACTGAAGAGTGCGATGTCGATTCCCTCGAAGCTGTTTTCGGTGAGAGGCTCCACCACGATTTCTTCGCCAAGGAACGTTAAGATCTTCCCAGCTGAACGGGGTGAAGCAAGCAGGCGGAGGGATGCGACGGGATAATTCCGTCGCTGAAGAACCCTTATCATCTCGATGCCAACGGCACCGGTGGCTCCGACGATGGCAATATGCTTGGAAGAGGAAATACTGTTGCCTGGAACTATCTTGCTCATGATGTGACGTAAAAATTGCCTTCACTGGGCCCTCTCTGCAAGCATCCAGAAAAGAGAAGTCATGATATCTACATCAACCAAGGAGAGAGATCGGCCACAGTCCATCGTTATTGATATCAAACGTCAGCTCCTCAAACTTCGAGGCGGAGAGCAGCTGAACGCATCTTATCCTATTTCCAGTTCGCAGTTCGGACTGGGAAGCGAAGAGGGAAGTTTCCGCACACCTACAGGACGCTTCCGGATATGTGAAAAGATAGGTGACCATGCTCCTGCCTGGATGATCTTCAAAGGACGCATCCCGACAGGAAAGATCGCCGCTCCAGGCGGAAAAGAGGATTATGTACTGACCCGCATACTCTGGCTGGAGGGACTGGATGAGGAGAACGAGAACACAAGGAAACGCTACATCTACATCCACGGTACCAACCAGGAGAACCTTATCGGAACTCCAGCCAGCCACGGCTGCATTCGATTAAGGAACCATGAGATGATCGACTTGTATGACCGGGTCGACACCGGCACAGCGGTCCATATCAAGTCCTAATTGCAGCTATCGGATGAAGAGAGGAAAAATTCCTTGGGAATTTGCTTTGTTGGATCGGCTCAAGACCTTAAATTCAGATTTTAGCAACCAGCTTAGAAAGGAGGCGAAATTTATCATGACCATCACCAAGATCGCAGCAGTCGTCGCTCTCGCGGCAGCTACTCTCACACTCGGCGCTTGCGCAACCAAGCAGGCTCCAGTTCCTGCCACCAGCGTTAAGAGCAAGTAATTGTAGCAGGGGGAGATTATCCGATTTCCGGATAATCCAATCTCATTTAAAAAGCCGGGCCGATCTTTCGGTCCGGCTTTTTTCATGAAGCAGAATCTCTTAAAATCTCGTTGTGCAGAGAAAAGATCGCCGTATGTTTAAATGCCAGCAACCAGCTTACAAAGGAGGCGAATTTTATTATGACCATCATCAAGACCGCGGTGATCGTTGCGCTTGCAACGGCAGCCCTCAGCCTCGGCGCCTGCTGCCACAAGCAGTGCTGCCAGCAGCCTTGCCCCGCCACCGACGCCAAGAGCAAGTAACCCAAATAAAAGCGCCTAGGGTGCATTTATTACTCACTTATGGAGAGCCGGGCCGTTCAATTGGTCCGGCTTTTCCTTTGCTGGGGGCAATAGCTCAGGCAGGGACGCTCACAAATGGGCATCCCTTTCTCAGAAAACGCCAGGGATAATCCGCATCCAGGGTGATCCCGATGCGAGTGGAGACAATCAACTCCTGGCCTTCCATGGCTTTGCTCAACCACCAATTGTTACCAGCAAAGGGATCGCACCCATGATGCCTCCCGGCAATCCCGAGTGCCTGAGTCAGTTTCGCCGGGCCGCTACAGAGATCCTGCAGTTGTTTTCTCTTCCTGCGTGACCGCATGAGCGGGATCCCCTCCGCCGGCTCCAACGCACGGATCAGTACAAAACCTTCGTTCTCACCTCCCTTGACTAGAAAATTGAAGAGCCAGTGCATGCCGTAGTTCAAATAGACATAGGCGGTTCCCGGAGCATGGCTTGACACGAATTCCCGAGCTCCCGCTCTCTTCCATGTATGACAGGCTCGGTCCCCCTTGGCCGCATAAGCTTCTGTCTCCACGATGATGCCGGCCGTGCCATCGAAACCAAGCGTGCAGCCGATCAGCTCACGGGCGCAGATCAAGGGATCGCGTTGAAAGAACTCACGGGTGAGTATCTTCATAATCCCGTGGGATGATCGAGGAAACTCCAGGGAAGGCCTGACTGACTGGCAATAAGTGAAGCTAGCGCCTTCACCCCGAAGGTCTCCGTCGCATAGTGGCCGGCATAAAAAAGATTGATCCCAAGCTCTTCAGCAGCCGTGTAGCTCCAATGCGGCCCCTCCCCCGTCACAAAGGCATCCACTCCAAGGGCGGGGGCACGAGCCACTTCACTTCCCGCACCGCCAGTGACCACCAGGACACTCTTGACGGTCTTAGGTCCACCGGGGGCCAGATGAACGTGACCGCCTACAGCGCCCGAGAGCAAATCGGCAAAGGCCTCGCGCTTTATTGGACCCTTCCCACTTAGCTCTCCCTGCACACCGACAGTCTGACCCTTCATCTCCAGAGCCGGCTTGATAGCAGATAGACCGAGGGCCCGGGCCAGCAGAACATTGTTCCCGAGCTTCGGATGCAGATCCAAGGGGAGGTGCGAACTGTAGAGAGCAAGGTCGCCGTCCAGGGCAGTCTTGATCTTGCGGTAATGGGCACCGGTCAGTGTCTGCACGCCTTTCCAGAAGAGTCCGTGATGGACCAGCAGGAGCGTACCCGGGACTCTGGAGGACTCGCGGATGACTTCCTCGCACGCATCCACCGCGGCAACGATTCTTGTGACTGATCCGGAGTTTTCGATCTGGAGACCATTCACAGCTCCCGGATAATCGTTGATTTCCTCTGTCTGTAGGAGGCTGTCCATCGTCGAAACGAGCCGGGAAAGTGACTGGAGAGAGTTTTTCATAAAAAAGTTTTTTTAGTTTGGTGTGTGAAAGAAGTTTTTCCCTGACCCGTACTCAGGTAGCAAGGTTAGATGTTACGCACAGGAATCGTCGGACTCCCCAACGTGGGGAAATCAACTCTCTTCAACGCCCTCACCCGGAGCCGCAAGGCCGAGGCGGCAAACTTCCCCTTCTGCACCATTGAGCCGAATGTCGGGGTGGTGAATGTTCCCGATGCCCGGCTCGAGCGTCTGCGGGAGCTTGCCTCCTCCGAGAAGGTCATCCCTGCTGCTATCGAGGTGGTCGATATCGCTGGACTCGTGAAGGGGGCCAGCGAGGGAGAGGGATTGGGAAATAAGTTCCTAGCCCATATCCGCGAAGTTGATGCCATCGTCCAGGTGGTCCGCTGCTTCGAGAATGAGGATATCCATCACGTGGCCGGCTCGATCGATCCGGTCCGCGACATTGAGATCATCACGACAGAGCTGGTCCTTGCTGACATGGCCACCGTCCAAAAAAGGATCGAGCGCCAGAACAAAGCTGCCCGCACTGGCGACAAGGTGGCCAAGGCCGAGATCGAACTTGGGGAAAAGCTCCTCCCTCACCTCAACGAGGGGAAACCTGCTAATACCGCCCAACTCACCGACGACGAGAAGAAACTCATGGCCGGATTCTTCCTCCTGAGCGCGAAGCCAGTTTTGTTTGCCACCAATGTCCGCGAGGAGGATCTCGCGCCGCTCGAGTTGGGTGACTACTCCACCAATCCCCATGTGAAGGCCGTCGTCGAGTACGCCGCGACCCATCACGGCACCGGAACGGTCGTTGTCAGCGCCCAGATCGAGAGCGAACTCTCGGAACTCCCGCCCGAAGAGGCCAAGGAGTACCTGGAGAGCCTCCGTGTCTCTGACAGCGGCGTCGGCAAGCTCATCCGCGGAGCCTATGCCCTGCTGGGACTTCGCACCTACTTCACCTACGGCCCTAAGGAGACCCGCGCTTGGACGATTCGCACAGGCGACAAGGCCCCCGCCGCGGCTGGCGTGATCCACAGCGATTTCGAGCGCGGCTTTATCGCTGCCGAGACCATGGCCTTTGCAGACCTAGACTCACTCGGTTCAGCTCCAAAATGCCGCGAGGCTGGCAAACTCCGCATCGAGGGGAAGGAATACGAGGTCAAGGACGGCGACGTGATGGAATTCCGTTTCAATGTCTGAGCTGGGAGAAGGCTAATTGTCTTTTGGTTCATTGGACTATTGGCTTTGATCCAAACCAATAGCCCAAAAGTCGAGCAGCCCAACAGCCTAGTACGTTTTCCATGATTCCCGATCCTCGCGAAGCGCTCCTTGCTCCATACGCGCAAAAGGCTTCGGAAAGCGCTGGTCGTCTTTTACCCGAAACAGAACATCCCTTCAGATCCCCCTTCCAACGCGATAGAGACCGGGTCGTTCACGGCACCTCCTTCCGCAGACTCGATGGAAAAACCCAGGTCTTCCTCAACGGTAAGGGTGACCATTACCGCACACGCCTGACCCACACCATCGAGGTCGCCTCGGTCAGCAGGACCATCGCTCGGGCTCTCGGACTGAATGAGGATCTGGCTGAGGCCATCGCACTGGCCCATGACTTGGGACATCCTCCGTTTGGTCATGCCGGAGAGGAGACGCTCGACCGCCTGATGAAGGATCACGGAGGATTCGATCACAACGAGCAGAGCCTCCGCGTTGTCGAGACACTCGAGGAAAGCTATCCCCAGCACCAGGGACTCAACCTCACCCATGAAGTTCTCGAGGGATTGAAAAAACATCACCGGGAGATTGTGAGCCCCGACGGAGCGAGCTATCCCAGCCCATCTCTGGAGGCCCAGGTGGCGAACATCGCGGATGAGATCGCCTACTACAGCCATGACCTCGAGGATGGACTCGCCTCCGGCCTGCTTTCCCAAGAGGAACTCATGAGCCTGGATCTCTGGCGCGAAGCTGATGCCAAAGCCCTTGAGGAATCCGAGGGAACCCTCAGCTCCGCAGGTCCCCGCACCTATCGAAAGTTCGTTCTCCGCTGCCTCATCAACCGTGAGGTGGAGGATCTTGTGCAAACAAGTCATTCCTCCATCGTTACCTCGGGCGTCACAAGTGTCGGGGAGGTTCGTCATTATCCCACCCGTCTGATCAGGTACTCCTCCGATCTCAAATCCCACAACGCCACTCTTCGCAGGCATCTCTATGAGAAGTTCTACCGTCATCCCGAAGTGCATGGCGCCAATGAGAACGCCTGCCAGCAGATGGAGGCCGTCTTTGCCGACCTGATAAGACATCCCGAAAAACTCGGAGTGCGCACCCTCTCGCGTCGGGAGCGCGTCGGCTTGCTGAGAGTCGTTGCCGATTATGTGGCTGGAATGACTGATTCGTACTTGCGATCTCGCCACTGCATTCTGGAATAAGACTCGGGATAACGAGGGTAGTAGCGTTAATCGCTGGCAGTATAAGACATACAGCGTCACGCTCACACCTTGCTCTTCATCCGATCTTCCGAGTCTTTAGTTTAGGAGAATTAGAGGACTGGGACACTCAGTGACCAATTGAAGGGATAGTCTTATTGAATAAAAGATTATTAAGAGAGAATCCCGTAGCGACATCACCGTTTGACACGCTACAAGTCGTACATCCGTCACCGCCTGCATGAAAGAAGCCTCCGCTCTTATTAAGATCAACAAGCTGCTCGAAGCCGCAGGTTAGCGCTTTTTCGGCAATGAGGATGGCCCTGCAAATATTCACTTGGAGCCGAGTGTTGCTCTGAGCGAGCAGGCTTTTGACGAGATCGGGGAAAGCTTCGAGAAGTCCTCCAAGGGCTTTGTCGATTTCCTCATGTTGAACAAGAGGGGATACCCCCTGATCGTTCTCGAAGCCAAGGCCGAGAACAAGGAGCCCCTGGTCGGTAAGGAACAGTCACGCCGTTACGCCTGCTCATTAGATTCCCGCTTTGTCATTCTTTCCAATGGGAACATTCATTATTTCTGGGATCTGGATCGAGGCAACCCCTCCATCATTACGTTCTTCCCAACTCCCGCCTAAGTGACTGGCTTCCAGAAAGTCACGCCAGATCCACAGAAACTCGTCAAAGAAGTTGTTGATGACGATTACGTCGCACTGACTCAGCGCCCAGGTTAAGCCGCTGAGGCTGAATGGGAAAACGAATCCGAGCGCCCTGACCTCATAGAGATCAACGGCCTCCGTTTCTTACGCCCCCATCAAGAGAAACCCATCCACGCCGTCCAGAAGTCCGTCTCCAAGGGCAACGACCGCTTCCTACAGGAAGATGGCCACGGGCACCGGCAAGACACTTGTCTCGGCTGCCTTCATCAAGCTTTTCCTTCGCACAGGGAACGCCAGCCGAGTTCTCTTCCTTGTGGATCGACTCGAGTTGGAGAGGAAGGCCGAAAAGTAGATTAACAATATCATCAAGAACGACTTCAAGACCGTCATCTACAAAGAGAACCGAGATGACTGGCGTAGCGCCGAAATCGCCGTGACGACTGTTCAGTCATTTCTTCTTCAATCACTAGTGTCCGGTTGAGAGGGTGATTGGTTTTTGTTGATTCTTCAAG